>UROM01000019.1 GCA_900549455.1 uncultured Collinsella sp. | reverse complement strand
GTCGGCAGGTGCGCTATCTGGTCGAGCGTGACGGCACGCGTCTGCCAGTTGCCATCGACGCTTGCGGCAGGACGAGGATTTTCCTGTCGTAGGCGCCGCGTCGCGTCAGTTTGTTATCATAAGAGAGTTTATGGACTTCCAGCACCGCCGTTTTCGGCGAGGGTGCTATAGCAAAAGGAGGATACCCAATGCTGTCTGTTGACGAGCAAATGCGTATCATCACCTCGGGCGCCGCGCAGATCGTTCCCGAGGCCGACCTTCGCAAGAAGCTTGAGAAGGGCGAGCCCCTCAATATCAAGCTCGGCGTCGATCCCACCAGCCCCGACCTGCACCTTGGCCATGCCGTGCCGCTGCGCAAGATGCGTCAGTTCCAGGACCTGGGCCACAACGTCACCCTCATCATCGGCAACGGTACCGCGCTGATTGGCGATCCCTCGGGCAAGAACTCCACTCGTCCGCAGCTTTCGCAGGAGCAGATCGAGGCCAATGCCGAGACCTACGTGAGCCAGGCCATGAAGATCCTGGATCCCGAGAAGACAACCATCGTGCACAACGGTGACTGGATCTTGTCGATGGATCTCGCCGGTCTGCTGCAGGTGTGCTCCAAGTTCACCGTCGCCCGTATTCTCGAGCGCGACGACTTTACCAAGCGCTACCAGTCTCAGACGCCGATCGCCCTGCATGAGTTCCTGTATCCCGTGATGCAGGCTTTCGACTCCGTGCAGATCAAGGCCGACGTGGAGATGGGCGGCACCGATCAGCTCTTCAACCTGCTCGCCGGCCGTGAGCTCATGGAGAAGATGGGCATGGAGCCCCAGATCGCGCTCACCATGCCGCTGCTCGAGGGCACTGATGGCGTCCGTAAGATGTCCAAGTCCTACGGTAACTACATCGGCCTGACCGACGCGCCCAAGGATATGTTCGGCAAGACCATGTCTATCCCTGACGAGATGATTGGCAAGTACTACCGCCTGGCGAGCTCGCTCACCCCGGCCGAGGTCGACAAGATCGACGCTGCTTTGGCCGACGGCTCCGCCGACCCTTACGAGCTCAAGCGCGCTCTGGGCCGCGACCTGTGCGACACCTATCACGGCGCCGGTGCCGGCGACGAGGCCCAGGCCGAGTTCGACCGCGTGTTCAAGGAGGGCCAGCTCGCCGACTTCCCCGAGAAGCATGTTGAGCTGACCGTCAACGACGAGGGCCAAATCTACCTCGCCGGCCTGCTCAAGGACCTGGGTCTTTCGGCCAGCGCCGGCCAGGCCCGTCGCGACATTGACGGCGGCGGTGTCAAGATTAACGGCAAGGCCGTGGCTCCCAAGAGCTACAACATCGACCCCAGCGCCCTCAAGCTGGGCGACACCCTCTCCGTAGGCAAGCGCAAGGGCTTTAAGTTGATTTAGGTCCGCCGTTCTGCCGAACGGCGGACCGGCCGACGCTGCGCGGGCCGCATTTGGACAATCTGACGTTCAACTTCAAGGGCGCGACCAGAAGGTCAGCGCCCTTTTGTTTCACGTCACCTTGTCACAAATGCGGCCCGCTCGCTGTCGTTGCCAAAACATCGGCGCTCCCGTTGTTGTCACTTTGGGACACTCCTTGTCATTGGCGCAAAGCAACCTGTTCCCATTGCGCCATGCGGCGTGTGCCGTTAAGCGGAAGGGGTGTTATCGGAGGCCTCCTTTTGGGCATACAATGGCTATTGGTTTGCTGCGGTGAAGGCCTGTCCGCTCCGCAGCTTTTTTCTACGGTTAAAGGAGTATGTATGTCCGTTGAGGTCATGAGGTCTGTGATCGAGGCCGCCGAGGGTCGCGTGCCCGTCGACACGCTGTTTGCCAACGCGCAGATCGTCGATGTGTACGGCCAACGCGTAGCGCCCGGTAGTGTTGCCGTCAAGGATGGCGTGATCGTCGGTGTGCTCTACGATGGTCGCGACGATGCCGCCGGTACGTATGAGGCTACCGAGGTCATCGATTGCCAGGGCCGCTATCTTGCCCCCGGTTTTATTGACGGACACTTGCATATCGAGTCTTCGAACATCCGCCCTGCCGAGTATGCGCGCATGGCGGCGACGCGCGGTACCACTACTGCCATTGCCGACAGCCACGAGATTGCCAACGTGGCGGGGCTCGACGGCCTGCGCTTTATGATCGAGGACGGTCGTCGCGCTCCTATTTCCATCAAGTACATGATGCCCTCGTGCGTGCCCGCACTGCCCGACGAGCAGGCCGGTGCCGTCATCACCGCTGCCGATATGCAGGCGTTTTTTGCCGAATATCCGGGCGATGTCTTTGGCCTGGGCGAAATGATGAACCTTCCGGGCGTTTTTATGGCCGATCCCGAGACCTGCGCTCGCATCGATGCCGCTAACCAGACGCCGTCCAAGCAAGTCGACGGCCATGCCCCGCTCGTTGCCGGCAAGGACCTCAACGCCTATGCTGCAGCAGGCATTATCGCCGACCACGAGTCGACGATTCCCGAGGAGGCGCTCGACAAGCTGTCTCGCGGCATGTATGTGATGCTGCGCGAAGGCACGTGCAGCCATGACCTGGCCAATCTGTCTCCGATGCTGCTGGAGAATCCTGCCCGTGCCCGCCGTTGCTGCTTTGCGACCGACGACCGCGCTCCTTCCGATGCGCTTGCGTCCGGCATGATCGACAATGCCTGCCGCGTGGCGATTGAGGCCGGTATCGACCCCGTGGTCGCTATCTCTATGGCGTCCCTCTCCACGGCCGAGGCGTTTGGCCTGGATCACGGCTGCCGCGACCCGCACGAGCTCCGCGGTGCGATTGCCCCGGGCAAGCGTGCCGACCTGCTGGTGCTCAATGACCTGACGTTTGCCACGGCTCCGCATCGCGTGTATGCCGCCGGCGCGCTCGTGGCACAGGACGGCACTTTTGTGGGCGAGATTGCACCCGAGATGGCCGAGGTCGCGGCCCTTGCCGATGAGCTGCGCGCCTCCGTTAAGCTGCCGAAGCTTTCGCTCGACGTATTCGACTATGCCTTTAAGCCGGGCGAGGCCGTGATTGACGTGGTGCCGGGTAAGGCCATCACGGGCATGGTTCGCCCCGAGAACGCCGAGGGCCTGCGCCGCATTATGCTGATCGAGCGCCACGGCCGCGGCGTGTCGCTGCAGGCCGAGGGCGCCGACGGTGACGGCCCCGCTGGCCTGGGACTCGTTGGCAAGCATATCGGCCGCGGCTGGGTGCGCGGCTTTACCATCACGGGTGGTGCCATCGCCTCGACGATCGGACACGACTCGCACAACGTGTGCGTCGTGGGCGACAACGCCGCCGATATGATGGCCGCCGTTGAGGCCGTGGGCCAAGGTGGTCACGTGCTGGTGCGCAACGGCGAGGTCGTGGCGCGCATTCCGCTGGCGCTCGGTGGCCTGATGAGCGAGGGCACGGCCGAGGATGTCGCTGCGCAGCACGACGACTTTATGGTCAAGGCGCGTGCCATGGGCATCGAGCCGCCGCTCGACCCCATCATGGGCATCATCTTCCTGCCCCTGCCGGTCATCCCGACGCTCCGCATTCGCCCCGAGGGCATGTTCGACGTCACGACCTTTACCTACGCCGACTAGTCATCGGGGACGTTCTTAAACGACTGGCCGTCGGGGTGGCGTGTCGCCTGGCGTCGCGACCGTAGGACCTCTAGCATGTGTGAGCTATTTGCCAGGTCCTTGTAACGTTTACGCCCGCGGAGTCTTATTTGAGCTCCCTTTGGGTACGTTGGAATTGGATATACGTCCGATTCCATCAAGCCCGAAGGGAGCTTTTCTATGTTTAAACTGATTGCATCCGATATGGACGGCACGTTGCTTGACGAAAACGGCCAGGTGCCTCCCGAGACCTACGAACTGATTCTGGCGCTACACGAGCATGGCGTGCATTTCGCCGCATCGTCAGGCCGTCGTTACGACCGCCTGTGCGAGTTCTTTGCGCCCGTTCGCGACAAGATGGACTTTGTCGCCGCTAACGGCGCCCAGGTCTACGCCGACGGCAAGATGGTAGACCGCGAGGTGTATTCGCACCTGGCGATTCGAAAGCTCGCTCAGGCCGTCGCGACGTTTCCCAATCTGCATCTTGCACTTTTTGACCGAACCAAGTCCTTCTTGCTCGATGACGAGTGCAAGTTCGTGCGTGAGGTCGATAAGGACCTTCCCAATGCCGAGCGCATTTGGGAGCTGCCCGATCCCAGCGTAAATATCATCAAGGCGAGTATCTTTTGCGATGACGGTGCCGTTATGGACAGCGCTTACGTACTACAGCGCGAACTCGGCCAGCTCTTTACTTTTGCGCCTTCGGGCAACGCGTGGATCGATGCCATGCAGCCCGGCGTATCGAAGGCCTCGGGCATCGCGCAGCTCGCGGAGCATTACGACGTTGGACGCGACGAGGTCATGGCGTTTGGCGACTCGATGAACGACTACGAGATCATTCGCTTTGTCGGCACGGGCTGCGCGATGGAAAACGCGCGTCCCGCGCTCAAGGCGGTGGCCGATCGCGTGGTGGGTTGTAACCGCGACCACGCCGTCCAGCAGGAGCTCCGTCGCGTGCTGGAGAGTCTCGCTTAATCCGGCAGATGGGGACGTTTCTTTTCTGCCGGCAGTGGGGGACAGTCCTTGCAGCTTTTTCGAGAAGACTGTCCCCAACGACTAGTCATTCAAGAACGTCCCTAATGACTAGGCGAGGGCAGCCATGATGGTGTGGGCGACGCCGTCGTGGTCGTTGTCGTATTCGGTGATGGCGTCGGCGGCCTCGCGGTCCTCGGGCTCGGCGTTGATCATGGCCATGCCGTGGCCCGCTGCTTGCAGCATGGGGATGTCGTTGATGTTGTCGCCGAACGCCCAGGCGTCGGCGAGGCGCTCGCCCAGGTGCTCGCATAGCCACGTGAGGGCCGTTCCCTTGGTGGCGCCCTCGCCCATGACCTCGATATTCATGGCGTATGAACGCGTGACCTCAATGCCTCCGAGCGTGTCGAGCTCCGCTGCGATGGCATCGCGATCGGCCGGGTCGTGCCAGTACATGGCGATGCGTTCGAGCGTCTCGACCTCGTCGATCTTGCTGTCGATATCCATGTCGATCGGTGTCCGTGTGCGCTTGAGCGAAGCCGCGATGTGGGGGTCGCCGCCGCAGAATTCGTCCAAGCGCGTGTAGAGCGAGCGGGGGAGGAAGCACTGCCCGTCCGCGAAGATATCGAAGGTCACATCGTGGCCGGCGGCAATGCTGTGGACGCGGTGGGCGATGGCACGGTCGAGCGGTCGGCTCAAAATGCGCGTAGCACGTGAGGTATCGGTGGGCACGTCGTCGTCGAGCTGCCAGACGCTGGCGCCATTGGCGCAGACGGCGTAGTGCACGGCGGGATGGGCGAGTATGGGCTCAAAGATGCCCGACAGCGGACGTCCCGTGCAGGGCACAAATTCAATCCCGCGTTGAGCGAGCTCGTCGAGCATCGCCCAGGTTGCATCGCTCATCTGCTTATCGCTCGTCAACAGCGTTCCGTCCATATCGGAAAACACAATCATTTGATGCAGTCCTTTCTGCTGGCATAAAAAGCGTGGCCGAGGGCGGTGATGCCCTGGCCACGCTCGAGTTCTATAACGGTCCGCGTCTTAGCGGTCGGCGAGCGGCTTGTACTCCAGCGGCTCGATCACCGGACGGTATGCCGGGCGGATGATGCGATGCGCGCAGAAGAGCTCTTCCATGCGGTGTGCCGACCAGCCGGCCATGCGGGCGACGGCGAAAAGCGGCGTAAAAAGCGTCTCGGGCACGCCGAGCATCTTGTAGATAAAGCCTGTGTACAGGTCGATGTTGGCGCAGATGGGCTTGGTCATGCCGTGGTCACGCATCACCTGCGGTGCCAGGCGCTCGATGCGCTCGATAAGCGCGAATTCCTCGCCCAGGTCCTTCTTGGCGGCAAGCGTGCGCGCGTAACGGCGGCACACCTCGGCGCGCGGGTCGCTGAGCGTGTAGACGGCGTGGCCCATGCCGTAGATGAGACCCGTGCCGTCGAAGGCCTGCTTGTCGAGAATCTTGCCCAGGTAGGCTGCGACCTCGTCCTCGTCCTCCCAATTGGAGACGTGCGCACGGATGTCCTCTTGCATGGACACGACCTTGGCGTTGGCACCGCCGTGGCGCGGGCCCTTGAGCGAGCCGATAGCCGCGGCGTAGGCGGAATACGGGTCGGTGGCCGAAGACGACAGCACACGGCAAGCGAAGGTGGAGTTGTTGCCGCCGCCGTGCTCGGCATGCAGCATGAGCATCACGTCGAGCAGCATCGCCTCATCGCGGGTGAACGCCATGCCGCCGCGCAGGACCTGCAGAATGGTCTCGGCGGTGGAGAGGCCGGGCGTGGGGTGCGGCACGTGAACCTCGGAGCCGCGAAGCTTGGCAATCGAGGCCATGTGGGCGAAGGCGGCGATGCGCGGGAGACGTGCGAGCATGGAAATGGCGACGTCGATTTCGTGCTCGGGCGTGATCACGTCTGGTTCGGCATCGAAGGCGTAGAGCAGCAGCACGGCGCGCTGGAGCACGTTCATGATGCTCGACGACACCGTGGTCATAGGGAACTCTTTGACGTACTCGTCGCTCAGATGTCTAAAGGCGCCCAGGCGCTCGCAAAAGCCGTCGAGCTCTTCCTTGTTGGGCAGCGAACCCGTGATAAGCAGATAGGCGACTTCTTCGTAGCCGTAGCGATTTTCGGCCTGGGCATTGTTGACCAGATCCTCGATGCTGTAGCCGCGAAGCGTGAGCTTGCCCTGATCGGGCACGACCTTTCCGTCGACCTTGTTGTAGCCGTGCACATCCGAGATACGAGTGAGGCCCGCGACCACGCCCGAGCCGTCGGCATTGCGCAGGCCGCGCTTGACATTGTGCTCGACAAACAGGCCCTCGTCATAAGGGTCGGTCGGCAGGCCGTGGTAGAGGTTTTCGCTCTCAGGCGAAATCTGGCGGCTTGCTTCGTAATCCAGAACCAGGCGGCTCAAGTGGTCATCGAAGCGGTAATAGATTTTCTTGGCGTCGTAGGCCATGCGCGCTCCTCTCCGGGCCGCATCGGGGTGACTTGCATGGGCATGCGCGCGTCAGGCTATCCCCAGCGGCTTGCTCGCTACAGGCGGTACATAAAGTTGAAGACGTCCTCGCGCTGGATGGACACGTTGACGCCCGAAAGCTCGCCGGCCTCGGCCAGCGCCTTCTGCAGCTCGGCGAAGTCGAGCTTGGACTCGGCGGTATCGGCCAGCATGGTCATGGTGAAGATGTCCTCGATAATGGACTGCGTGATGTCGCGGATGTCGACGTTGGCCTCGCCTAGGACACGGGTGACGCCGGCGACGATGCCGGGGCGGTTCTTGCCAAGGACGGTGATGACGATACGGGAGGACGAGATCTCGGCCATGGGAAACCCTTTCGCGTGATTGCGGCGCGCGCGGGGCGCTCCGCTACGGTACAGTGTTCATCATTGTACCTGTCTGGCGCAAAAAAGGCGCGCTCGCTGCGGCGTTACATGCCTGCAACATGAGCGTAAGGGGGAAGGCCGTACGGGGAAGAGCCGTCTGGCGCGTGTCCGGCTCGTGTTGGGTTGATTTCCGATCTCAGCCGAACACATTGAGCGGACAGGCCGTTCCCGCAGTCAGCCGAACGCCTCCGACGGCTGATTCCGAACTGGAAGCGGAGGGCATCCCCGCCCTTCGGTAGGGGATACCGCTCCGCGGCGCATGCCGCGGGCGGCGCCCCTATCGGACCACCGTGACCTCAGTTGGGATGGGCCCAGCACTGCCGCGTACTCGGTGAGCTAGAGCCAACTGTTCGTCTTCACGTCGCGTATGGCGATATTTCGGTCGTCCGGCTCGGTGATGCCGTAGCCGAACGCCTGGAGCGTCTCGATGGACTCCTGGATCCTCTGTTGGAACATGGGACCCGGATCGACCCTCGGCCCGAGGTGCCCGCGCCAAAGGCACGGCGTGGCGCGCAGCATGTTATGGATTTTGGAGATGGGCTCGATGTCGGCGTAGACGTTGAGCGTCGCCATGGCGTCCTTGTGGCCGAGGATCGATTGGAGCGCCTTGATATCGCCGCCTTGGCGGATCCACTGCGTTGCGAACGTGTGGCGAAGGCCGTGGAACGTGATCAGCTCGTCGTTGGTGCCCATGAGGCCGTTGGTCTCCGAGAACGTCTTGAACGCCCTGCGGATATAGCTTGTCGTCGCGAAGGTCGCGCCCGGCTCCGACAGGATGTAGCAGCCCCCGATCTCGACCGCCCCGGTAAGGCCGCGCAAGCGCAGCTTTCCGCAGTCGATCTCGTGGGTCTCCTTCAGGAAGGGGAGTAGGCCGACCGGGTCGATGGGGATACCCCTGGCGTCATGGGTCTTGGTGTCCTTGATGAACGAACCCATTCCCTTCGCGTGCGCCACCGAGTGTCTGATCGAGATCAGGCCCGTCTCGAAATCCACATCGCACCACCGAAGGCCGCAGACCTCGCCGATTCGCATCCCCGTGTGCAGGGCGAGTACGACCGCCCTCTAATCCTCGGCGGACCAATCGAGTCCGAACTCCTTTCGGGCATCCTCTTCGCTCATGACTTCGAGAAGGTCTCCGGGTTGGCAACGAAGGGCGAGGCATAGCTGCTCGAGTGTGTTGAAGCGAATGCCGCGAATATGCCCTTTTTTAATACGGGACAGGTTCACGGGCGTGGTTCCAATCCTTTCGGCAAGTTCGTTCGAGGAAATCTTTCGCTCGGCCATGATCTTGTCGAGGCGAACAATTACGGGCATGGCGTTTCCTTACGCAATCTCGTCGGAGTCGAGGTACAGCTCTCGGGCGTACAAGAAGAGCTGGGAAAGCATGAACAGGACGATGCCGAGAACCAGAGAGGTCCAATCGAATGATGAAGCGATCTCTTGGGCGCCGACGGCCCCCTCGCCGCCAAACATCGAAACGGAGGTTTTGAGTGAGCCGGCGTAGAGGCTGGTGGCAGCTTGAACAACGAAGAGAATGCCGAGCACCTTCAAGCATGTCGCAGACCCTTTCTTGAAGGGGTCTCCGCTCTTGATCGTCCACGCGAGAACGGCGCTGAGGATGGTCGTAGCGATACCGATGACGGCAGGGACCAATGTCGAGATCGCAAGGGCTGGATACGCGGGGGAGTCTGCAATTACAGGGTTGTCGAGCACTTCGATTGCTGGCTTTAAGGAGAACGCCACTTGTGCGATGGCGGTGGCGCAAAGGGTCGCAGAGGCTATCGCACATGCGATGCGGAAGGAATGAAGCCGGGGAGTGCGATTGTCGGAACTCATAATAACCTCCGAAGAATTTAAAAAACTCAGGTTACTTTTTAACAGTTTATGTTAAATTGACTTTGCCGGCAAGTAATAAGGGCCGAGCATTTTGTTCGGCCCCTCTGTTCCGACTGGATGAGGTTAAGGTTGGCGATGAATATGCTCAAAATCTCGAAGGCGATCTTTAGGTCGCTTCTCTCCTCCAGGTCGCTCTGTGTTGTCGTTGTTGCGTTGATGGTTCTTTGTGCTCTGCCCGTCTTCAGGAGCGCGGCTGGCATCGACGGACGGGTCGAATACCTCGAGTCGGGAATAACCCGTGTTGAGCAGGAATTGTCAGCATCCTATGCGGATGCGCTTGTGAATGCGGGGGAGGACGGTGTCTATACCTCTTCATCAAGCATGCCCGCGCTTCTGTACCCTCTTGCCGCGGGACGTCTTATCTTGGCACCGCTCTCTCCCCTACTTCCGTTTCTGCAGATATCGGATGGAGAGTACACCTATTATGACGGATCGAAGGAGTACTTGCTATGGGTCGCAACGGCCGTTGCCGTCTCGTTCCTTGCCGCGCGTCTTAACAAACGTGAAAAGCTCATCATCCAGGCACCGATGGGCGAGCTGGGTAGACTTGTTGCATCGAGCGTATGGGCGAGTGTTTTTGCAATGCTTGCCGTCCTCGCCATCAATCTTCCAGGGATAATCGCCGCGCTTGTGAAGAATGGCCCGGGCTCGCCGTTCTATCCGATAGGCTACATTCAATATGCGACTCCGGTTATCAAACCGGCTTGGCTGGTGTTCGCGCAGACGGCCATCTTGCAATTCTTGGTGGCAGCGTTCATCTCGCTTGTCGTTCACCTTGCCGTGAAGATTGCCAATAACCCTACGCTTGGAATCGTGTTCGTATGTGCCCTGATGGGGGTGACGATGGTTCCCGGGTATTACGGAAGATCCATCGCTTTACGTGAGTTCGCCCTGTTGAATCCCCTTACGTATGCGAACACTGAGTTGACCGTCGGCGCCTATAGCCCGTACCCGACAACGCAGATAGTGAATCTGCCTGGACTTTGCTTCGAGCGTGGCGCGATTGCCCTCGTATGCGCAATCGGGATCGAGGTGCTGGCAATTAGCCTGCTTTGCGTTGCTGGAAAGAGCGGCTGCGCGTGCCCGATATCCCCGATTTGTCTTGAGAGAGGTTCCTTCACTGCATCGAGAACGGCAACTCGTTCGAGCGCTTGTGCCTCCGCCGTTGCATACGTAAGAACGATGGGGAAACTGCTCCTGCGTTCTCCTACCCTCGCCGTATGCGCGATTGCAATGTCGACGACGATGCTGGCCCCGGCTCTGGTCGAGATGTTTCCTGACGCTGATAACGTTTCCGCTGTTCGGTATAGGGATGGGGAGCTCCGTTCAATAGATCGGTATCTAGAGCAGAACGCTGCGAATATGGACGTCGAGGGCAAAGCGGCCCTGGAAGACATGCGGGATGCTCTTTCGGGTTTCGTGTACGCGCCTATGCCTGCGGAGGGGTTTCGAAGCCTTGCGACGTACGAGCGCGCTCGAGGTGAGCTGGGCGCGGCAGATGCGACTCTCCTGCAATCGATCGGAATCGAGCCGGAGACTCCTTCTCGTGCGGAGGCGCGCGCCCTTCTGCTTGAGTCGATCGCGAGCTTGCCGGACCCCAAGGTTTACGAGTTAAGTACGAAGATGCCCCCATTAATCCTCCTTTCGTATCTCCAGGCAGCGCTTCCCTCCTTATTTTTGCTGTTGCCCGTGGTTGTCACATCGCTCGCGTGCACCCACCTGCAGTGTCGTTCCCTTCTGGTTCTCCAGATCCCCGCAACAGCGCATGTGCGTTTTCTGACGGCTGTTGCGCTGGCTCTCCTGCTTGGCTTGGTGCTGCTTTTGGTGTCGATGGTTCCCGCTGTCGTTGTGTCCGTGATTAAGAACGGTGCGGGTGGATCGGAGTATCCCGTCGCTCTCATTCGGGCGGGAGCTTCGACAACGTCCACGGTGGGGGAGGCGGTGTTGTGCAGTATTCCGTTGCTGGTCATGGCATACGGCGTGATTTCCGTCGTCGCTGCGTTGACAGCAGCGATTAGCCACAACCCCGTTGTCACCGGAATGGTTTGCGCGGTTCTCTTGGTGTTGGGTTCGTTGAGCGCTCATGTTGAAAGCGTGGGCATGGGCGTCGCGCTGCTGGCTCCATTCGCCTCGTTTGATCCCGCTTCCCAGGTGGGGACGATTGGGTTCCTTGGGCGAGGGACGAACGCGATGCCTTTTGGAGAGGTCGTCGGCGCATCGGGCGCTCTGCTGGCGGTCTTGGGCGCCGTATCTCCGTTGATGGTGCGCCTGAGTGTTCCAAAGATCGAAAGGGGATGATCTCGATGATTGACCTTCAAACGCTGACGATCTCTTATGGAAAGAAGGTGCTCGTAGATTCGGTGAACGCTGAGTTTGCCCCGGGTACGGTCTACGGTCTCGTCGCTCCGAACGGGCATGGAAAGACGACGTTGCTGCGTGCGATGGCAGGTTTGCCGGGTCCTCGCGTGGACGGGAGCATCGTTCTGGATGAGGTGCAGGGTACGGGTGCGAGAGAGGTCCGTTCTATGATCTTCTATGCACCTGGTGAGGGGACGCTGCTGTATCCCGGATTGCGTGCGGAAGATCACCTCAAGATGGTTTGCGATATGTGGCCGCATGCTCGCGATATCGAAGAGATAGTGGAACAAACGCAGATAGGCGAGTTCGCGAAGATGAGGATCCGCACTCTGAGCCAGGGCATGAAGCAGCAGCTTACCCTGGCGATTGCGTATGCGACGGGCGCGCGGTACCTTCTATTAGATGAGCCCATGAACGCGCTCGACCCCAGCAGGGTGGACTTGCATTCCGAGATTCTCAGGAAGCTGGCCGATTCTGGTACGTGCATCATCATGTCATCCCACATCTTGGATTCGGTCGATAGGCTGTGCGATGAGATTCTGTTTTTGAAGGATGGGAGGCTCATTAGAAGCATTCCGCAAGATGATGCTGCGCCGAAGTCTCCTGGATCCCATTTCGCAAAGCCTGCCGGACGCGCCGAGGGTGCGCTAAGCACGTATCGGCGACTCTACGAAAAGGGCGGGTAGAAATGCAAGTTAAAAATCTATGTGGCCAATGTGATACCGTTGAACCCGCATATCGATACCGCTCAGCCATTCGCCTCGCCCCCGTCGCACGTATCTTCATCCGGTCTGTTACTTTTAATCTAACAATTCTTTGAGGAACGTAGGTGCTTCTAAATGTACTGTCGACTTCTTCTCAAACTAATCCTAAGAGACAAGGCCGTATGGATTTGTACGCTCGTTCTCGCTGCAGCCTTTTCCGTCCCCATTGCGTTCAATTCACCCATCTACGGGCCCTTCTTTATGAAACAGGGCATGCAGAGCTTTGTCGACGCATTCAATACGCGCGCGCCCCAGGCCAGCGGCACAGACCTATCTCCAGAGCAGCAAAATGACGCGGAGCTTGCAAGATACGCGAACGCCGCCCTTGCCGCTCAAACCGACGCCGCCTTTCTCGATTCTGCCGAGAGCTACTACGCGCTCATGGGCGAAGGCTTCCAATCCGGGTCCATCGTGGGAGACCAAGAGACCAATGACGCAGCGCTCGCATATTGCCGTGCCCTGAGCAGCTCCGGCATCACGGATATCCCGGCCTCCGCAAACGACCTGCCATTCCTTTCCTTCCTGCCTTACGCCATTGCCACGGCGCCGTCTTTCCTTCCCTTCATCCCCTTCCTTCTCTCGTCGATACTCCTGCTCGGGGCCACAAGGCCTGCGACCCTGGCGGCGAAGGCGCCCGTGCCCAAATTCCTGCGCCTTATCCAGATCGTGTTTTCGATAATCGCCGCGGGGACCGCGATGCTCCTCGCCGGCCTCGCACCCGGGGGCATTTACGCCTTGGCCCTAAACGGCTTCGGGCAAATTGGGTACCCGATCGCCTTCTTCCATGACGGCGCGCTTACCACCACGACCGCGGGAAACGTCTTCACAGCCCTGCTTCTCGCGCTGCTTGCGGGCGGAACCTTGATATCCGTTTGCTCCGCCGTCCTATCGACCGCAACGAGGCGCGTCCTCGCGGGCCCCCTTACCTCCGCGCTGCTTGTCGCGGCCCCGGCATTCCCGTTACTGTCCGATTCGGCACTGGAGCATAACGCCGCGCTCAATCTCCTGCCGCTGGCCGTATTCTCGCCTATCGAGGCAACGGGTTACGTAGGATGCTTCCCGACAGAATTCATTGGCTCCGGTTCAGGCAGCGCATCGATGCTTGCCGTGGCCCTGGCATACGTCGCGGTCCTTTTTGCGGTCGGCGCCGTTGCGACACGTTCCCCCAAACAGCCTGGACCCGCGAAAAAGCACCATGGGCTCGAGCTTCTAGACGCGAGCGTGGGATACGGAAGCACGACGATACTTTCAATCGGGTCGCTTTTCCTGAGCCCGGGAACGGCGGCGGGCCTCGTTGCTCCCAACGGCTCGGGGAAAACCACCCTTCTTGAAGCGCTGTCGGGCCAATTTCCCACCCGCATCCGCTCGGGAAGCCTGGCGGCAGACGGAATCTGCCAACGTCGATCAGCCGAATTTGCAGAACTCGTCTACCTGAGCTCTTCGGGCAGCGCGGATCTCTATCCCACGCTATCGGCCATCGAGCACCTTGTTTTCGTTAGGGAGGCGTGGAAATCGGCCGCCGACATCGACTCGCTCTGCGACTCCCTCGGAATCTCCCCATATCTCGACAAGCCGACCCGTAAACTCTCGACAGGAATGAAGCAGCAGGTAAAGCTTGCCATGGCGATAGCGACCGATTGCCCGTACCTCATCCTCGATGAACCGCTGAACGGCCTCGATCCGGGAAAACGGAAAACCTCCTGCGACGCGATGCGCAGCGAAGTGGCGCGGGGACGCAGCGTGCTCATTTCAAGCCATCTACTCGACGACCTGGCAGACCTCACCAACTCGTTCTACTTCATTGAGGCCGGCACGCTCGTGGAAAAGATCAAGTCGTCCTCGCAGGCGCTCAAGCAGGAATACCTCGATACATACGAAGGAGGTGAATGACATGAAACTATTTGAACAGCTGAAGTCCAATGCGTCGCGCATGGCTGTCTACGCCATCCTCGTGGCAACGGCTTTATGCGGAATCGCGGCACCCGTCTATGCGCTCAACGGGGAGAAAGGCGATGTCGAACCCGCGTACATGGCTTCGACGGTTAAGACCGGTACAAAGCCTTCTCTGGAGACACGTTTTACGTAGCAGAGTACGACACGACCTACCGTCAGCTTCGCTACAACAAGGGCTACGACTATCTAGGCGCAGAGGCAATCAGCTATACGTCGGGTTGGTACCGCTCCAACTATGGACACATAACCCAGTTCAAGTGTAACTACCGTGTGTACAACTAAAGCAACCGGCCGGGACGAGGGGTGACGCAAAAGCGTCGCCCCTCGTTTTTAACCATGTCAACTGAACCTAGTTCAGTTTGGTTGATTTCCGATCTCAGCCGAACACATTGAGCGGAAAGGCCGTTCCCGCAGTCAGTCGAACGTCCCCGGGGCCCTTCTCAGGCCCCGGGGACGGCATTTTCCCAGTTGAAGGAACGGTGGAGATGTGTTTCGATGGGTCAGATTCGTGTCGTTCCGAAAAGACCGTGAACCTTTTGTGGGACACGCGGCGCCGTGGTACCATAGCCGAGTTTGTTGTCTTGGTCGGAAACCAAGACGCCTTATGCGCTGATCGGTAACCAGCGCCTGACCAATAAGGAGTCCTACCATGAAGCAGGGTATCCATCCCCAGTATGTCGAGTGCACGGTGACGTGCTCCTGCGGCAACACCTTCAAGACGCACGCTACCGTGTCCGAGATGAAGGTCGAGCTTTGCAACGAGTGCCACCCGTTCTACACCGGCCAGCAGAAGTTCGTCGACACCGGTGGACGCGTCCAGCGCTTCGCCGACAAGTTCGGTGGCGCCGCTGCCGCTCAGCTCAAGAAGGCCGAGGAGGCCAAGGCCGCCAAGGCCGCCAAGGCTGCTGAGGCCGAGGCTGCTCGCAAGGCCGCCGCTGAGGCTAAGGCTGCCGAGAAGGCTAAGCGTGCCGCTAAGTTCGCCGAGGAGGCAGCTAAGCAGGCCGCCGAGGCTCCCGCAGAGGCTCCCGTCGAGGAGGCCGCTGCTGAGGCCGAGACCACCGAGGCTGCTGAGTAAATAGCTCGCCGCGGAATCGCTCGCATTCATGGCATGAGGGCCGCGCATCCGTTTGGGTGCGTGGCCCTTTTCTTTTTATTGGTGCAAGCTAACCCGTCCCCATTGCACCGGGTTGGTGCGAAGGGGCAGATTGGTTTGCGCCAAATGGCAAAGAGACGGCGTTTTCCCAGATAAAAGCTGACAAAATAAACCGGTCCCTTTTTGGCAGGCTGTCGTAGTTATTACGTGGTCGAGTGTGTCGACCGCATAGGCGGCGCCTTGTTTGGCTAAAGTACATTTATCTGTGTTTAACTCGTCCAAGGTTTCATGCCGCGGGCGATGGCCAAAAAGGAAAACCACATGGGATTCATGTCAAAGCTGCTGTCCTTTGGATCCGATAAGGACCTGAAGCGCTACTACAAGATCGTCGACAAGATCAACGGTCTTGAGCCCCAGTTTGAGAAGATGACCGAGGAGGAGCTCCGCGCCCAGACCGATAAGTTCCGTGAGCGCTACGCCAACGGTGAGTCGCTCGACGACATGCTCCCCGAGGCCTTTGCCACCGTGCGCGAAGCTTCCAAGCGCACCATGGGCATGCGTCACTTTGATGTACAGCTCATCGGCGCCATGGCGCTGCACGAGGGCCACATTGCCGAGATGAAGACCGGCGAAGGCAAGACCCTCGTCTCCACGCTGGCCGGCTATCTCAACGCTATCGCCGGTAAGGGCGTGCACGTCGTCACCGTCAACGACTACCTGGCCAAGCGTGACTCCGAGTGGATGGGTCGTATCTATAAGTACTTGGGTATGACCGTCGGTCTGCTGCAGAACAACATGCCGCTCGAGCTTAAGCGCCCGGCCTACCAGGCCGATGTCACGTACGGCACCAACTCCGAGTTCGGTTTCGATTACCTGCGCGATAACATGGTCACCCGCCCCGAGCAGCGTGTTCAGCGCGGTCACAACTACGCCATCGTCGACGAGGTCGACTCCATCCTGATCGATGAGGCCAGAACGCCGCTCATCATCTCGGGCGCCGGCACCAAGTCCGCCAGCACCTACAAGGACTTCGCGCGCGCCGTGCGCGGCCTGGAGCGCGGCGAGGACGTGTCGCATGACATGCTCACCGCCACCGAGGACGTGGAGCCCACGGGCGACTTCGTCATGGACGAGGCCAAGCACACCATCGCCGCCACCGAACGCGGCCTTAAAAAGATCGAGCGCCGCCTGGGTATCGATGACATCTATGCCGATCTCTCCGGTCAGCTGGTCAACCACCTGCAGCAGGCGCTGAAGGCCCAGTACATGTTCCACCGCGACAAGCAGTACGTGGTCACCAACGGCGAGGTCAAGATCGTCGACGAGTTCACCGGCCGCATCATGGAAGGTCGCCGCTACTCCGAGGGCCTGCATCAGGCCATCGAGGCCAAAGAGGGCGTGCTCGTGCGCGAGGAGAACCAGACCCTTGCCACCATCACCCTGCAGAACTACTTCCGTCTGTATGACAAGCTCTCCGGCATGACCGGTACTGCGCTCACCGAGGACGCCGAGTTCCGCGAGATCTATAAGCTGCCCGTCGAGGTCATCCCCTCCAACAAGCCCGTGCAGCGTGTTGACCACGAGGACCTGGTCTACCGCACCATTCAGGCTAAATACAACGCCGTTGCCGACGACGTTGAGCGTCGTCACGCCAAGGGCCAGCCGGTCCTGGTGGGCACCGTCTCCATCGAGAGCTCCGAGAAGCTGTCTGCCGCCCTCACCAAGCGCGGCATCGCGCACGAGGTCCTCAACGCCAAGCACCACGAGCGCGAGGCCCATATCGTGGCCCAGGCCGGACGTTACGGCGCCGTGACCATTGCTACCAACATGGCCGGCCGTGGTACCGACATCCTGCTGGGCGGCAACCCCGACGAGCTGGTGCGCGAGCGCCTGGAGTACGAGGGCCTGACCATGGAGGATGTCACGCCCGAGCAGCTCGAGCAGTTCAACGCCGAGGCCAAGGAGACCTGCAAGGCCGAGCGCGAGCGCGTGCTTGCCGCCGGCGGCCTGACCGTTATCGGCACCGAGCGCCATGAGTCCCGTCGTATCGACAACCAGCTGCGTGGCCGTTCCGGCCGTCAGGGCGATCCGGGCGAGACTCAGTTCTACCTGTCGCTCGAGGACGATCTGATGCGCCTGTTCGGCGGCGACAAGATGGACCGCGTCTCCAAGATGATGGTCACGGCCGATATGGGCGACGACACGCCCATCCAGCACAAGATCATTTCCAAGGCCGTCGAGAGCGCCCAGCACAAGGTCGAGAGCATCAACTTCTCCATGCGTAAGAGCGTCCTTGAGTATGACGACGTCATGAACAAGCAGCGCCAGGTCATTTACGCCGAGCGTAACAAGATTCTGGATGGCAAGGACCTGACCGACCACATCACCGAGGTCATGCACGATACCGTGTACCGCTGCGTGCAGGAGTTCTGCACCAAGGACAGCCACGAGGGCGAGCGCGATCTTGAGGGCCTGCGTAAGTGGGTCGTCGAGCTGACCGGGCATATCGATACCCCTCAGTTCCCCGACGAGGACTTTGAGGCCCTGGCCGCCGATGTCCTGGCCTATGTTGAGAAGTGCTACAACATGAAGGCCGAGCGCCTGGGCGAGGACCTGATGCGCGAGCTCAATACCCAGGTCATGCTGCGCGTCATCGATACGCGTTGGATGAACTACCTGCAGGAAATGGACTACCTCAAGACCGGTATCGGCCTGCGCGGCTTTGGCCAGCGCGACCCGCTGGTTGAGTATAAGACCGAGGCCTACGGCGCGTTCCAGATACTCGTCGATACCATGTACGAGGATTACCTGCGCACTGTTCTGCGCATCGAGCTCAAAGCTGCCCCGCAGGCTGTGGAGCACAAGGAGGACCCCGCCCTTAAGGGTGCGCACTTCTCTGGTCCCGCCGAGGTCGATGGCGACAACAGCGATTCGGTGCTGCGCAAGCAGGCTCAGGTGCAGGCCCGCACCGCCGTCCAGGGTGGTCCGGCTGCCGTTAACAATGGTGGCAAGGTGACGACCTACCGCAAGTCCGAGAGCGATGACCCTTATGTCAACGTGGGCCGCAACGACCTGTGCCCTTGCGGTAGCGGTAAGAAGTTCAAGTACTGCCACGGCAGGAATCGTTAATGGCCGAGACTCTAGAGGTAACGCCTGCCGAGTTGGACGCATTTGCGGACCGACTCGGCGAGGTCGAGTCGTACCTCCATTTGGACGAGAAGCGCACCCGCGTAACGGAGCTCGAGGCCAAAAGCGTCGCCCCGGGCTTTTGGGACGACGCCGATGCCGCTCGCGCCACGATGGAGGAGATTGCACGCGCCAAGGAGGACATCACCGCCGTGGATACGGCACGCGGTGAGCTTTCCGATGCTCGCGCCGCGTTGGAGCTTGCCGAGGAAATGGGCGATGACCCCGATACCGCTGCACTGCGTGAGGAGGCCGCCTCCACGGCGGAGCGCCTATCCCGCGCCATCGACGAGCTTGAGCTTGCGAGCTGGTTTACCGGGGAGTTCGACCATGGCGACGCGATCGTGACCATCAAGCCCGGACAGGGTGGTTTGGAGGCCCAGGACTGGACCTTCATGCTCTTTAAGATGTACATGAAGTACTGCCAGCGTCGCGGTTGGAAAGTCACCATCAACGATTGCCCTGCGGCCGAGGTTATCGGCATCGATCGCGCGACCTTTACCGTCGAAGGCAAGGATGCCTTTGGCATGCTTCGTGCCGAGGCCGGTGTTCACCGCCTGGTGCGCATTAGCCCCACCGACGACAAGAAGCGCCGCCAGACTACGTTTGCCGGCGTCGAGGTCATTCCGGTGCTGCCCGACGATATCGATATCGAGATTAGTCCCGATGACATTCGCGTCGACGTGTACCATGCAAGCGGCCCGGGCGGCCAGGGTGTCAACACCACCGACTCCGCTGTGCGCGTGACGCATTTCCCCAGCGGTATCGTGGTCACGTGTCAAAACGAGCGCAGCCAGATTCAAAACAAGGCCGCGTGCATGCAGATTCTCAAGGCGCGTCTGTACGAGATTGAGCTCGAAAAGCGCGCCGAGGCCCTGAATGAGATTCGCGGACCCAAGACCACAATTGGTTTTGGCAACCAGATCCGCAGCTACGTGCTCTACCCGTACCAGATGGTTAAGGACCTGCGCACGGGCGTGGAGACCAGCAACGTCGAGGCCGTTCTTGACGACGGCGATCTGGATCCGTTTGTGATTGGCTATCACCGTTGGGCTACCGGCAACGCTGACGCGGAGACCCCGTCCGCATAGACCGCTCGGTTTATGCGGAAATGGATTAAAGCCCTCCGAGCAGGGTGGTTTTGTATCCAGAACATACCCTGTACAGGGGTGGTTTTTGTCCGGCGAATCGGTAGAATCGAATACAAGAAGAAGTTCAAAGCGCATCCGATAGGGTGCGCTTTTTTAAAGGAGGCAGCATGGCATATCGTCTGGACATCAAGCGCATTCTTTCGATGAACTTCTTTCACGATCTGCCCCAGATTATGTTGGGGTGTGCCTTGGCCGCCATCGCGACCGACCTGTTTTTGATTCCCAACGGCCTTGCAGCCGGTGGCGTTACGGGCCTTGCGACTATTATCCAGGCAGTCGGCGCAGCGCGAGGCGTGTCGCTTCCCGTCGGTATCCAGACCATCGTGATGAATGCCTTGCTGCTACTGGTCGTTATGCGCGAGGGCGGCATGTTCTACGTGGTGCAGACGGCGACGGGCTTTGTGCTGCTGGGCTTCTTTACCGATCTGTTTGCCCCGTTTGTTGCGCCTCTGGCACATGCTGACCTGATGCTTCCCGCTATGTGGGGCGGCATTATCACGGGCATCGGTTACGGCATGGTATTGCGCGCCGGCGCCAACACCGGCGGCTCGGACACGATTGGCCAAATCATCTCGCGTAACACCTCGCTGCCGGTAGGCTCGACCGTCATGGCAATCGACGTTGCCGTATGTGCGGCATCGGCTCCGGTCTTCTCGCTCGAAAATGCTCTGTATGCAGGACTTTCGATGGTGATCAGCGGCTATGTGATTGATGCCGTGGTCGATGGCGGCAACAAGCGTCGTATGGTGCTCATCATCTCGGATAACTTCCCCGATATCGCGGCCGACATCATGTATGGTCTGGGCCGCGGCTGCACCAAATTAAAGGCGACCGGTATGTATTCGGGCGTCGAGAAGCCGGTGATCATGGTGATCGTTAGCCGTCGAGAGCTCAACACCCTCAAAACGATCGTGCGCGAGCGCGATCCTCACGCCATTGTGACGGTCGCCGACGTTACGGAAGCCTTTGGTGAAGGATTCAAGGACATTAACGCGTAGGCTGAATTTCGGTTTGCGGATCATTTTTGTGCCGGGGCGAGAGGCAGCCACCGCATCCAAAAGACGTTCACATTGATAAACCGTTTCATCAGCGGTTCTGCCTGCTAAATTGCTCAAATAATGATAAAAACTCTGGTAAAGCCATCAGTTTCCAGCATAATGAATGACGTACGTGCATTGCGGCTGTGTTGGGATTACCTTCGGTGCCGTGCGCATTTTGCCTAATGAGGATGAAAGGAAGGCACGATGAGCGACGAAGAGCTCAAAAAGGTTGCCAACGAGGTAAGGAAGGGCATCGTCACCGGCGTGCACGCTGCCAAATCCGGCCATCCGGGCGGTTCGCTCGGCGCTGCCGACATCATGACCTATCTGTACTTTGAGGAAATGAACGTCGACCCGGCCGATCCCCGCAAGGCCGATCGCGACCGCTTTGTGCTCTCTAAGGGCCATTGCGCTCCGGGCCTGTACGCCGTGCTCGCCGAGCGTGGGTTCTTCCCCAAGGAGGATCTCGAGACTCTGCGCCATATCGGCAGCCACCTGCAGGGTCACCCCAACATGAACGACACCCCGGGCGTCGACATGTCCACCGGCTCGCTCGGCCAGGGCATCTCCGCCGCCGTGGGCATGGCCGTTGCCGCCAAGCACTGGGGCGATACTTACCGTACGTACGCCCTGCTGGGCGATGGCGAGAGCGAGGAGGGCCAAGTTTGGGAGGCCGCTATGTTTGCCGGCAACCAACAGCTCGACAACCTCTGCGTGATCGTCGACCACAACGGCCTGCAGATCGATGGTCCCGTCGAGGAGGTCAACGACCCCATGCCGCTGGCAGACAAGTTCCGCGCCTTTAAGTTCCACGTGGTGGAGCTTGCCGACGGCAACGACTTCGATCAGATCCGCGCCGCCTTTGCCGAGGCCCGCGCCACCAAGGGTCAGCCTACTGCCATTATCGCCGAGACCACAAAGGGCAAGGGCGTCTCCTTTATGGAGAACCAGGTGGGTTGGCACGGTAAGGCCCCCAACGATGAACAGTTTGAGCAGGCCATGGCAGAGCTCACGGCCGCCGGAGAGGAGCTCTAGGATGGCAGACGTCAAGAAAATCGCCACGCGCGTAAGCTACGGCGAGGCCCTCGTCGAGCTCGCCAACGAGCACGATGACTTTGTGGTCCTCGACGCCGACCTGGCCGCCGCCACGCAGACCGGTAAGTTTAAGGCAGCCTGCCCCGACCGCTTCTTCGATGTGGGCACTGTCTCTTATACACATCTCCGAGCCCACGAGACTCCTGAGCATCTCGT
>UROM01000018.1 GCA_900549455.1 uncultured Collinsella sp. | reverse complement strand
CGAGATGCTCAGGAGTCTCGTGGGCTCGGAGATGTGTATAAGAGACAGGTCGTCTTCGGCTTGATCGTGGAATCTGCGGGCTTCACGGTGACGGGCGCGTCTGCAGCTGTAGTTTCAACCTCAACCTGCGTCGCGTTCTCGTTCTCGACGCTCGGCTTTGCCTCGATGGGCGTGGATGCCATGGTGGTGATGCCGGCGTTGGCGTTCTCGGGATCATAGACGACCGTGAGCGAGATGGCGGGCTGCGGCGTCTCGGGCTCCGGCGCCGACTCGGTAGCGCCTTGATCGGCGGGCTCGTCGGACTGATCGTCCTCAGCCTCGCCGCCAAAGACATCGCTGTTTTGGAACGCAGGCGTCTCAGGCTGGTCAGCGGCTTCTTCGGTTGTCGACTTGGGAGCCTCGTCGAGCTCCGCAGTGGCTTCCTGCTCGGATATGACTTTGGGATCGGTCGTGGCGGCGATTTCGGTTTCGGCTTCTGCTGTTACCTCAATAGCGACTTCGATCTCTGCCTCGGGCTCGGGTTCCGGCGCGGCTTCAACCATGGCTTCGGGCTCGGGACGCTTAACGTGCTTAGGGCGCACGGCCTTGAGGTCCTTCTCGCCGCGCTTTTTCTTTTTGTAGGACTGCTTGGCTCCCTTGGCTGCCTTGGGTTTGTCCTCGCCCTTGGCAAGGGCGGCATCCCAGGTATCGTTGGCGATGACGGTGGCATACAGGCGACCGCCCTTAAAGACGGTCAGTCTAATGCAGTCGTCGAGCTCCTCGAGCAGCTCGCGCGTGGACTCGAAGCCCAGGTCATAAGCGGTCATGTCGCCGGCGGCGAGCGCCTCCTCGACCTGCGTCATAAACGTTTGCTTGCCGCACCCAATCGCGTCGCGCAGCAGGCGATACAGATAGATGTGGTTGCCCAGCGATAGCGTGGGCTTAACTATTGTCTTGCTCATGGCAAATCTCCTCTTTACACACCAAAGCATCTTACCATCGCACGGGGTCTGCCATCTCGTCGCCCAAGGTAAACGGGCGCGACCGTTGCCGGTTCGCGCCCGTTATGCAGGTCGGTTATCTATGAGAGGCAAACGTGCTTAGTTGCCCGACGTCGTGCCTTGGCTCGAGCTGTCAGATGCTGTGCCGGACGCGGTTCCGCCCGAACTGTCGGTGTTGTTATTGTCGGTGGAACTCGTGCCCGATGTATTGCCGCTCGTCTGGTCACCCGTGCTCGGTTGAGAGCCGTCAGTCGTTTGGCTTGAGTCGGTCGTGCCGGATTGCGTGCCGCCGCTGTTCGCAGAGGAATCAGCGCTCTGCGACTGATCAGGGGTGTTCGAGGACGAGTCGGTGGATGTGGAGGTGCCCTGCGAGTCGTCCTGCTGGTTTTGCGATTGACCGGTGTTATCCGCGTCGTGCTCGGTCGTGCGCGACGAAAGGATTGGCTCGGGACGCTCGCCCAGACCCTCACCGGCGGTGGTGATAAGGATAGCACCGGTGCAGGCGATGACCGCGACGATGGCGATGGCGATCGAGAAGATGATGACCTTCTTTTGCGTCTGGCTGCGCTCTGCCGCCGCCTTGGCGCGCAGGTTGTCGGGAGCGACGCGCGCCGTGGTCACGCGCCCCGCAATCTGGCGTATCTCCTGCGTAGTCGCGGCGCCGCCCAGGTGCTCCTCGGCATTAAACTCAACGGGCTCATAGACGCCGGCGGGGTAGTCGACGGCGGTGTGCGTACCTTTGAGGGCTTTGGCGCTGGCAGAGATAAAGTGGCGGTAGACCTGCGAGGACACAACGGTGATAACCGAGCTCACGGCGGCGCCGATCACCGATCCGGCGATACCGATCTTGGAAGCAAGCGCGACGCTCGTGGCGGCAGCTGCGGCGCCGGCGATGATCTGGGGAATGGAAATGTCGTCGAACAGGCCCTTTTTGGGCGCGATGGCCATGGTCTGTCCGATGGAATGGTTTTCGTGAACGCCGTTGTTGAGCGCGGACGGTGTCATGACGCGCGTGCGCGGCGCGTCAGTGTACTTGGTTGTCATGCGGGACCCTCCCGGTGTAAATCTGCTTCGTTTCATGTAGCCATCAGGGTACCCACCAGATGTGAATCGTACGTGACATTTAAC
Source organism: uncultured Collinsella sp. (assembly GCA_900549455.1). Taxonomy (GTDB): domain Bacteria; phylum Actinomycetota; class Coriobacteriia; order Coriobacteriales; family Coriobacteriaceae; genus Collinsella. The sequence continues at coordinate 20,299 of UROM01000018.1, read as the reverse complement.
AGATACCATCAACTCATCAATAGCTCACCAAGTTGGTGGGATGCGGTTACACCCGGCGGTTGAACTACAATAGGGCTTGCTAATTGTTGTGAATGGCGTCTACGCACGGGAGCATTCTTATGAATCTTCACCTTTCTCAGTCTGATGGCTTTTTGCGTGTGGCGGCGGCCTCACCGCAGATTCGCGTGGCCGATGTCGAAGGCAATGCCGAGGTTGCGCTGGCGGCTGTTCGCGAGGCTACCGAGCGCGGCGTTCGCGCGCTGGTGCTGCCCGAGCTTAACCTGACCGGCTATACCGCGGCCGACCTGTTCCATAACCGCACGCTGCTGCATGGCTGTGAGGCCGCTCTGGTACATATCCTCGACGAGACTCGTGGGCTGCCGATTGTCTTTACCATCGGTCTTCCCGTGGCGGTGGCCGAGAACATCTACAACTGTGCCGCCGTGTGCTGTGCGGGTGAGCTTTTGGGTCTTACGGCCAAGAAGTATCTGCCCAACTATGGCGAGTTCTATGAGCGTCGCTGGTTTGCTCCGGCGCCTGCGGATCCCGTGTGGGTTGAATTTGCCGGTCAGGGTCTGGTTCCGCTGGGTTCGGGGCTTATCTACCGTTGCTGTGATGAGGGTGCCGAGGACCTGGTGTTGGGCGTTGAGGTTTGTGAGGACCTGTGGGTGCCGGCGCCCCCTTCGACCGAGATGGCGCTTGCCGGTGCGACGGTGATTCTCAACCCGTCGGCCTCGGACGAGATTATCGGTAAGGCAGATTACCGCCGCAGCCTCATCTCCAATCAGAGTGCGCGCCTGTACTGCGCCTATGCCTATGCAGACGCGAGCGAGGGCGAGTCCACGACCGACATGGTCTTTGCGGGCGAGAACCTCGTCTACGAAAACGGCTCCAAGCTCGCCGCGACCAAGCTGCTTACCTGCGACATGGCCATCGCCGATGTTGACCTTGACCGTCTGGTTGCCGAGCGCCGTCGCTCGACGACGTGGACGTGCACAGACGATACACCGGAGGCCGCGACCGTTGAATTTTCGTTTGAGGGCGTGCTGACAGACGAACCTGTCCTGCGCGATGCGTTCGACATCGACCGTGTCTTCCCCCGCGCTCCCTTTGTGCCGGCCGACCATGGCGACCTGGCCGAGCGCTGCGAGACCATCCTCGACCTGCAGACCGCCGGCCTCAAGACCCGCCTTGCCCATACGGGCACCAAGGCGGCTGTCATCGGTCTTTCAGGCGGCCTGGACTCCACGCTGGCGCTGCTCGTGACAGTTCGCGCTTTCGATGCACTGGGGCTGCCGCGCACCGGTATCACAGCCGTGTCCATGCCCGGCTTTGGCACGACGCATCGCACCAAGTCGAATGCCGAGTCGCTCGCCCGCGACCTGGGTGTGAGCTTCCGCGAGGTTTCGATCCACGCGGCTGTGGAGCAGCACTTCAAGGACATCGAGCACGATCCGGCCGTGCAGGACGTGACCTACGAGAACAGCCAGGCCCGCGAGCGCACGCAGATTCTGATGGACTTGGCCAACCAGGCTGGCGGTTTTGTCATCGGCACGGGCGACCTGTCGGAGCTGGCGCTCGGTTGGGCTACCTATAACGGCGACCACATGAGCATGTACGCCGTCAACGCAAGCGTGCCCAAGACGCTCGTGCGTCACTTGGTGCGCTATGCCGCCGATGTCTTTGGCGGGCGCATTGCCGAGACACTGCTCGACATCCTCGATACGCCGGTGTCCCCCGAGCTTCTGCCGCCCACGGGCGACGGCGAGATTGCGCAGAAGACCGAGGATTTGGTGGGCCCGTACGAGCTGCACGACTACTTCCTCTACTACCTGCTGCGTTTTGGCTTTGAGCCGGGCAAGATCTACCGCATGGCGCTCAAGAGCTTCGAGGGCGTCTACGACGCCAAGACCGTCCACACGTGGCTGCGTACGTTCTATCGTCGCTTCTTTGCCCAGCAGTTTAAGCGCAGCTGCCTGCCCGATGGTCCCAAGGTGGGCTCGGTGACGCTCAGCCCGCGCGGCGATTGGCGTATGCCGAGCGACGCCAGCTCGCGTCTGTGGCTTGTGCAGATCGACGCGCTCAATCCAATTGACTAAGGTTGGCTAAATTGAACCAATACGGGGGTTGCAAGCGTTACACTTTTGCAATCTGATGGCCCGTATCGCGCGGCGCTCTTGTCGGAGCGCCGCGTTTTTTATATCGAAAGGTGGCACCATGCAGGCATCGCAGCGTCTCGACCGCTTTGGCGCGGAGGTCTTCGCCTCGCTCAACAACAAACTTCTCGCGCTGAAGGCTCAGGGTAAGACCATTTACAACATGAGCGTGGGCACGCCCGACTTTAAGCCGTACGGCCACGTGGTCGAGGCACTTACGCAAGCCGCCCAGGATCCCGAGATGTGGAAGTACGCCCTGCGCGACCTGCCCGAACTCAAGCAAGCCGTGTGCGATTACTATGAGCGCCGCTTTGGCGTTTCGGGCATTACGCCGTCCATGGTGCAGTCGTGCAACGGCACGCAGGAGGGCGTGGGCCATTTGGGCCTGGCCCTGCTCGATCCGGGTGACACCATTCTGGTTCCCGATCCGTGCTATCCGGTCTTTGAGGCGGGTGCCAAGATCGCCGATGCCAAGCTCGAGTACTATCCGCTGGTCGCCGAGCATAATTACCTGCCCTATGTGGCGGGTATCGATCCCGAGGTTGCCGATCGTGCCAAATATATGATCGTGTCGCTGCCCGCGAACCCGGTCGGCTCGGTGGGCACGCCCGAGGTCTACGAGGAGATCATCGCTTTCGCCCGCGAGCACGACCTGCTCATCGTCCATGACAACGCGTACTCCGACATCGTGTTCGACGGCGAGCCGGGCGGCAGCTTCTTGCAGTATCCCGGCGCGCTCGAGGTGGGCGTTGAGTTCTTCTCGCTCTCCAAGTCGTTTAACGTCACCGGTGCCCGCATCGGCTTTTTGGTCGGCCGCGAGGACGTGGTCTCTGCCTTTGCCAAGCTGCGCAGCCAGATCGACTTCGGTATGTTCTTTCCGATCCAGAAGGCCGCCATCGCGTGCCTGAACGGTCCGCGCGATGAGGTCGAGGCGCAGCGTCTGAAGTACCAGGAGCGCCGCGATGCCCTGTGCGACGGTCTTGAGGGTCTGGGCTGGGAGCGTCCCAACGCGCATGGCTCTATGTTTGTGTGGGCCAAGCTTCCCGGTGGTCGCACCGATTCCATGGCGTTTTGCGAGGAACTCATGGAGAAGGCCGGCGTTGTGGTGACGCCGGGCGCGAGCTTTGGCCCTTCGGGCGAGGGGCACGTGCGTATGGCGCTGGTCCTGTCGCCCGACCAGATCGCTTTGGCTGTCGAGGCCATTCGCGAGGCGGGCCTGTATTAGAAGTGGTCTCGGCTCGTCAATAGCTCGAAACCGATTTCGTGCAGTTATTTTACGAATCCTGCAAACAATTTCGGTAAACGGTCGATTTTTGGCTGCGAATAGGAGCATAATCAAAGTCCCGATTGGATGTATTGGGATTACGGCAAGCCGCTCGGGTCGTTCCCGGGCGGCTTGTTTGTGGAGTGAGATGGGAGTTTCTAATGGTTAACGAGAAGAAGGTCGCTATTGTCGGCTGCGGTTTCGTCGGTTCGTCTTCGGCGTTCGCGCTGATGCAGAGCGGTCTGTTCTCCGAAATGGTCCTCATCGACGTGGACAAGAACCGCGCCGAGGGTGAGGCCCTGGATATCGCGCACGGCATGACGTTTGCCGAGCCGATGAAGATCTACGCCGGCGATTATTCCGATGTCGCCGACGCCGCCATGATCGTCGTCACCGCCGGCGCTGCCCAGAAGCCCGGTGAGACCCGCCTGGACCTGGTCAACAAGAACGTCAACATCTTTAAGTCCATTATCCCCGAGATTAAGAAGTCTGGCTTTGACGGCATTCTGCTCATCGTCTCCAACCCGGTCGATGTTCTGACTTATGCCGCCATCAAGATGTCCGGCTTGCCCGAGGGCCATGTCATCGGCTCCGGCACCGTACTCGACACCGGCCGTCTGCAGCAGATGCTTGGTGCCCACGTCGAGGTTGACCCGCGCGATGTCCAGGCCTATGTCATGGGTGAGCACGGCGACTCCGAGTTTGTCGCTTGGTCCAGCGCTCAGGTTGCCGGCGTGCCGCTGAACACCTTCTGCGAGCTTCACGGCCACCTGGAGCACGAGGCCGCCGAGAAGCGTATCGCCGAGGACGTCAAGAACTCTGCCTACACCATCATCGAGAAGAAGCACGCCACCTACTACGGTGTCGCCATGGCCGTCAAGCGCATCTGCACCGCCGTCATGCGCGATGAGCAGACCGTTCTGCCTGTCTCCTCGCTCATGGTTGGCGAGTACGGCCTGTCCGATCTGGCCATCTCCATGCCGACAGTCGTTGGCCGCGACGGTGTCGTCTGCCGCGTTCCCGTGCCGCTGAACGATGACGAGCAGCATGAGCTCACCGCCTCTGCAAAGGCCCTCAAGGACATCATCGACAGCGTCGACTTCTCCTGCTAAATCAAGCTCGCTAGAGCGAAAAGCTACAATGAAGGCGTCCGAGTCCACGCGGCCCGGGCGCTTTTTTGGTGCAAAGTAACCTGACCCCAATGCACCATAGTTGATGGGAGGGCCATGTCGGATTCGCCTAATTTTTTAATCTATGCCCAGACGGCGTTTGACCCGTTTGAGGAGCGGCCGTTCTGCGCGGTGGATAGCCTGGTCTTTGCGTGGTTGTCCTATTTGCGTTTGCCGGGTGATATGGCGGAGCTGACGAACTGGCAGGGCCTAGACGTACGCGAGTTGCTGCGTGCCGAGTGCTACCGGGACATGGTTGGCGACTTGTGGAACCCAGAGGGGAGCAGGGCCTTGTTGGAGGCCGTGGCAGCAAGCCCTCGCTACCGTGGCGCGCGCGTTTGCGGCTATCGTGCCGTGAGCGATGTGATGGCGACAGAGCAGTTTGCAGCCATGGCGTTCCGGTTTCCGGCGGGGTTTAGTTATCTTTCCTTCCGAGGGACCGACAGCACGATTGTGGGCTGGAAAGAGGACTTTAACATGGCGTTCCGGTGTCCTGTGCCGGCCCAGGAATCCGCGGCGCGTTATGTGGACGAGGCGGCGGGTGCGATTGACGGGCCGCTTTTGTGTGGAGGTCATTCCAAGGGCGGAAACCTTGCGGTGTACGGTGCGGCGATGTGTTCCGATGTCGCCCGCGGGCGAATCGAACGTGCGTATTCCCATGATGGTCCGGGCTTCGTCGAGGAGTTTCTGAGCGGCAGCGCCTTTGTCGATCTTTCCGGTCGAATCGATAAGACGCTACCTCGGTCGTCGATCTTTGGCATGATGTTCGAGACACAGGAGGACTATGCTATCGTTGAGAGCACCGAGTTCAGCCTACTGCAGCACAATCCCTTTAGCTGGGTGGTTGATGGTTGCGACTTCGTGTACTGTGAGCATCTGTCCGCCGGTGCTCGATACGTTGATGGCTCCATTCGCGAGATGCTGCTTGCAGTGTCACCTAGCGAGCGCGAGCGTTTTGTAGATGCGTTGTTCTCCGTGTTTGAGGCTACGGGTGCTGAGCGGTTTGCAGATATCGCTGGGAATCTGCGCGAGAGCCTGCCCGTGATGCTCCAAGCTGCGCAAGGCTTTGACAAGGATACACGCCGCTTTGTCTCGCAGACCATCGTGGCAATTCTTAAGTGTGCGCTGCTGCCCAAACGTCCCGAGTTCAGCGTGCCTTCTAGTGGTAAGAGCCTGGCAGAACAGCTTGAGGTATGGCAGTCCGAGCTCCTGCGCTAGCCATTGGTGCAAAGCAACCTGTCCCCGATGCACCAATCTTCGATGCGCCTGGGGCGGGCTCGACCGCTATACTGATTCGTGCTCAATTCAATCTAGAACGGAATGCCGTATATGAAAATCAATCACGCGATTCTGCATATCCTGGACTTTGACTCTGCCGTCAACGTCATGAGCCAACGCGAGCTCGATATCGAGAGCCGCACCGTGCGTAATTTCGTAACCACGCACCTGCGGCGCGCTCGTACCTCGGCCGACAATAAACGCGCCACGTTTGCCGAGAACTCTGCGTTTGGCGGCGAGCTCAAGGATTATTTCTTTGGCGAGCGCGAGTTTGTGGACCTGTCGCAGCAGATTGCGGAGTTCATCTCTTCCGAACTCACCAAGGCCGAGAAAGCCGAGTCCACTGACGTGCTTGTGGCCGATTTTGACGACGATGAGGATGCCCGCTGGTTTGCCGTGATGCTGCTGGGCTCTAAGCAGGCATTCATGCACGAGGTGGGTCGCGAAGAAGGCGAGGTGCGCAACGATATCGCGCGCCACTACGCCATTCTGCCCAACCCCTCGCAAAAGGTGCCGAGCTATGCAATCGTGCGTGCAAGCACCATGGAGATCGGCTATGTGGATAAGAAGCGCAAGATTGCCGGCGAGGATCGCATGCTCATTCCCGACGGCCTGCTGCAATGCGACACGGGCGTTTCGGGTAAGGAGGTCATCGACACGGTGACGCGCGTGGTCGAGGAGGTCGCCGAAGAGCACGGCGCCAACACGGCCGTGGCGCTCGCTAAGGTTAAGGCTGCCGTTGCCGAGAAGGTCGAGGATGACGAGGAGCTGCCGCCTTGGGATATCGTCGATGAGGTCTTTGAGGACGAACCGGTTATCAAGGAGAGCGTGCGTGCGGCGTTGACCGAGGAGAAGGTGCCCGAGCGCGTTCCCGTGGAACGCAAGCAGGTCGAGCGCGCGGCCGTGCGCAATCATAAGATTCGTACCGATACGGGTATCGAGATCAGCTTCCCGGCCGAGATGGGTTCGAACTCCGAGTACATCGAGTTCGTCAACGATCCCAACGGCCTCATCTCCATCGAGCTCAAAAACATCGGTAGCATCGAGAATCGATAAGTTGCGCTTGGACGCTGCAAAAAATAAAGGCCGAAGCCTCGGATGAGGGCTTCGGCCTTTTTACTTGGGGCTTAATTTCGCTACTGGTTGAGCATACGTCAGCGAAAACGCCCCTAGGCGAGCAAGGTGACGTGAAAGAGAAGGGAAGCGTACTTCGGTACGCGACCGACGATTGAACGTCAGATTGCCGCCTAGGGGCGTTTGCAGCGTCGACCGGTCCGTCGTTCGTTAGAACGACGGAACCAAAGGTGCAGCGTCGACTAGTTACGCGGTTTGGTAAAACCGCGTAACCCTAGAGCTGGCGCAGGCCCTCTTCCAGACCGGTCTTGCTGTCGGTCTTCTCGTCGCGCATCTTGATGACGCGGGCGGGGACACCGGCCACGACGGCACCGGCGGGGACGTCCTCGACGCACACGGCGCCGGCGGCAACGACAGCGCCCTTGCCTACGTGCACGCCCTCCAGGACCACGGCGTTGGCGCCGATCATGACATCGTCCTCGACGATGACGGGCGTGGCGCTGGCGGGCTCTACGACGCCTGCCAGCACGGTGCCGGCGCCGATGTGGCAGTTCTTGCCCACGGTGGCGCGGCCGCCCAGCACGGCGCCCATATCGATCATGGAGCCTTCGCCAATGACGGAGCCGATGTTGATGATGGCGCCCATCATGATGACGGCGCGATCGCCGATCTCGACGCGGTCGCGGATGATCGCGCCCGGCTCGATGCGGGCGTTGATGCCCTTGAGGTCGAGCATGGGTACGGCGGAGTTGCGGCAATCGTTTTCAACGTCGTAGTAATCGATGGAGTCGGCGTTGGCGTCCAGGATGGCCTTAAGCTCATCCCAGTCACCAAAAACAGTCTTGCCACGACGACCGCCATAGACGTGTGCGTTGCCCCACTGGACCTTCATGCCCGGCTTTTCGCGCACGTACAGTTTGACGGGCGTTTTCTTGGGCGCGGTGGCGATGTAGTTGATAATCTCCTGTGCATCCATCTCGGCTGCATTGCTCATTTGCTGTCTCTCCTTTGAGTGAATCCGGTTGATACCTGGTTAAGCAAACATGACCTGGTCGAACGTATAGAAGCCGGGCTCGCGGGTGACGAGCTTCTGCGCGGCTGCTAGGGCGCCGTTGACAAAGATCTGACGACTCGTGGCGCGGTGCGCGAGCGTAACCTCCTCGTCCTGGCCAAAGAAACTCACTTCGTGCACGCCGGCGACAGTGCCACCGCGCAGCGAGTGCATGCCGATCTCCTTGGGGTCGCGCGCTCCGCATATGCCCTCGCGGCCATAGACGGGGTGGTAGCCTGCCTCGGGCTCGGCTTCGACGACGGCATCGAGCAGCAACTTGGCAGTGCCGCTGGGGGCATCGACCTTTTGGTTATGGTGCGTCTCGACGATTTCGCAGTCAAAGCCGGGCAGCTCGCGTGTGGCCTGGGCCACCAGATGACGCAGGGCTGCGATACCGATGGAGTAATTGCCAGAGTGCATGACGCGGGCGTTCTGACCCAGCTCGCGCAGGCGATCCATCTGCTCGGGCGTATAACCCGTGGTGCCCGAGACCAATGCCGCACCCGTACGCTCGACATAGGCGACGACGGCATCGAAGGTCACGACGTTCGAGAAGTCGATGATGACGTCGGCTGCCGGGGCGTTCTCGAGCTCGGACAAGTCGAAGCCGATCTGGGCGACGATATCAAAAACGGGCTCTCCGGCGGTGTCGACAAGGCCCTCGGCGGTAGTGCGAATGAGCGAGCCCATACGGCCCGTTCCCATAATGACGGTCTTAATCAAGCAGACCAGCTCCCTTCAGAGCATCGGTAAGTGTAGCGCGCGTGTCGCCTGCCATGGGGCACAGCGGCATGCGGTAGTTTGCCTCGATCATACCCATCTGGGCGAGCGCTTCCTTGACGGGGATGGGGTTGACCTCGCTAAAGAGGGCATTGATGAGCGGCTGGCCGGCAATCTGGATATCGCGGGCGCGTGCAACGTCACCGTCCAGATAGGCGCGGCACATGTCATGCACGAGCTGCGGCTGAATGTCTGCCCACACGCTGATGGCGCCCGAGGCGCCCAGGCTCATGAGCGGTACGGTAAGTGCGTCCTCGCCCGAGTACATGCGGAAGTCGTCGGACAGCAGGTGGGCGATCTTAGCCGCGTAGGCGACGTTGCCCGAGGCTTCCTTAATACCCATGATGTTGGGGTGCGCGGCCAGGCGCTCTACGTTGCGCTCGCTGATGCCGCAGCCGCAGCGGCCGGGGATGTTGTACAGGATGCAGGGGATGTCCACGGCGTCGGCGACGGTCTTAAAGTGCTGATAGATACCCTCTTCATTGGACTTGTTGTAGTAGGGGGTAATGAGTAGCAGACCATCGGCGCCCAAGCCCTGGTAGGTGAGCGACTTGGTGAGCATGGTTTGTGTGGAGTTGGAGCCCGAGCCGGCGATGACGGGGACGCGTCCTGCAACCTGCTTGACCACGGCGGCAACAACGGAGTTGTCCTCGTCATCGGTCATCGTGGCGCTCTCGCCGGTGGTGCCCAGGGTGAGGATGGCGTCGGTGCCATTTTGCAGATGGAAATCGATAAGGCGCTCGAGCGCATCGAAGTCGACACTGCCGTCTTTTTTAAACGGCGTCACAAGGGCGACGATTGAGCCCTCGAGATTGCGGATGTCCATGTTCTTCTCCTTCGCTTCCGCGATTTGGATGCGCTTGTTCCATTGGGCGGCGACCGCCAGGCGCTCGTCCTGGGCACGATGGCGGGCAGTATCGGCGCGCGACTTGGCCAGTAGCTCTCGGCCGCTCGGCAGCACGTCGAGCGTGGCAAAGTAATCGCCCGGGCGCTCAGCACGGCGGATAAGGTCGGCCGAGCCATCGGGGCGCAGCAGCACCTCTGCGGAGCGCAGCCGTCCGTTGTAGTTGTAGCCCATGGAGTAGCCATGCGCGCCGGTATCGTGGATCACGAGCAGGTCGCCCATGTCGATATGCGGCAGCTCGCGGTCGATGGCGAACTTATCGTTGTTCTCGCACAGATTGCCCGTGATGTCGTAGGTGTCCGTAACGGGCGCTGCAGCCTTGTTGGCGCCACCCGGCTGTCCCATCACCGTAATGTGGTGGTAGGCACCATACATAGCTGGACGAATGAGGTCGACGGCGCTTGCGTCCACGCCGATATAGTCCTTGTAGATCTGCTTCTCGTGGATGGCCTTGGTGACCAGGCAGCCGTAGGGCCCCATCATAAAGCGGCCCATCTCGGTGCAGATAGCCACGTCGCCCATGCCGGCGGGAACCAGGATCTCGTCGTAGGCCGCGTGCACTCCCTCGCCGATGGCGTGGATGTCGTTGGCCTGCTGCTCGGGCAGGTAGGGGATACCGACGCCGCCGGACAGGTTGATGAAGGCGACATGTGCGCCGGTCTCGCGCTCCAGGCGCACGGCAAGCTCAAAGAGGATGCGCGCGAGCTTGGGGTAGTAGTCGTTGGTGACGGTGTTGCTGGCAAGGAATGCGTGGATGCCAAAGTTTAAGGCGCCCTTGGCCTTGAGCATGCGGAAGGCCTCGAAGAGCTGCTCGGTGGTCATGCCGTATTTGGAGTCGCCCGGGTTGTCCATGATGCCGTTGGAGAGCTGGAACAGGCCGCCCGGATTAAAGCGGCAGCTGACTGTCTTGGGGATGGGGCCGGCGACGCGCTCAAAGAACTCGATGTGGCTGATGTCGTCAAAGTTGACGATAGCGCCCAGCTTGTCGGCAAGTTCAAAGTCCGCTGCAGGCGTGTCGTTGGACGAGAACATGATGTCATGTCCCGTGATGCCCAGCGAGCGGGCGATCATGAGCTCGGTATAGCTCGAGCAATCGCAGCCGCAGCCGTATTCGTTGAGAATGGAGATGAGTGCCGGGTTGGGATTGGCCTTGACGGCAAAGTATTCCTTAAAGCCCGGGTTCCATGCAAAGGCGTCGCGCACCTCTTGCATGTTGCGGCGGATGCCCGCCTCGTCGTATAGATGAAATGGCGTGGGGAACTGCTCGACGATGTGCTCGAGCGTCTCCTTGTCCACAAACGGCTGCTTGGCCGCATATGCCTCGTTGGGAGTCAGTGCCATGTCCCGTAAACCTCGCTATCCAGACGGCGCTATCTGCGCATCGAATCCGCATAGCGTGGACCCAATGTCCGGATAGCGCTCCCGCATTGCTGCAGACAGTCCTGCGGGTGTTTCCCGCAGGCCCACCAGGCTGTTCGTGCCCGAAAAACCCAGTTCGGCGGGTTTCGCCTCCCCACGGGGTCAAAGCCTGCCGGCTCGCCCGCGGATCTTCGTGCCCGCGCCTCTATCAAGTGGTAAAGACCCTATCACGTTGCACTTTACCAAACAAGAGTATTCGTATATAACGTTTAAAAAATGCAGCAATATGCTGGAAACATGTGTGCCACAATCCTGTATCACAATAAGTTGCAACAGATATGCCTCACGAAGGGATCTTCTATGACCGAGCTCCAAGAACTCCGTCGCTATCGCCGCGATCTCCATCGCATTCCGGAGCTCGATTTCGATCTTCCGCAAACCATTGCCTATATCGAGGGCGTGCTGGCACCGCTCGCTTGCGAGGTGACCCATCCGTGCCCCAGCTGCGTCTGCGCTTTCTTTGATGTTGGCGTTGGTGCCGCGCATGCCACGGCGATTCGCGCCGATATGGACGCGTTGTCCATTGTCGAGGCAACAGGGGCAGCGTTCGCCTCGACAAATCCCGACAAGATGCACGCTTGCGGACATGACGGACACATGGCTATGGCACTTGCCGCCGCGACGTATGTCGACCGTACGATTCGCGAACAGCCGGCCGCCATGAGGCGAAACGTGCTCTTTGTGTTCCAGCCGGCCGAGGAAACGACCGGTGGTGCCAAGATGGTATGCGAGAGCGGCGTGTTCGAATGCTACGGGGTCGACCGCATTTTTGGCTTTCACGTGTGGCCCGATCTGCCTGCCGGCACGTTGGCGAGCTGTTCCGGCCCGCTGCTGGCGCGTTCGAGCGAAACGCATATCCATATTCACGGTACGAGCATCCATATTGCTAAGACTTATGGCGTGCCGGTTGAGGAGTCGCACGATGCCGCGTTGGCGGCAGCGAAGTTTTTGGTTGCCGAGTGCGGGCTGATGGACGAGCTGGGCACCGACGAGCCCTGTATCGGCAAGTTTGGTCTGCTGCAGGCCGGTACCGTCTGCAACGCGGTGGCGGGGGAGGCCCATGTTGCCGGCAGCCTGCGTGTGTTTACGGACGACATGTTCGACCGTGCGCGTGAGGGCGTGCGCCGCGTGCTTGATGAGGCATGCGCCGCAACGGGCTGCACATATGACCTCGATTTTGCCGAGGGCTATCCGCCGGTCGATAACGATCCCGAGCTATTTGCCAATGTCGCGCCTGCCTTGCCCGAGCTGCAGCTCGTGGATGAGCCTTTGCTGATTGCCGAGGACTTCGCCTTTTACCAGCGCCATCTGCCGGGCGTGTTCTTCTTGCTGGGCACGGGCGTTCCTGTCAGTCAGGATAATCCGAGCGACGCCGAGGGCTGCCCCGCCTATTCCACGAGTGCCCTGCATACTGATACCATGCTCTTTGACGAGGAAATCCTGCTCAAAGGCCTCGATGTCTACAAACGATTACTTTTGCTTGGTTAATTGACGTGGACGTTTGTTCTCGAAAATACGAACAAATGTACGCTATAATAGGGATGTAACTCTATAGAAACGCTTGACGTTATTAACGTAAGGCGATACTATGATTGCATCATATAAAGATGAAGACACTGAACGCTTTGCAATGGGTGTGCGGATTAGGAAGTTCATTCCTTTTGAGCGGGTCGCCTTGAGGAAGATTCGCCAACTGCAGATCTGCGCTTCGCTTGATGATCTTCGCGTTCCGCCAGGCAATCGTCTTGAAGCGTTGAAGGGCGATCGCGCCGGTCAATATAGTATCCGTGTCAATGAGCGCTATCGGGTCTGTTTTGAGTGGAGACAGGGGATGGCTTGGAATGCTGAAATCGTCGATTATCACAAGTGACAAAACTGATGCTGGCTTGTTGTCGCCGGTGGCCCCCGGCGAGCTTCTCAAAGAGGAATATCTTGTCCCTATGGGTATTTCTCAATATCGCCTTGCTAAGGAGACCGGGATTCCGGCTCAGCGTATTGGGCAGATTATTTTGGGAAGGCGTCGTGTTACGGCTGACACCGATCTTCGTCTTTGCCGCTACTTTGGCCTGACGGATGGCTATTGGCTTCGAGCCCAGATCGCGTTTGACCTCGAGGCAGAGAAGAGGCGCATCGAACCGGAACTGGATAAGATCGTTCCCGTTCAGCAGGTCGTTGCGTTGTAGCGCTCAAAGATGTTGAGGTTGGAGTGACGATGGAACGACGCCGGCAGTCTGCCGTGTATAGTCCTGGTGGGTGCGGGTGCGGCTTGCTGCTGCTCCCGGTTATTGCTGTGAGCATTGGCGTGATGTTTGCGCTTGCTGGACTGGCGGCATCGGCACTTGCGCTGTTGATTGTGGCCATTGGCGTGACGATTTGGCTGTGCCGTTCTCGCGAGCAACGTCGTGCCGATGGCAAGACCAATGTCGGATGGGTCTTCTTCCTGATCATTGCGTACCTGCTGAGTGTCAGCTACCTGGTCTTCTTTGTCCTGTTGATGATCAGCGCCTTTACCGGGGAATCCGTCACGGTGGGTTGATGCGCTGCCGGCAGGCGGTCGCGCAAAGTGCGCTTGCTCGGCGTTTGGATAACTGCATTGGCCGTTTACCGCAACCTTAGCTCTCAGCTAATGAATTCAAGTTCAGTCCTTCCTACGATGTGCTGTGTGCCGGCACGGTAGCCGGGTCGTAGGAAGGATGAATAATGGCAAAAGAGGGAAAGAAGCCGATTGGCAAGATTGTCCTAGGCGTCATCGTGGTGCTGGTTATCGTCGGTGCCGTGGGCTCTATGGGCGGCAACTCGACCGATTCGTCTGCGAACGATTCGGCAAAACCTGCCGAGACGACACAGCAGGCTGAGGAGCAAAAAGAACCGCAAGAACCGTATACCATTGCTGACGAGGCTGAAGACACCTCCAATCAGTTTGCCTATAAGATCACGGGTACGCTGACCAATAACACGGACAAGGAAAAGAGCTACATTCAGATTGAGTATGTTCTGTATGATGCTGATGGCAACCAGGTTGGAACGGCTCTTGCAAACACCAATCATCTGAAGGCGGGCGGCTCCTGGAAGTTCGAGGCGCTGGGCACGGTGTCTCCCGATCAGGTCGCCAGTTGGGAACGCTCGGATGTGAGCGGTTTCTAGCATGTTGCATGCACTGGGGGAGGTGAAGTCGTATGCCCGATAAAAAACTGACCGAGGAGTTGCTCAATGAGCTTCTCGATGCGCCGAACATCGATGGCTATATCAGGGAGCACGACTTTGCCGCTCCGTCGCTTTCGGACTACCTGAAGCAGCTACTGCAGGAAAAGGGCTTGGAGCGTTCGCGCGTGGTGCGTATGGCCGACCTCAACGAGACGTTTGGCTATCAGATCTTTACCGGTGCGCGGCATCCGAGCCGCAATAAGGTGCTGCAGCTTGCCTTTGCCATGGCGCTGACGCTCAAGGAGGCCAACCGCGCCTTGACGGCGGCAGGCGCCAATGTCCTCAACTGCAAGAACCGCCGTGACGCCATCATCATTTTCTGTATCGATCGTGGCTGCAGCCTGCAAAAGGTGAACGAGGAGCTGTATCGCTTTGGTGAGGAGACGGTGAGCTAACGGCTGGCTGCCGGTGGAAGCGCCGTTCACGATATTTTGAACGTGCAGGGCACGGGCGTCATGGGGCGTCCGTGCCCTGCGTTATTATGGACGCCATGAATACTCAGAGCCCAACATATTCCGATGATGAGCTGACCGTTGCGCTCGCTGGACACCTGGCGTCACTTGAGCGTGATGACAGCTATCGCGTAGATCGCGTGCTCAAGCGCTCTGACGTCGAGACGACCGAGCTCGTGTACTTTGAGGGCTCTGGCGGAGGATCTCTTGGCCCCTTTGTTCGCAAGCGCATCGACGCGTCGGCCCAGATTGGCGGGGCATATGAACGCCTGTTTGCGGCCCAGCATGCCGGGCGACGTTACGAGCACTTACCTCGGATTGTCGATTGCCGCCGCGTGGGCGACGAGCTTTGCGTGGTCATGGAATACATCGAAGGCGAAACGCTTGGGGCCCTGGTGGGGCGTTTGGGTGCGACGCCCGATTATGCTTGTGAGCTGTTTGGCGCCCTTTGTGATGCGGTTGCGGAGCTCCATGCCGGCTTTGCGTCGGTGGGAGAGATGGCTGCGCCGGTGATCCATCGCGACCTAAAGCCTTCGAATATCATCGTCTCGGGCGCGAACTATACGCCCGATACAGGTGTGACGTTTTCATCGCTGGTGATTATCGACTTGGGAATCGCTCGCGTGTGGCGCGAAGGAGCCGATGCCGATACCGTTAAGTTTGGCACGCGACCCTATGCGCCACCCGAGCAGTACGGTTTTGGCCAGACGAGCGTGCGCAGTGATGTCTATGCGCTCGGCGCCCTGCTGTTCTTTTGTCTGACGGGGGCCGACCCCAAGCCGGGTCGGGACATGCGCGAGCAATGCGAGGCATGTGACGTCTCCGCCTCGCTTGCCGATGTTATTTGCATGGCGATGGCACTCGATCCGGACAAGCGCTTTGCAAGCGCGAAGGCACTAGGGCACGCTGCACGCGCATCGTATGCGTTGTCCGCACCGACGCCATCGTCCGCGCCGAATGCTGCTTCCTTTCAAGAGCCTCCAGAGCGGCGAGTTGTGTACCCTGATTCCGTGCTCCCCGCAGATCAGTCTCGGGGTGGATTGCCGTTGGTGCCTGAGCGTCCGAGTTTACTCTCCCGCATTCCCGACACCATTGGGCGCATTTGGAACGCATTCGTCTATCTTTCGCTACTTGTTTTCTTTGCCGGAAGCCATGTCGCCGTTTTTCATCCCACGGGCGCCAACCAAAACTACCCGATGTGGTTTCTCGCGATTGAGTATTTTATCTTCGTCGACGGTCTCGTAGTGCTCATTCATTTTGTGATGCTCGATAAACGCCGCCTTCGCCGGCGGTTTGAGCTACTCGATAGATATCGCGGTAAAAAGCTTGCAAAGCTCTGGCTCAAGGCCATGGGTGTGCTCTTGTTGGCAATGATTATCATTGTTGCCATCGCAAACGCGACTGGTGTCGTCGATACCTCCGTCGCGTAAAAGAAAAAGGGCCCCGATTGGGGCCCTTTGACGTTAATCTTAGATGCGGTTCATCTGGGCTGCAACCTTGTTGTACCAGTCCTGCCACGTGGGCGGGCAGTACTTTTTGGCGGCTGCTGGGGTAAGCGTGGAGCCATAGTTGGCGCCAAGGTAGGCAACGTGGGCAGAGACGCCCTCGCTCCAGCTACCAAAGCTCCGCCAGCCGCCGCCACGGGCGCTCCAGCCCCAGGCGTTATAGGAGCCGGCACAGTAGAGGCCCTTGCTGCTCTCGACGCAGGCGATGGCGGGGGACCAACGGGGGTCAACGCCGGTGTTCCAGGCTGCCACGGCAAAGTTGTAACCCTGGCCTGCCATGGGGGAGCCGGCAAGGTAGTTGTCGATGCGGCTCGTCCACTCGTTAATGAACGAGTCGTAATCGGAGTTACCGCTGTTCGAACTGTTCACCGTGGTGTCGATGGTGGTGTTGGCGTTGTTGGCCTGGCTGTTGGAGTTGTTGCCGCTCACGCCCTCGCCCGAGAGCTTCTCGGCGGCAGCGGCCTTGTCTGCCTCGAGCTTGGCCAGCTCGGCGGCATTCTCCTGCTCGGCTTTTGCCTGGGCTTCGCTGCGAAGCTGCTGGGCCTGTGCCAGTGCATCCTCGGCGGTTTTCTGCTCGGCCTCGAGTTGGGATTTGGCCTGCTCGAGCTCGGTCTTGTTCTGCTCGAGCTCGGTCTGCATTTTGTTGAGCTCTTCGATCTCATCGACGCTTGAGCTCGCGATCTGGTTGGTGTACCTGCAGGTGGTGATGAACTCGCCAAGGCTCTGTGCGTTGACCAGGAAGCTCACGATGGGGTTGGTGCCCTTCTGGTACTTATACAGATCGCGCATGGCGGAGCTTGCCTTTGCCTGCTGATCGGGAAGCTCGGCTTCGATCTGCTCGATGCTTGCCTCGTTGGTGTCGATTTGCTTTTGCAGATCCTCGAGCTTGGTGCGGGCCTCGTTGTAGGCGCTCGTGGCGGCTTCGATCTTCTGCTGGGCGGCGGAAAGCTGATCCTGCGTTGCCTGCGAGGCGGCATAGGCCGCGACGGGGGAGAGCATCGGCGTGGCCGTCAGCGCAACGGCGAGCGCGGCGCTCGTGATGATACGAGCCGGCCTCGACGCGACGAGCGCTGCGGTGCGATGGTTCGAATGCTGCATCCAGTCCCTCTGCAATCAATCGTAGGTTATGGTTCGAACGGTATTCTACTACTGCTTTCGACCTCAACTTGAACCTTATAGGTTCTAAAGGGTCAAGTTGAACTTGAGGCTTTGGCTTTGACCTGCAGTTATAGTGAATTGTTGAGAAACCATAGAGTTCAACTTTAACGTTACGGAACCCTATCGAAGCTCGATTTAGAGCTTAAAGAGTTGCCTCACGTGGGGTTTTGCAACTATAGGGTTCCTTCGCGGCGAGCCCGCTCCACCTCTTTAAGTGCTTCAGCAGGGGTGAAGGAACAGGTGCCATCGCCAAGTTTGACTACCTGAATGTCGTCCCCGGTATGGACCTCTCCGCCGTGAAGGACTACGCCAAAGATGCCCTCGTGGGGAAAGATGCAATCACCGGCAAGATAGTAGATGGCACAGCGGGTATGGCAAACTTTGCCAATTTGGCTGATCTCAACGATTACCTCGCTGCCAAGCTTGAGTTGTGTTCCCAGGGGGAGCGAGAGCAGGTTGATGCCCTGGGTGGTGAAGTTCTCTCCAAAATCACCCTCGTGCACATTGAGCCCGCGGTCCCGGGCTGTCTGGATGGACTCTGCGGCAAGAAACGAGACTTGACGATGCCAATGTCCGGCATGGGCATCGGAGGCGAGGCCAAACTGCTCAATAACGAT
Source organism: uncultured Collinsella sp. (assembly GCA_900549455.1). Classification (GTDB taxonomy): domain Bacteria; phylum Actinomycetota; class Coriobacteriia; order Coriobacteriales; family Coriobacteriaceae; genus Collinsella. The sequence goes on along the minus strand of UROM01000018.1, from coordinate 2,268 downwards.
ATCGTGTCCGTCGGCGACGGGCGTCTTGCGCGTGCCTTTGTGTGCCGAAGTGTTGATTGAGGTGATGCGGGCGGGTCCGTCATAGACGTCGTTTGCGGTGCGCAGGGGAGCGGTCGCTCGCGCACGCTGCGCCAACTCGCGTTTTGCAGCATCGAGGATGGGGTTATCGATTGGATGTTCTTGGGGCACGCGTGCGCCTTTCGTCGAGAGTGGCAATACGCTGAATCCTACAACAACGGTAGGTTCTTTGCTTGTTGTCGTACGTCAGTGAGCGCTGGCGCTACGCTGGGTTTATCGCCTCGTTTGCCATAGATGCGGCGGAGCTTTAGGCGTCGGCGATTCGGCACGCTAGAAACACCAGCTGTATAAAGACCGTCCATCGTACGGGCAGTTGATGATAGGAAGTTTCCATGGCATTGCAGTTTACAGAGCGCGAGTGCGAGGCGGCGCGTGTCGAGGTCGTCTACCCCAGCGAGAAACGTCAGGCCGACGTGATGTCGCTCATCTACGACGACGTGAAGGCAGGACGCGAGCCCGATATGGATAAGTTCGATCGCGTGATGTGGGAGTTTGCCTGCAGCGGCTGCGATCGCGTCATTCTGGCTTGCACGGAGCTTTCAGTGCTGCAAAAGTATCGTGAGATGCCCGAGATCAACCTCGACCTGCCAAAAAGGGACAGGTTCATTTTGGTAGGTTTTATCTGAGAAAACAGCAAGGCCGCGACTCGCTTGATACGAGCCGCGGCCTTTTTCGTTTATCGGTTTCCGATGGCGATGGGTTAGAAGAGGAATCCGAGGACGATGAGAGCAATGCTGATAATAAGTACGGCAATGTCCAGGGCCTTGATGGGGTAGCGCTTGTAAGAGCTGGCGCGCGTGCGCAAATAGAAGCCTCGCTGCTCTGCCGCCAAGGCCGTGGCATCGGTTTTACCCACGCTCGAGATCAGTAGTGGCACGCACAGCGGCAGCATGAGCTTAAACTTCTTGATGGGGTTCTTGGTGTCGTACTCGACGCCGCGTGCGGTCTGCGCCTCCATGATGGCGTTCATCTCCTGGCCAAACACCGGCACAAAGCGCAGCGCTGTAGTAAAGGTGAAGGCATAGCGATACGGCACGTGCAACACCTCCACGCAGGCGTTGGCAAGGTCGTTGAGCTTGGTCACCATGAGCATCAGGATGAGTGGCAGCGCTACGCCCAGCAGGCGCAGGCAGGCCTTGGAGCCGGTGACGAGACCCGTGTCGGTAACAAAGCTCCACACCACGTTGCCATCGCGCATAAAAGCCAGCTGCAGCACTAGCATGATGAGCGCGAGTGGAATCAGCAGCTTGAGCAGCGCGAGCAGGCGGTCGACGACGCCGGCGTAGGCTCCCAGCGCGAGCGTGAGCGCCAGAAAGCCCAGCAGTGCCACATAGGTGTCGGACAAGAAGATGCCGATGATGATGGCGGCGGCGAGGCCCAGTTTGATGACGGGGTTCAGGCGATGCAGCAGCGTGTCGCCCGGCATGTAGTCGATGACGTTAACCACGGCGGACCATCTCCTCGGTAATGCGAACGATATCGGTGACCTCGCTCACCTGTGTAAAGGCGGGCGAGACGGTGGATGCCAGACGGCGCGAGAGTTCGATGACCTGGGGCGGTTCAACGTAGGCATGCTGCATGAGTTCGATGTTCGAGAACAGCTCGTGCGTGCGGCCGCGGTCGAGGATGCGACCGTTGGCCATCACCACGATGCGCTCGGCAAAGTCGGAAACGACTTCCATGTCGTGACAGACCATGATGACGGCGCAACCGCGCTCGGCCATGGTGCGCACCGCTTCCATCACGGTCATGCACTCGCGGTAGTCCAGGCCGCTCGTGGGCTCGTCGAGCACCACGATCTTGGGCTCGACCACTACAACGGAGGCGAGCGCCACCATCTGGCGCTGGCCGCGCGAAAGCGAGAACGGTGCCTCGTCGGCGGGCAGACCAAAGCGGTCGATGACCAGCTGGGCGCGACGCAGGGCTTCGGCGCGGTCGATGCCGGCAAGTTCTAGACCAAAGGCGACCTCGTCGAGCACGGTATCTTTGCAGATTTGGCGGTCGGGATTCTGGAAAAGCGTTGCCACTTCGCGTGCGATGCGGCTCGTGGGAACCGATGCCGTGTCCAAGCCCGTAACGCGTACGCTGCCCGATGCGGGCTTGAGCAGGCCTGTGAGCAGTTTGGTGAGCGTGGTTTTGCCGCTGTCTCTTATACACATCTGACGCTGCCGACGATCGCATAAGTGTAGA
>UROM01000017.1 GCA_900549455.1 uncultured Collinsella sp. | reverse complement strand
ATACGAGATGCTCAGGAGTCTCGTGGGCTCGGAGATGTGTATAAGAGACAGTAGACATTCTGCTGGTCAAAATAGGCGTCGACCGAATCGCACAAATCCTCGCAGCCCGCCTTAAGGCCGCACATCACGCTCACGCCAAGCGCAGTGATGACCACGATAGATAGGAAGCGCTTAAGACTGCCCCGAATCGTGCGGTAGATGCCACGGCGAAAAACCGTCGGCACCATATCGTTTGAGCTTTGAGCGGTACGGTAGGTCGCGAACTCCCGGTCGCGGCCCGCGTGCTCCGTATCGTGGTTTTGGCTGTTTTGGCAATCTTGGTCCATGGGCGCTACCACTCGATCGTCTCGATAGGCACGGGATTTTGTTGGACCGTCTCGCTCTCCACGCGGCCGCTCTTAAAGCGGATCAGGCGATCGGCCATGGGCGCCAGCGCGGAGTTGTGGGTGATGATAATGACCGTGATGCCCTGCTTGCGGCAGGTGTCCTGTAGCAACTGCAAGATCTGCTTGCCAGTTTTGTAGTCGAGTGCACCCGTGGGCTCGTCGCACAAAAGCAGCTTGGGATTCTTGGCCAGTGCGCGGGCGATGGACACGCGCTGCTGCTCGCCGCCCGAAAGCTGCGCCGGAAAGTTGGCGAGGCGCTCGCCCAGGCCAACCTGGCGAAGCGTCTGTTCGGCATCGAGCGAATCGGGGCAGATCTGAGCTGCGAGCTCGACGTTTTCGAGCGCCGTCAGGTTGGGGACCAGATTGTAGAACTGGAAGACAAAGCCCACGTCGGCGCGGCGGTATTCCACAAGCTGTGCCTCGTTGGCAGCGCTCACGTCACGCCCGTCCACCGTCACGGTGCCGGAGGTTACCGTATCCATGCCGCCCAGGATGTTGAGCGCCGTGGTCTTGCCGGCACCCGAGGCGCCTAGAATAATGGCGAGCTCACCGCGCTCAACGGTAAAGCTCGCGCCGTCGAGCGCGTGAATGCGGGCGTCGCCCTCGCCGTATGCTTTGATGACGTCTTTGAATTCGATATAGGCCATCGATTAATTCCCATCTGGTCGGATAACTCTTTAGTATTACCCATTTCGCACCGACCAAAAAGGGACAGATTTATTTTGGCAGGTTTTATATGGGGAAACGGCAGCTATAGATGAGGCTACGGGGAGGCAGGGAAATCACCGACGGGGTCAGGCCGACCGCCAAACACAACGCACGCATCTCAATCTGTCAGCCAAATCATTCGAACAGCTGTTCGTTTCTATTATATGATTCCGCTATCTAAGCAGGCCGATACGCAGAAAGACGGCCAACATGGCGTTCGACTTTAAGAAGGAATGCAAGGAGCTCTACAAACCTGCAAGCAAGCCGAGCATCGTAACTGTCCCGCCATTCAATCTCAGGGCGGGATTCAGTCGGGATTCAATTTCAACAAACGGCATCATCCGGTAACCGATATGTAAGGCTGTATAAATCATTTCCATTTGCCTAACAAAATGACCGCTCGGCTAACAAGCTCGGCCCATGTCCCCACGCGATGGTACTGTTCTCTAGAGTTCTTATTAGAGAGGGGTGCTCCATGGAGATCACCATCAATCGCGAAATTGGGAAGCTCGGACTTCCCAGGCATCTTGTGCTTGGCATGGATCCAGGAATTGCAAGCTGCGGATTCGCACTTATCGACACAGCCAATCATGAAATCCTGGATTTGGGCGTCAGATTATTTGACTCTCCAACTCATCCTAAAACGGGCCAAAGTCTTGCGGTTATTCGCAGGGGCTTCCGCTCTACCCGTCGAAACATTGACCGTACCCAGGCGCGCTTGAAGCACTGTCTCCAAGTCCTCAAGGCTTATGGCCTCATCCCCCAAGACGCCACCAAAGAGTACTTCCACACCACAAAAGGCGACAAGCAGCCGCTCAAGCTTCGCGTTGATGGTCTTGACCGCCTGCTCAACGATCGCGAGTGGGCGCTAGTCCTATACTCCCTCTGCAAGCGCCGTGGATACATCCCCCACGGAGAAGGCAGTCAGGATAAATCAAGCGAAGGCGGCAAGGTTCTATCCGCCCTTGCGGCCAACAAGGAAGCAATTGCGGAGACCTCGTGCCGTACCGTTGGCGAATGGCTCGCTCAGCAGCCTCAAAGTCGCAATCGTGGCGGCAATTACGACAAGTGTGTAACGCACGCCCAGCTTATCGAAGAAACTCATATCCTATTTGATGCTCAACGCTCCTTTGGCTCCAAATACGCTTCGCCGGAATTTGAGGCCGCATATATCGAGGTTTGCGATTGGGAGCGTTCGCGCAAAGACTTCGACCGCCGCACGTACGACCTCGTTGGCCACTGCTCATACTTCCCAACAGAAAAACGAGCCGCACGCTGCACGCTTACGAGCGAACTTGTTTCAGCCTATGGAGCACTCGGCAACATCACCATCATCCACGAAAACGGGACCTCTCGCGCCCTGAGCGCTACGGAGCGCGATGAGTGCATTGCGATCCTGTTCTCGTGCGAGCCAATTCGAGGCAACAAAGATTGTGCTGTTAAATTCGGCGCCCTCCGAAAAGCGCTCGACCTTAGTTCCGGCGATTACTTTAAGGGAGTTCCAGCTGCCGACGAAAAAACGCGCGAGGTGTACAAGCCCAAGGGATGGCGCGTGCTCCGCAATACCCTCAATGCGGCCAACCCCATTCTCCTGCAGCGTTTGCGCGATGACCGCAATCTCGCCGATGCCGTTATGGAGGCGGTGGCATACTCTTCAGCTCTCCCCGTACTCCAAGAGCAGCTTCAGGGGCTACCGCTTTCGGAAGCGGAGATCGAGGCGCTCTGTAGGCTTCCCTATTCATCCAAAGCTCTTAACGGCTATGGCAACCGTTCCAAAAAAGCACTCGACATGCTGCTCGATTGCCTCGAGGAGCCCGAGGTCCTCAACCTTACGCAGGCCGAAAATGACTGTGGCCTGCTGGGACTTCGCATCGCTGGCGCCCAGCTCGAGCGCTCCGATCGCCTGATGCCCTATGAGACCTGGATCGAACGTACCGGTCGGACAAATAACAATCCCGTCGTCATTCGCGCCATGTCGCAAATGCGAAAAGTGGTCAACGCCATCTGCCGCAAGTGGGGCGTGCCAAACGAAATCCACGTTGAGCTTGATCGAGAGCTCAGGTTGCCTCAGCGCGCAAAAGACGAGATTGCCAAGGCCAATAAGAAGAACGAGAAAAATCGCGAGCGCATTGCCGGGCAAATCGCTGAGCTGCGTGGCTGCACGGCAGATGAGGTCACGGGCAAACAGATAGAGAAGTACCGCCTGTGGGAAGAGCAGGAATGCTTCGACCTTTACACGGGCGCTAAAATCGAAGTCGATCGCCTAATTAGCGACGACACCTACACGCAGATTGACCACATCCTGCCGTTCTCTCGTACGGGAGAAAACTCGCGCAACAACAAAGTCCTGGTCCTCGCCAAAAGCAATCAGGATAAACGCGAACAGACACCTTACGAATGGATGTCCCACGACGGTGCGCCTTCATGGGATGCTTTTGAGCGTCGCGTTCAGGAAAACCAGAAACTCAGCCGTCGCAAAAAGAACTTCCTGCTGGAAAAAGACCTTGATACCAAGGAAGGCGAATTCTTAGCACGCAGCTTCACCGACACCGCCTATATGTCGCGAGAAGTATGCGCTTACCTCGCCGACTGCCTACTGTTCCCCGATGATGGCGCAAAAGCACATGTTGTTCCTACCACTGGCAGAGCGACCGCATGGCTGCGTCGCAGGTGGGGGCTTAACTTTGGTTCGAATGGCGAAAAAGACCGCTCGGACGATCGTCACCATGCCACCGATGCTTGTGTGATTGCAGCATGTAGTCGAAGCCTCGTGATTAAAACCGCTCGAATCAACCAAGAGACACACTGGAGCATAACCAGAGGCATGAACGAGACCCAACGCCGCGATGCCATCATGAAGGCTCTCGAAAGTGTTATGCCCTGGGAAACCTTTGCGAACGAAGTACGCGCGGCGCACGATTTCGTCGTACCCACCCGCTTTGTTCCGCGTAAGGGAAAGGGAGAGCTATTTGAGCAGACGGTCTATCGCTATGCCGGCGTCAACGCACAGGGTAAAGACATTGCTCGCAAGGCGAGCTCCGATAAGGACATCGTCATGGGCAACGCCGTTGTGTCGGCAGACGAGAAGTCGGTCATCAAGGTGAGCGAAATGCTGTGCCTGAGGCTCTGGCATGACCCGAAGGCCAAGAAGGGGCAGGGCGCTTGGTACGCAGACCCCGTCTATAAGGCGGATATTCCTGCGCTTAAAGATGGGACGTATGTGCCTAGAATTGCTAAGGCGCATACTGGCCGAAAAGCCTGGAAGCCCGTGCCCGAAAGCGCTATGAAAAAACCGCCGCTGGAGATATATCTGGGTGATCTGGTACAAATCGGGGATTTTGTTGGTCGATTTAGTGGATTTGACATCGACGGTGCAAATTGGTCTTTTTCTGACAAACTTACCAAGAAAAAGCTGCGTTCACCAACCGTAAATAAGCTTGGCAACGATCCATTGCCGCTCATTATCCGTGAGTCACCTGTTCGTTAAGGCGTTGATGCGCGCCACCGCTGTCCAGATGAGGGCGCCGGCGCGCATTAACATATGCAGGCTCTGCCCGCACATTCTTAAAGCAATGCGTTTCAAAATCAGCGTTGCCCCTGTTCCTCAAATCTTGAGCACGCGCCCTTCCCCAAGGTGATACGCTCTACCGTTTTGCACCAGACTACAACCGCAAGTCTTGAGCACGCGCCCTTCCCCAAGGTGATACGCTTGGTGACGTGGAACACCCCAAAGCAGACGGGTCTTGAGCACGCGCCCTTCCCCAAGGTGATACGCTGACAAAACAAGAGAAAAGTGCTAGCCACCTGTCTTGAGCACGCGCCCTTCCCCAAGGTGATACGCTCCTACCAGATGGCAGTTACCTACATCTGGCAGTCTTGAGCACGCGCCCTTCCCCAAGGTGATACGCTGTTGACACGTGCCTGTACCTCATCGTAACGGTCTTGAGCACGCGCCCTTCCCCAAGGTGATACGCTATCACATCCCTCGACCAGCTCAAGACAATGGTCTTGAGCACGCGCCCTTCCCCAAGGTGATACGCTATTGCCGCGAGCTGTTGGTTCAACACCACGGTCTTGAGCACGCGCCCTTCCCCAAGGTGATACGCTAATGGATCAGGAGATCGCCCTTTACGAGGAGTCTTGAGCACGCGCCCTTCCCCAAGGTGATACGCTGGACGAAAGCGAACACACATAGACGGGTTAGTCTTGAGCACGCGCCCTTCCCCAAGGTGATACGCTCAGATACTAGCAGGGTATCCAGTTGCCAAGGTCTTGAGCACGCGCCCTTCCCCAAGGTGATACGCTGATCTTCCAGAGCTCGACCTCGACCAGGAAGTCTTGAGCACGCGCCCTTCCCCAAGGTGATACGCTGACGGATGACGAGGTGCTTGAGGTCTTGCAGGTCTTGAGCACGCGCCCTTCCCCAAGGTGATACGCTGAAGTAATAGGTTTGTACCCCTGTTTTTGTGTCTTGAGCACGCGCCCTTCCCCAAGGTGATACGCTCGAAGTAATAGGTTTGTACCCCTGTTTTTGGTCTTGAGCACGCGCCCTTCCCCAAGGTGATACGCTTCTTCTCACTGGGCTTCACGTGTCTCTATTGTCTTGAGCACGCGCCCTTCCCCAAGGTGATACGCTGAGGCCTTGGCCAGATAGTTGCGGATGCTGGTCTTGAGCACGCGCCCTTCCCCAAGGTGATACGCTGTGAGCGCGGAGCAGGCCGACAGGCCAGCGGTCTTGAGCACGCGCCCTTCCCCAAGGTGATACGCTCGAGAAGCGGTTGAAGGACGCGCCGGAGCGGTCTTGAGCACGCGCCCTTCCCCAAGGTGATACGCTGACTTGCTGCCGAACCCGGAGACCGCTGAGGTCTTGAGCACGCGCCCTTCCCCAAGGTGATACGCTCGACGCGCTCACCCGAGGACGAGACGTAGTGTCTTGAGCACGCGCCCTTCCCCAAGGTGATACGCTGCACACGACGCAGCGCACCTCCTCGCGCTCGTCTTGAGCACGCGCCCTTCCCCAAGGTGATACGCTCCGCCCAGCTCCCTGCCCATCTTCGCAGCGGTCTTGAGCACGCGCCCTTCCCCAAGGTGATACGCTATGGTCTTGAGGGAAGACGCGGACGTCTTGGTCTTGAGCACGCGCCCTTCCCCAAGGTGATACGCTGGATCTGATGGTAGGTGGTCAGCTGGTAAGGTCTTGAGCACGCGCCCTTCCCCAAGGTGATACGCTAACCACACTGCACCACTAGGCTCGTGCTCAAGTCTTGAGCACGCGCCCTTCCCCAAGGTGATACGCTCCGGCGTATCCGAGCAGGTAATCCATGCTGGTCTTGAGCACGCGCCCTTCCCCAAGGTGATACGCTGAGTGATGAGTTCTCGGCATTGTGGTCACTGTCTTGAGCACGCGCCCTTCCCCAAGGTGATACGCTATGTGCGCACAGAAAAGCCCCTTTAACAGGGGCTTTTCTGTTTCAAGCCTCAAAAAAAAGAAGACTGGTTCGACCTCAGATCTACATCTGCGATTCATTTTTTTCGAGACAAAATGGGTCGGCACGTCGCGCTTCACGCAAGAAAAGAGCCGTATTCGGCACAGCGATTTATGTACTTTTCTTCACAACCGAATCAATCCTTAGGCGAAAAAACGCTCAAAAGGACCCGCCTAAATGCTATTCATAGCTACCGTTTACGGAATACTGGCTAACACTCGCCCAAAAAAGTTCGCCCCGCCCAATCCGAAGATTGAACGGGGGTTACTTTACGGGTAAGCCACTTAAGTGGCTCCCCTTGTCTGGAGCCGCGCCCTTCCCCAAGGTGAGCTGCTTTCGACTTAGCTGTATTGTAGCGCTAATGCGGGGAAGGTCGTCGACAAAATGGCCCAACGGACAATACTTATCCAGAGCAAGGCCCACCTCTGCATCAAGAACGGCCTATTGATGATCACCGTGGACGACCGCAGCTCCACCATTCCCCTCGAGGACATTTGGGTCGTCATCCTCGAATCCCATCAAACCACGATGACGGTCGCCTGCATGTCGCAGCTTAACGATGCGGGAATAGGCGTCATGATCTGCGGGCGCGATCATATGCCCAATGGTCTTATGCTCCCCATGGGCGCCCATTCGCGCCATGCGCGCATCGTCGAGGATCAGCTTGCCATGAGCCTTCCGTTTAAAAAGCAGCTTTGGAAACGAATCGTTCAGGCAAAGATACTCAACCAAGCGGCGGTTCTCACAGAAATGGGGTTGTCTGCAGGCCCTCTCCCCTCTTATGCCAAAACCGTTCTTTCGGGCGACACAGACAATCGAGAAGGCGCAGCTGCCTCCGCGTACTTTAAAGCCCTCATTACCGATGGAACAAGACGCAACAGTATGCAGAGCTCCGCCCTCGATTATGGTTACAGCGTCCTGCGTGCAGGCATCGGAAGAGCAGCCGTTGGCGGTGGATGGCTCGTATCCCAGGGGCTTCACCATCACAGCGTTTACAACGCATTCAATCTCGTCGACGATCTTATTGAACCGTTCCGCCCTCTCGTCGATCTAATTGTTATGAGCTACGGCGTTGCAGAGCCTTTGGGCCAGCGCGACAAAGCGTTGCTCGCCCGCGTGTTTGAGCACGTCATGACTATCGACGGAAAACGTTGCGGCTGTCAGCAGTGCATAGAGACAACGCTCTCTTCACTCAGAACTGCCGTTCTCGAAAAGGATCCTAAGAGGCTGTTGTTGCCCGAGCTAAAAGGGCTCGAGATGGTAACTGTTGAATAGGGAGGAGCCATGAGGGTTATGAGGTTATTGGTTCTGTTCGATCTTCCAACGGGAAGCAAAGCCGAGCGTCGGCAGTATAGCGACTTTCGAAAGTTTCTGATTAACGACGGATACCATATGGAGCAGTTTTCGGTGTATTCGCGCCTGTTGGTGACTCGCGAATCCGCAGCGGCGCATATCGCTCGCCTTAAGCTGAATCTTCCAAGCGCTGGAGAGGTCACCGTTATCGAAATGACCGAAAAGCAATACGAAGACCGAATGGTCCTTCTGAGCGAGCACAAGGAGCAGCCCGTTGAGCAGGGCGCGCAGTTAACGCTTGTGTTTTGACGTTGCCGCCTCATGCGCGCTTGACCTCCCCGGTCTTGGACGGCTTGTGGTGCTGGGCATCGCGTTTGGTATGGTAGGCGGCGCCTTTGCCTGGTGCCTTGCCCACGCCAAGACCCTTGCGGCGCGGCTGCCCCCAACCCCTATGTGCGCATCGCCGTTATGGGGCTTATGCTGTCAGCGATTCTGCTCGCACCCATCCTTATTGGCTGCGAAGTCTTCGGCTTTGGTAACCTGCCGATGTCCTTTATTGTCTGCGTCGTCGCCTACCTGTTCAACATGGATAAGTCGATCTACGCCCTGCAAGAGCGGGCGTAGATCGATGTCCAAAGCAAGTGGTCTCAACCGGAAACGGCGTCCCACTCTGAGGCTGTATTCCGGGACACGGTTTCCGCTTGGGACTCCATTCGGGAAGCGCATCCCGTTCTTTCACAGCGTCTTGACCATGCAAAATGCCCTGGCGTTACTCCTCGTACGCACCCTCGAGCCGAAGTAGCCACTCCTTGCGATCGAGCCCGCCGGCATATCCGTTGAGCGAACCATCGGCCGCCACCACGCGATGGCACGGCACGATAATCGAAATGGGATTACGTGCGACCGCAGCCCCCACCGCACGAGGAGACACAACGGGTGCCTCGTTTCCCGGTACACGATGTCGAGCGGCAACACGCTGGGCGATCTCGCCATACGTAGTGACCTCGCCACGCGGAATAGAAAGCAGCTCAAACCAAACCTCGCGCTGAAACGCCGTACCAATCATATGCAACGGCGGCGTAAACCGAGGTTCCTGCCCTGCAAAATAAGCATTCAGCCAAGCCCAGGAACGCTCAAGCACCGAAGAGGCCGCACCATTTACCGGACTCACCGGCGACATGCCGCCAGCACCAGAAACCGCATCGGCACCTTCAACGTGCTCCGCATCTTCTTTGAGAAGCGTGGAGCCAAAGTGCTCCTGCCCCTCAAACCAAAGTCCCGTCAGACCGCGGCCATCAGCGGCAAGCAAGATTTCGCCCAAAGGCGAAGCAAACGTCGTCGTGACCACCAGCGGCTCCTTTCAAAACTCCGCAACATAATACCGCGAATTGTGCAGACAACCCCGCAGATACGTCTGGGCGGGCTCGCAATTGCTTAAGCGAGGCTGTTTTCCCCAATCAAGCGAAGAAGACGCGGGGCATCGACGCCAGAGCGGTACCTCTATCAGCTGAGCTCTAATACTTTCCCGAGAAGTGAACGAGTAAAAACGAGGCCCCGGAGCATCCACACCTTTAGACCAAAAAACCGCAGGATTCGTGCAGCAAAACCGCAGGAAATAGCGGTCAGAATATGCCAATGCTTCGGGGGTCAAAATAAGGTCGTTCACTTCTCGGGAAAGTATTAGACCCCGATTCACCCCAACCCCAAAGTCACCCCAGGCAGCAGGCGCGACAGCGCCGAGGACGCCGCCGAGACCAGGGTCCGCAACGGCCACGTGCCCCCCACATCAGCCCAGCGGCCCCAACCGACAACGACCCCATCGCAGATCGCTTGCAGCAGCGTCGCCGCAGGCGGGGGCCGGGCTTAGTTTTCAGAACACTCCGCAGACCAGTGTGGCGCCTTGTCCGCAGCTCCGAAGGAGCAGGACAAGGCGCCACACATGGTCGAGGACGTTCTGAAAACTAAGCCCGGCCCCCGCCGGACAGGTCACACTACTCGCAGAGCAGCTTAGCGATCTGGACGGCGTTGGTTGCCGCGCCCTTACGGATTTGGTCGCCGCAGCACCAGAAGGTGATGCCACGCGCGGCCTCGGGGTTCGAGATGTCGCGGCGCACGCGACCGACCCAAATCAAATCCTGGTCGGACGTATCCATCGGCATGGGGAAGCGATCGTGCGCATCCTCGGCGCTCATGTCGTCAACCAGCTTCACGCCCGGAGCGGCAGCCAGCGCAGCACGGGCCTCGTCAACCGTAATGTCGCGCTCAAACTCAAGCGTAATGCTCTCGGAGTGCGAGCGCAGCACGGGCACGCGCACGCAGGTGCAGTTCACGCGCAGCTCGGGCAGGTGCATGATCTTGCGGCCCTCGTTTTGCAGCTTCATCTCCTCGGAGGTAAAGCCCTCTTCCTTGACGCCGCCAATCTGCGGAATCAGGTTGCTCGCGAGCTGGGCGGCAAATGCACGCGGCTCGGGAATCTCCTCGCCACGGCCTAGGGCGGCCAGCTGAGCCTCGAGCTCGGCCATACCGGGGGCGCCAGCACCCGAAGCCGCCTGGTACGTCGAGACGATCATGCGCTTCACGCCAGCGAGCTGATGCAGCGGCCACGTAGGAACCAGGCCGATAATGGTCGCGCAGTTGGGGTTGGCGATAAGGCCGTGATGCCACTTGATGTCGTCGGCATTGATCTCGGGCACGACCAGCGGCACCTCAGGATCCATGCGGAAGGCGTGGCTGTTGTCGACCACGACGGCGCCGCGCTTGACGGCCTCGGGCAGTAGCTCCTTCGCGATGTCGTCGCCGGCGGCTCCAAGCACAATGTCACAGCCCTCAAAGGCCTCGGGACAAGCCTCTTCGATCACGATCTGCTCGCCGCGGAACTCGACGGTCTTGCCCGCAGAACGCGCGCTCGCCAGCAGCTTGAGCTTGCCAACCGGGAACTCCTGCTCGTTTAGGCACTCGAGCATCTGGGTGCCCACGGCTCCCGTCGCGCCCAAAATAGCAACCGTGTACTGTTTCATGCTTCCCCCTTTAAAGGTTATGGCTTTTGCCCGCACGCCGAGCAGGCCGATTATTGTTGCCAGTGTATACAAGAACGAGGCGGGCACGAAACCCGCCCCGTCGAAACGAAACCGAAACGAAACGCCCCGCCGTAGATTTTTGAGACATGACCCAAAAAATCTACCGAGCAGTCGCTACTTTTTGAGCGCGACCAGGGCGGGATCGACCGGCTCGGGGGCCTCCAGGTCGGAGACCTTCACAATGCCGTTCTCGTCGGAGAAGGCCCGGTAAATGGTCTGAATCGCAAGGTCGAAGTCCTTCTCCTCGACACCGATAATGATGTTGATCTCGTCGCAGCTCTGCGAAATCATGCGCACGCTCACGCCGGCCTGGCCAAGCATGCCAAACAGGTGGCCCGAGATACCCGCGCGGCCGCGCAGGTTACGACCGACGGTAGCGATGAGCGCCAAGCCCTCGACAACCTCGATCTCGAGCGGCTCGACCTCCTGCTGAATGTCGCTCACAAGCGAGTACAGCGAATCGTGAACGTCCTGCTCCTGCACCACGGCGCCAAAGCGGTCGACACCGGTGGGCATGTGCTCAACGGAAACGTCATAGCGCTCGAAGACCGAAAGCGCGCGGCGCATAAAGCCGACACGGGGCTTGGTGCGGTCGCGGGCCACATTGATGGCGACAAAGCCGCGTTTGCCGGTCACGCCGGTAATGATGGGCTCCGCCTCGCCCTCGTCAGCCGTCTCGCTAATGATGGTGCCGGGGTCCTGCGGCGCATTGGTGTTCTTGATGACCAGCGGAATGCCTGCCTCGCGCACGGGGAACACGGCCTCCTCGTGCAGGACGCTTGCGCCCATGTACGAAAGCTCGCGCAGCTCCTCGTAGGTAACGCGCGCAATGGGCTGAGCCTCGGGAACAATACGCGGATCGGCAGAATAGAAGCCCGAAACGTCGGTCCAGTTCTCGTACAGATCGGCGCCAAGGCACTTGGCCAGAATCGAGCCCGAAATATCGCCACCGCCTCGATCGAGCAGCTTGATCTGGCCCTCACGCGTCGCGCCGTAGAAACCGGGCATAACAAAGCCACCCTGCTGGCCGTACTCCTGCACCAGCTCGGAGGTGCGGTTCATGCTGAGCGTACCATCGTGATGGAACGCCACAACCGTCGCGGCGTCCAGGAACGGCAGGCCCAGGTACTCGGACATCAGGCGAGCGGTGAAGTACTCGCCGCGGCTCACAAGCTCCTCGGTGGAGTAGCCGCCCGAGCGGGCGCGCTCGGCAAAGGCTGCGAACTCCTCGCGGATGGGATAGGTGAGCTCCAGCTCGTCAGCGATATCAAAATAGCGCTGACCGATGTCCTCGAGCAGCTCCTCGCACGACACGTGATACTTAACGTGCGCGTTAACCAGGTAGAGCAGGTCGGTCACCTTGGTGTCGCCCTTAAAGCGGCGACCGCAGGCGGAAACCACCACAAAACGGCGGGCAGGGTCGGCATCGACGATGGCCTTGATCTTCTTGAAGTGTTCGGCGTCGGCGACCGACGAGCCGCCAAACTTGGCAATTTTTATCATGGCGTGGAGGTTACCTTTCTAAAAGCCTCTGCAAACCTGTTTTGCGCGCTCTGATACCATGGTTTCACCGATTGGGACCAAGGTATCCGAGGAGCACTGTTATATGGGAACTTATCATAGTACACGAGGACGCACTTTATCATGCTCAAGTAAGGTGGCAATCCGTACCGGCATCGCTCCCGACGGGGGTTTGTTTGTCTCGGACGAGCTTGGCACCCAGCAGGTCGATATCAGCTCGCTTGCTGATAAATCGTACTTTGAAATCGCTCAAAATGTGTTGGGAATGTTACTGAACGATTACACGGA
Organism: uncultured Collinsella sp.; assembly: GCA_900549455.1. GTDB lineage: Bacteria > Actinomycetota > Coriobacteriia > Coriobacteriales > Coriobacteriaceae > Collinsella. The sequence continues at coordinate 11,117 of UROM01000017.1, read as the reverse complement.
CGAAGAAATTTCGGCGTGTATCGACGAGGCATACCGCGGCACGTTCGCGAGTGAAGAGGTCACGCCTCTCGTCAAGCTCGACGCAGCACCGGGCACCGACGCCCCTCAGACCTATGTGATGGAGCTCTTTGGCGGCCCCACGAGCGCCTTCAAGGACGTCGCCCTGCAGATGCTCCCCCGCCTCATGGCCCGCACCTCCGCCCAGGACGGCGGCGCCGAGCGCATCATGATCGTCACCGCCACGTCGGGCGACACGGGCAAGGCAGCACTCGCCGGCTTTGCCGACGCCCCGGGCACGGGCATCACCGTCTTTTATCCCGAGGGCAAGGTCAGCCGCGTACAGAATCTGCAGATGTCCACTCAGGAGGGCGATAACGTCGCCGTCTGCGGCATCCGCGGCAACTTTGACGACGCCCAGAGCGCCGTCAAGCGCATCTTTGCCGATAAGGAGCTTGCCGAGCGTCTGGAGGCCGCAGGCACGGTGCTTTCGAGCGCCAACTCCATCAACGTCGGCCGTCTGGTACCGCAGGTCGTCTACTACTTTGCCGCCTATGCGCAGCTGTTGCGCGCCGGCGCCATCGAGGCCGGCGACGCCGTAGAGTTCTGCGTACCGACCGGCAACTTTGGCGATATCCTGGCCGGTTACTATGCCAAGCGCATGGGTCTGCCCGTCGCCAAGCTCATCGTCGCGAGCGACAAGAACAACGTGCTGGCTGACTTCCTGAGCACCGGCGTCTACGACCGCAACCGCCCGTTCTTCACGACCATCTCGCCTTCGATGGACATCCTCATCAGCTCTAACCTGGAGCGCATGCTCTACTTCCTGTCCGATGGCGACTGTGAGCTCGTTGTCGGCCTTATGGAGCAGCTGGCGCGGACTGGTCGCTACGAAGTTCCCGCCGACCTGCTGGCAAAGATTCAGAGCGTCTTTGGCTGCGGTTGGGCCAGCGAGGACGAGGTACGCACTGCCATCAAGAGCTGCTGGGACGCGAACGGCTACGTGATCGACCCGCACACCGCCTGCGGCTATCACGTCTTTGAGCAGGTCGCTCCCGCCGAGGGCGCCAAGGCCCGCGTGCTGCTTTCGACCGCCAGCCCCTACAAGTTCCCGCGCGCCTGCTGCGACGCCCTGGGCCTCGACGTTCCCGAGGACGACTTTGAGGCCATGCGCGTGCTCGAGCAGGCAACCAACACGGTTGCCCCGGTCCAGCTCGCCGAGCTCGAGTCCAAGCCCGTCCGCTTCGAAGATGTCTGTGACGTCGATGAGATGGCGAGCTACGTCGAGTCTGCAGCAAAACGAATGAGCACCAACTAGATCCCTTATTAAGCGCCGGCGAAAGCCGGCGCACCTTCTTCCATCAGATAACCCCCGGGATAATGACGAACGCGCACAGCGTGCCTGGCTGTTTAGTTCGTCGCGAGTTCCGCACGCAAAGGAAAGCACTTAATGTGCTTTCCGTCTTGCGCAGGACTGTCCGAGCAGCGAACTAAACAGCCAGGCACGCCAGGAGGACTCACATGATCAAGATCACCGTCCCAGCAACCAGCGCCAACCTAGGCATCGGCTACGACACCCTCGGCATGGCCGTCAGCCTCTACTCGCACTTCACCTTCGAGCGCGCCGACAAGCTCACCATCACGGGCTGCCCCGAGGAATTCCAAAACGAGAACAACCTGGTCTACGTTAGCTTTGTCGATGCACTGGCCGCATGGGGCGAGCCGGCCTTCCCCGTCGCCATCGACATTCAGACTGACGTTCCCGTCGCCCGCGGCCTGGGCTCCAGCTCCACCTGTGTCGTCGCCGGCATTATGGCCGCCGCCGCGCTGACAGGCCACACCGTCGACCGTGCCGAGCTCGTCCGCATTGCCACCGAGGTCGAGGGCCATCCCGATAACGTCGCCCCCGCTATCCTGGGAGGTGCCGTCTGCTCCTTTACGCCGACCGATTCGCTCCCCCAGTGCCTGCGCTACGAGGTAAGCGATCGCTTGCGTTTTATTACCGTGATTCCGCCCTACGAGGTACATACGAGCGAGGCGCGCAAGGTCGTGCCGCAGGAGATTCCGCTCTCCACCGCCGTGTGGCAGATGGGCCGCATCGCCGGTATGACGCGCGGCTTGGAGACTGGTGACCTGGACCTGATTGCCGCCGCCAATGACGACCGCATCCAGGAACCCTATCGTCGCCGTCTGATTCCCGACTACAACGCCGTGCGCGACACCTGCCTTAACGGCGGCGCCAAGACCATCTGGATCAGCGGTTCGGGCTCGACCCTTATGGCTGTGACCGACGACACCATCGTGGCAAAATTCCTGCAGGTCAAGCTGCGCGAGCAGTTCCCCAAGTGTGAGACGCATATTCTGACGTGCGACACCGAGGGCGCTCAAATCGAGTACCTGTAGACATCCTCCTCATATACCTGTCCGGGACGGTCGGGATGTTCCCTCAAAATCGTCCTCGCGCATGAAGGCCCCTTGTCCTGCTCCTACGGAGCGACGGACAAGGGGCCTTCGCGCTGCGGAATGATTTTGAGGGAACATCCCGACCGTCCCTGCGCCTACCTTGCTGAGGATGTCTGCAGGGACCCACGCTTTGAAGGGGCGCCGGGCTGATAGCATGCTTTTATTGATAGGGGGCTCTTGCTAGGCTGGAGCACTTCCTAGAGGCGGGCATCGGCTGTGTGCTTAGTTTACGCTGCGCTGGTTTCTTTGTATTCGAAGACTGGCTCTAGGAGATCTTCGATGTTGCAGTGGAGGGCTTTTGCTATGGCTCTTACGCTTGTTACCGAAGCTTCATTGATGTTTCTCTGGCGCTGCTCGTACATTTGGATTGAGCGGAGTGACACACCCGATTCATATGCTAGGTCTTGTTGGGTTTTCTTAAGCTTCTTTCTTGCTAACGCAAGTTTGGTTTGCCTGGACGCTTTTTTCGCCATATCGCAGACGAGGCGAGCCACGCGTTCCTCCGAGGCTTCGTGCCAGGGATAGTACAGACTGCGCAATACGTCAAACGGAACGACATGCAGCAGGTCTTCGAAAGACTCCCCTAAACGCCACTGCAGATATGCCAGTATCCAGCCTGTCCAATACTCTGGCGTCTTCTCAAAACGATAGGTGCGATCCGGTATAGACCCGCTCTGATAGCCGGACCTTTCAGCGATAAGCGCGAACAGCTCAACGCCCGATTTTCCCGATACGACCCATGCGTTGCCGCGTTCGAACTCGCGAGCTACGTCGCTCAGGCAAAAGAGTTCAGCAACTTCCGATCCTTCTGCTCCATAATCGTTAACGGCATAGTCAAAGCAGTCGCCGAGGTTGTTCATTGCATCCTCGAGGTAGTAGACGGGGTATGTCCTACTCGGCCCACAATCCGTTAACTCTTGGATCATTTAAATCAACCCTCCCTGCCACCAAATCCCTAATGTCGACACCATCAGAGTCAAATCCGTTTACCGTATCCAGGTACTTACGTCGAGCGTTCTGTTCTCGCTCAAATCGTTTGGGATAAAACTCAGCTCCCGAGGCCTGCTTCCAATCGCGAAACCTGATCGCCGAGAACGCGCGCTCACTCATAAGCGCATATTGAATGCCCAAATCCCCCAAAAACATAATGCGCTGCAATTGCCTGAGCGAAATCATGCCGTTAACGAACTGTCTTGCAAACGAAAAGTAGGAATCGTCGGCGCGATAGCCTCGGATGACGTCATAGGGAGAAATATCAATCAGACAGTTGTCCAGCAAATACCGAAGCCCTTCGCGTGCCAGCGGCGTCGAGACATTAAACTCCCGGTTGTCGGCCAAAATCGCAAGCCAATTGAGGATTGAAAACTCCCCAGACTCTAAATCCAAGACCGAAAGGCCATCCATATCGAGCTCGTATCGATTGGCAATGCCATCAGACTCGGTCCGGCATGCCCATTCCATTGCCATTTCCTCATGTGGCGTGCAATAAAACCCGCGCCCATAGTCATTGAATTGCCTGCATTTATCCAACGATGGATGTTCGACAACAACCTCCAACCCATGCCAAAGCTCCATATCGACCTCCTAAAAAATATCACCCCAGTGATAGTTTACCAATAACTATCACTGGGGTGATATAGATGAGAGCTTTTGAGGGGCTGCAGCCCGATTAGAGGCAGGCCTCGGCGATGCGCTTTTTGAGTTCGTCGATGCCCACGCCGGTCTGGGAGCTTGTGATGATTACGTTTTCGGCCGGGACGTTGAGTTGCTTTTTGATGGCTGCTGCTTGGCGGGCCTGCTGGGTACGGCTGAGCTTGTCGGCCTTGGTGAGGCAGACGATAAAGTTAAACTCATTGCCTTGCAGGTAGTCGATCATGTCATGGTCGAGCTTACTGGGATCGTGGCGAATGTCCACCAGCGACACAACCAGGTTAAAGCTGCGCTCGGAGTCGAAGAAGTCGCCGATAAGCTCGGCCCAACGGTCGCGCTCGGCCTTGGAACGGCGAGCGAAACCGTAGCCCGGCAGGTCCACAAAGTGCACGTCGTCGGCCTCGAAGAAATTGATATTGCTCGTCTTGCCCGGCGTACTCGAAACCTTGACCAGGTTCTTGCGGCCAAAGAGCTTGTTCATGATGGACGACTTGCCCACATTGGAGCGGCCGACGAAGCTCACCTCGGGGCAGGTGGACTCGGGAATCTGCGAAACTTTGCCATAGCTGGCAACGAACTTGGCAAGCTGGTAGTTAATGGAATCGGCCATGGACACTCCTTGGTCGTAGGTTATTACAAAACGGGCGTGCTATTGCGCGGCGGCGATACGACGAACGATGTCAAGCGTGATGCCGCTCGCGGTGCGAGCGTACTCATCCAGATCGAACTCGCGCTCGCAAAACGCGTCATATGCCTCGTCACAATTATCGCTGATAGCGCGCAGCACCAGGCAATCGACACCATTCTTGGCCGCGATGTGCGCAATTGCCGCGCCCTCCATCTCGACGCAATCGGCATGCGTGGCCTCAATCGCAGCGTTACGCATGGCGTCACCCGTAACAAAGCGGTCACCCGTCGCGATAGTGCCACACAGGAACTGCTTGGGGTCCTTCTCCGCAGAATTCTCATCCGCCGAGGCATCCACAAATCCATGCTCGGCAAGCACGGCGGCGGCAACATCAGCCAACGCCGGCGTCGAGACAAACTCCTCGAGTCCCGGCGCCGACTCGGCGATGAGCGCCGTGTCAGTATCGAGATAGCGCAGGCACTTGCCTATAACCACGTCGTTAATATGGAGCTTAGGGTTTAGGCCACCCGCAATGCCCGAAAACACAACGGCCTGCGGGGCATATTTGCTGATGAGATGCTGCGTTGCCGCCGCGGCGTTTACGGTTCCCATGCCAGCGGTCGTAGCGACCACCGTCAGACCGTCAAGCTCGCCGCTCACAACGGTCAAGCCCGCCTCCTGCGCCTCATGCGCGTCACTCAGCTCTTCCTTAATCTGCGCAACCTCTTTTTCGAGTGCGCCTATGATCGCGATGGTTGCCATACCATCCCCCAAATCCGTGCAAATTGCTTATCCACGGTATGGTACCAGCATTTTGACTCAACCGCGCGATACGAAGCCGTTAGACCAGCGCAGCGCAGGTATCATAAAGGGGCAAAAATGACTTGCTAGCCGATGGCGTTTTTGAGCTCTGCGCGGCGCTTTTTCATGCCCGTCATGACGGCGTTGCGCAGCTCGGGCATGCGCGCGGTATCCATCTGGGGCACGCCCTCGAGCTTATAGGGAATGCCCAGTTGCTCGTACTTGACGACTCCCATCGTGTGATACGGCAGCATCTCCAGGCCGACCACGTTATGCCACGGGGCGATCAGGCGACCGAGCGCCTCGCACTCCTCCACCGTATCGGTAATGCCCGGCACCACCACGTGGCGGATAACGACCTTAATCTTGCGACGTGCAAGCTCATCACCAAACGCCAGAATGCGTGCGGGATCGCAACCGGTCAGCTTTTTATGCTCGACGGGATCGGCATGCTTAATGTCGAGCAGCACCATGTCGGTCTCGCTGAGAACGGCATCGAACTTCTCGGGGTGGTTGGGGTCAAACGCATATCCGCAGCTGTCAAGGCAGGTATGCACGCGACCATCTGAATTGTTGTGCATTGCACGGAACAAATCGGCCAAAAACTCGGGCTGGAGGAGCGGCTCGCCACCCGAAACCGTAATTCCGCCGCTGCGATAGAACTCATGGTTGCTCTGGAACTCGTCCATGAGGTGCTCGACGGTCACCATCGTGCCGCCGTTAACAGACCAGGTATCGGGATTGTGGCAATACGCACAGCGCATGGGGCAGCCCTGAACAAACACCACAAAGCGGATGCCGGGACCGTCGACCGTACCCATCGTCTCAATCGAATGTACGCGGCCCAGGGCAAACGCAGAGTCCTCGGGACGAGCGTCCACACCCTCGAGCGTCATCTCAGCCATTCCCGCTACCTTGCCTCTCTTTGGTTTTAGCTACATAAATGCCAGAGACATTCTAGCCCATACGCATGATGGCAAAACGGTTTAGGTGTCAATTAGGTCGTCCCATTTTACTTCGCGCAAAAGCGGCGGGAAGGTTGTCGCAACCCGCCCGCCGCCGAGGCAATAGAAATCGATAGACGCCAGGCGTTACGCCTTGAGCGTGAGCACCGCGCCGAAGGCGGTCGGGCCGCAATGGCTCGAGATGACGCCGCCAACCTGAGTCCAGGTAATATCCTTAAAGCCCAGGTCATGCGCATAGACTTCCATGTCATCGCGCAGCTCCTGGGAAAGGCCCACCGAATACGCCAAGCCAATGTGCGAGTAGTCAATCTCGCCCTTCGCAACCATGTGGTCAATAAAGGCGCGGGCGCACTTGAGCATAGAACCGCGGAACTTCTTGGTCGCCACGAACTTGCCGCCCGTCACCTCAATGCAGGGCTTAATCTTGAGCAGATGGGCGCCAAGGAATGCGACGTTGGACAAGCGACCGCCCGCCTTAAGAAAGGCAAGATCGGTAGGAACAAAGCCCAGCAGCACGCGGTCCATGACGGAATTCGTAAATGCAAAGATCTCGTCGACGGTGGCATCGGGGTGAGCCTCGATGTATTTGGCGGTCTCGACGACAACGAGCGACTGGCCTACCGAGACAAAGCGCGTGTCCATAGAGAACACGTAGTCGCGACCCTTGGCGGCGATCTTCGATGATTGATGCGAGCAGGTCGTGGCCTCGGAATACGCGAGATGCAGAATAGTCGCATCGGGCTGCTCAGCGTGAATGCGGTCGTACACGTGAGCAAAATCCGCAGGCGCGCAGCCGCTGGTCTTGGGCATCACGCCAAACTCGTTGCAGCGCGAATAAATCTCGAGCGGATCGATCGAGCCGTCCTCGACGGTCTCGTCACCAATCGTGACATGCATAGGCACGCGCACGATGCCGTAGCGTTCGCAGAGCTCTGGCGTCACATCCGAACCAGATTCAACCACGATTACGTATTTGCCCATTCTTATCACGACCCATCTCGACGTTGGTTTTTCAATATGTGACGCACGTGCCGCCGCACTGTTGCACAACAGCGTCCAAGCGCCAAAGAGACGCCGCCCCTTGCACACAACAAAGGACAGCGTCTCCCTGGAAAACTCCGTGCTTATCTAGGATTCTACACGGTTTATTGAGGAGTGTTACTTATTCCGCAAACGGTAGCTATACGCGATAAACGGTAGTTGCCAAGAAAGTATCCCGTGCGTCCAGCCCATCAGGAGAGTTCCGCCTAGAGGGTGACTACACAGCCCCGGCGATCCTGCGGGAGTTAAATCCCTTTAGAACTTGTCGTGGAAGGTACGCGCAATGACCTCGTCCTGCTGCTCCTTGGTGAGCGTGTGGAAGTTCACGGCATAGCCGGAAACGCGGATGGTCAGCTGCGGGTACTTCTCGGGGTGAGCCTGAGCGTCGAGCAGCGTCTCACGGTTGAAGACGTTGATGTTCAGGTGGTGGCCACCCTTCTCGGCGTAAGCGTCGAGCATGTGGACCAGGTTATCGGCCTGAGTCTCGGAAACTTCAGAAACCTTCATAATGTGTCTCCTTCGATCGATAGGCGCCGGCCGAAACCGGCGCACTAATCAGTAATCGTTATTGTTAGTATAGCACTAACAATAGTTACTCGCCCAGCTGATCAAGGTCGATATCGCCAAAGAACACCTGGTCCTCCTTGCCGAGCGCACTCGGGATGATGGAGAAGGTGTTGGAGATGCCGTCCTGAGCATCGCGGAACGGGAGCTTGGAAACCGAAGACAGCGAAGCGATGGCGCCGTGGCTATCGCGCTTGTGCATGGGGTTAGCACCCGGGGCGAACGGCTGGCCAGCCTTGCGGCCGTCGGGCGTGGAGCCGGTCTTCTTACCGTACACGACGTTGGAGGTAATGGTCAGAACCGAGGTCGTGGGCACGGAGTTGCGATAGGTGTCGTTCATACGGATGTACTCCATGAACTGGTGCACAACGTCGTGAGCGATCTGGTCGACGCGGTCGTCGTCGTTGCCGTACTTGGGGAACTCGCCCTCGGTCTCGAAGTCGACGATGATGCCGTTCTCGTCACGGACGGGGTGGACCTTGGCGTACTTGATGGCGGACAGGGAGTCAGCCACGACGGAAAGGCCAGCGATGCCCGTAGCAAACCAGCGGTGCACGTGCTTGTCGTGCAGAGCCATCTGGATGCGCTCGTAGCAGTACTTGTCGTGCATGTAGTGAATGATGTTCAGCGAGTTGACGTACACGCCAGCGAGCCACTTCATCATGTCGTTGTACTTGGCGACAACGTCGTCGTAATCGAGCGTATCGCCCTCGACGGCGCGATACTTGGGGCCGACCTGCTTCTTGGAGACCTCGTCAACACCGCCGTTGAGTGCGTACAGCAGGCACTTGGCCAGGTTGGCACGGGCGCCGAAGAACTGCATCTCCTTGCCAATGCGCATGGAGGACACGCAGCAGGCGATGCCGTAGTCGTCGCCGTGGTAAACGCGCATGAGGTCGTCGTTCTCGTACTGGATCGAGGAGCTGGCGACAGAAGTCTTGGCGCAGAACTTCTTGAAGTTCTCGGGCAGACGGGTCGACCACAGAACGGTCATGTTGGGCTCGGGGCTGGTGCCCATGTTCTCGAGCGTGTGCAGGTAGCGGTAGCTCATCTTGGTAACGAGCGTACGGCCGTCAACACCCATGCCGCCGATGGACTCGGTGACCCACTGCGGATCGCCAGTAAACAGGGCCTGGTACTCGGGGGTACGGGCAAACTTGACCATGCGGAGCTTCATGATGAAGTGATCCACGAACTCCTGGATCTGCTCCTCGGTGAAGGTACCGTTGGCAAGGTCGCGCTCAGCGTAGATGTCGATGAACGTGGAGGTACGGCCGATGGACATAGCGGCGCCGTTCTGCTCCTTGACGGCAGCGAGGTAGGCGAAGTACATCCACTGGATGGCCTCCTGCGTGTTGGTAGCAGGGTTGGAAATATCGAAACCATAGGTCTCGGCCATCATCTTGAGCTCGCCGAGGGCGCGGATCTGCTCCTGCAGCTCCTCGCGGTCGCGGATGTTGTCGGCGGTCATGACCGTCGGGGTGGAAGCCTTCTGGGCCTCCTTGTCCTTGATCAGGTAGTCGACACCGTACAGGGCGACACGACGGTAGTCGCCGATGATGCGGCCGCGGCCATAGCCATCGGGCAGACCGGTGATGATGTGAGCCGAGCGGCAAGCACGCATCTCGGGGGTGTAAACATCGAAGACGCCGGCGTTGTGGGTCTTGCGCTCGAAGGTGTAGCGCTCGACAACGTTCTCGTCGACCTTATAGCCGTGCTGGCTGGCAGCCTGGCAAGCGATGCGGATACCACCGTTGACGTGCAGCGCGCGCTTAAGCGGCTTGTCGGTCTGGAGACCGACGATGGTCTCCTTCTCGCGGTGGGCGTTATCGATGTAGCCAGCGGGGTGGCTCACGATACCCGTGACGGTCTTGGTGTCCATATCGAGGACACCGCCCTGCTCGCGCTCCTTAAGCAGCAGGTCGAGAACCTCGCCCCACAGCTCCTTGGTACGCTCGGTCGGGCCGGCGAGGAACGACTCGTCGCCCTCGTAGGGGGTGTAGTTCTTCTGGATGAAGTCTCGGACGTCCACCTCTCCCGTCCAAATGCCTTCCTTGAAGCCTTCCCATGCCTCCTGCATTGTGTAACCACGCTCCTAGTTACGTGTAATGCGGCGCTCTCTCACACCGCTGCTTATTGAATTCTTGAATGTTCGGCTTGCACTACCGGCTTCTTCCGTTCTTCACCACACGTTGGTGTAGGGAAAACGTTTATCCACCTTGGAACTACAACCCAAAACCCAAGATTTCACCCGTTTGAGAAGGATAACATAGCGACCCTCTCCATCTGGGCTGTTATATGTTTCTTTTTTTATATCATAAGGGCGTTTTTTACAAACCCGCAGGAAATGCGAGCGCGAACAACTACCGTTCACCGATTTGTTTGGTTTTTTCCTTGCCTTTGTACGACGTTCACTCTAGCTGTTATGCCAGCTTTATCAGGGTAAAGTGTCCCAGAGACCCTACAAGAAACTGCAGGGCGGCCACGGAATCCCCCGTGGCCGCCCTGTGGCATGGCTAGTTTTTAGCTTTGATTGCCGCTTGGCATTAGGCGGCTGCGGCGGCCTTGTCGGCCGTTGCCTTGCTATCGCCGTTGCCCTGGCCCTCAAAATGCTTGTAGCACCAGCTGGTGACCAGCGGGGTCAAAATAGCCGTAACGATTGCGCAGGCAGCAACCTGTGCCGTAGCCGTCGCGAGCACCGCACCGCCGTACATGGCCCCGTTGACGCTTGCCATGGCAGCAGGCGTGGCCACATTGGCTCCGGCGCAGCTCGAAATGGCCGCACCTGCGACACCCGTACCACCCGTGAGCTTATCGACCGCGATGACGGGAATTGCAAAGATCACCGAGCAGATCACGCCGAGCAGGATGCCGGGAAGACCGCCGTTGATAAGCTGGCCAAAAGTCATGGTCGAGCCCATGGCAAAGAAGACGAGCACGATGATGGCGGAAAGTGCCGGTGCTGTCTCTTATACACATCTGACGCTGCCGACGATCGCATAAGTGTA
>UROM01000016.1 GCA_900549455.1 uncultured Collinsella sp. | reverse complement strand
TACGAGATGCTCAGGAGTCTCGTGGGCTCGGAGATGTGTATAAGAGACAGCGTAGAGTTTGGCACGCTGGCGTTTAAGGCGCCGGCGGCTCGTGAGGGCCTGGTCGCGGATTGGGTTACCATACCCGGGCGTTTGTCGCTGGGCGGGGGACGTATACTGATCGCGGAACCGATGGCCGTTGAGCCGGGATGCGATATCGTGCGCCGCGCCCGTGAGCTTGCGGCTGCCGGGGAAGTGACGGCTTTGGTAGACGCGGCTGCCCTGGGTTTTGCCGACAGCGATAGTGGGCGGATCCTGGCGGGCTCGCGTGGCGAGATCCCTGCCGAGGCGCGATTGGCGCGCCTGTGGGTGGACGGCCCCGCACCGGGAGACGTGATGTGCCCGTTAGGGATGAGTGGCCGAAGCAAGAAGGTATCCGACTTGCTAGGCGAGGCTCGCATTCCCGTTTCCGAGCGCGCCGGCGTGCCTATGGTGAGGACGGCGCCGGGAGGTGCCGTGGTGTGGGTCGTCGGAGTTCGCGCGGACGACCGCTTTAAGTGCACGGCGGCGACGCGTGTGGCCTACCTGCTTCGCGTAGTTGATGCGGATTAGCCCCTCGCACCAGCTTTTCTGTGCGGCGTTGACGGTATTCCCGCGCTGATGGTGCGCGGGCTGGAAAATATACCCCGTGCGCTGCTAGAATGTGTAGTTCGCGTCCATACGGCGGTGTGTGGGCGATTAAGCACAAGAAAGGGTTGTCATGGCTTCTCAACATCCGGATATCGAGAAGGTTCTGTTTACGCAGGAGGATATCGACGGTATCGTTTCTCGCCTGGGCGAGGAGATTACGCGCGACTACGCGGGTAAGGATCTGGTGCTGATCGCGGTCCTGCGCGGCGCTGTTGTCTTTATGGGCGACCTGATGCGCAAGATCGAGCTGCCGACCAACATCGATTTCATGGCTGTTTCGAGCTATGGCGACGGTGTGAAGTCTTCGGGCATCGTGCGTATCATTAAGGACCTGGATATCGACATCCGTGGTCGCGACGTGCTGATCGTCGAGGACATTCTGGACTCGGGCCTGACCCTCAAGTACCTGATGAAAAACCTCGAGAGCCGCAAGCCCGCTTCTCTGGAGGTCGCCGCCTTCCTGTGGAAGGACGTTGAGGACCGCGTCTCGGCCATCACGCCCAAGTATGTTGGAACCCATTGCCCCGATGCCTTTGTGGTGGGCTACGGCCTCGACTATGCCGAGCGCTATCGCAACCTTCCGTATCTGGGCATTTTGAAACCGGAGGTTTATTCGTAAGATGCCCGACGACCGTAACGACAACAATTCCCAGACTCCCCGGGACCCAAAGATCCCGGGGATGCCCGGAGGCAAGAAGCCCACGCGTACGGGCTGGCTGTATTTTCTTTTGGCTTGCGCGCTTCTGGGCTATGCCTTCTTTAATATGGGCTCCGGCTTTGCCAGCTCCAGCAATACCGTTAAGCTCGCGACGAGCGAGATGGTCAACGCCATTAAGCAGGATCGCGTCGAAGATCTGACCTATACGGTTCAGGACGGAAGCGTGGCGGGTCATTACTGGAAGACAAAAAAGGACAAGGGCGACACGAGTGAGCTCAAGAGCTTTTCCTCGACCTATGTCGGCTCCGATTCGCTTGCCGAGCTCATGGCGGAGCACCCCGATACCAAGTACATCGTCAACACCAACGATCCCGATTTTTGGGGCGACTTGGCGATGAGTGTGCTTCCGACGATCGCCCTTATCGCCATCATGTTCTACTTTATGCGCCAGATGATGGGCGCCAACAACAGGAACATGCAGTTTGGCAAGACCAACGCCAAGACCAACGAGGCCACACGCCCCAAGGTCAAGTTCGAGGACGTTGCCGGCGTGGACGAGGCGGTCGAGGAGCTCGAGGAGATCCGTGACTTCCTGAGCGATCCGGATCGCTATCGCAAGCTGGGCGCCAAGATCCCGCGTGGCGTGTTGCTGGTTGGCCCTCCGGGCACCGGTAAAACGCTGCTGGCCAAGGCCGTTGCCGGCGAGGCGGGCGTGCCGTTCTTTAGCATCTCGGGTTCCGACTTTGTCGAGATGTTCGTAGGTGTCGGCGCCAGCCGTGTGCGTGACCTCTTTAAGGAGGCCAAGTCCCAGGCCCCGTCGATCATCTTCATCGATGAGATCGACGCCGTGGGACGTCAGCGCGGAGCCGGCTTGGGCGGCGGTCACGACGAGCGCGAGCAGACGCTCAACCAGCTGCTGGTCGAGATGGACGGTTTTGAGGAGAGCGAGTCGGTCATCCTGATCGCTGCGACCAACCGTCCTGACATCCTGGATCCGGCATTGCTGCGTCCCGGCCGTTTTGACCGTCAGGTTACGGTCGACCGTCCGGATGTGAAGGGCCGCGAGCAGATCTTGCGCGTGCATGCCGAGAACAAGCCGATGGACGAGGACGTTAAGTTTGAGAAGCTCGCCCAGATGACCGTTGGCTTTACCGGTGCCGATTTGGCGAACTTGCTCAATGAGTCTGCACTGTTGGCTGCCCGCCGCCATCGTTCCGTGATCTCGATGGACGAGGTCGAGGAATCGATGGAGCGCGTGATTGCCGGACCGCAGCGCAAGGGTCGCGTGATGACCGAGGCCGAGCGCACCACGATTGCCTACCACGAGAGCGGCCACGCTCTGGTGGGCCACATCCTGGAGCACTCCGATCCGGTTCACAAGATCTCGATCGTCAGCCGCGGCCAGGCGCTGGGCTACACGCTGCAGCTTCCGCAGGAGGACCACTTCCTCAAGACCAAGAACGAGATGCTCGACGAGCTTGCCGTGTTCTTGGGCGGACGCGTTGCCGAGGAGCTCATGTGCGATGACATTACGTCGGGCGCGAGCAACGACCTGGAGCGCGCGACCAAGATGGCGCGCGAGATGGTCACACGTCTGGGCATGAGCGAGGAGCTGGGCACGCAAGTGTTTGGCGAGGCGCAGCATCAGGTGTTCCTAGGCCGCGATTACGCCGATCACCAGGATTACTCCGAGGAGACGGCGCGCCGCATTGATATCGAGGTTCAGCGCATCATGCGCGAGGCCCATCGTCGTGCGGTCGAGATCCTGGATGCCCGTCGCGATCAGCTCGATCTGATGGCGAAGGTGCTGCTTGAGCGCGAGACCGTCGAGGGCGATGCCGTGAATGCCCTGCTCGATAACGAGTGGGACGCCTACCTTGAGCGCGAGGACGATATCCTGGCGGCCAAGGAGGAGCGCAATGCCAAGGCGGCCGGCATGCCGACCAAGAAGCGCGCGCCTCGTATGAGCGAGGATGAGCTGGCGGCTGATGCCGCGGCCTTTGCGCAGGCGGCCATGCAGGAGGATGCCGAAGTCGCATCCGATAATGCCGCCGATGACCGTGCCGTCAATGCCGGTGCCGACACCGACGCCGACAAATAGTCTTTGTGGCGAAAGCCTCCGCGGGGAAACCTGCGGAGGCTTTTTCTTTTGAGCGATATGGGGCCGTCTGTTGATTGGGGACAGACTTGATTGGGGACAGACTTAAATGAGCGTTTTCACGCATTTAAGTCTGTCCCCAATCAACATTGCTGCGGCACTTTGCTCGGCTAAAGCGTACAATAGCGCCTATGCGAAAGGGGAACAGATGATCAACGAAACTATGTATGCTCGCGGTGCGGAAAGCTCCATCATCCGCGAGATCTTTAGCTATGGTCTTGAGCGCAAGGCGCAGATCGGTGCGGAGAACGTATTCGATTTTTCGCTGGGCAACCCGAGTGTTCCGGCGCCCGCCGCTGTGGCTGCGTCCATTAAGAAGGCTTTGGAGCTGCCGAGCGACCAGCTGCACGGTTATACGCCCGCACCGGGTCTGCCGCAATGTCGAGCAGCCGTCGCCGAATCGCTCAACCGCCGCTTTGGCACGAGCTATGAGGGCAAGGACGTCTTTATGACGGTGGGCGCCGCGGCTTCGCTCACCTGCACGCTCAATGCCGTTACGAACCCGGGCGACGAGGTTATTGTTATCGCCCCGTACTTTCCGGAGTATCGCGTGTGGATTGAGAAGGCAGGCTGCACGTGTGTCGAGGCGCCTGCCGATGAAGACACGTTCCAGCTGAGCGTGGACAACGTGCTCAAGGCGATTAGCGATAAGACAGCGGCCGTCATTATCGATTCGCCCAACAACCCGACAGGTGCCGTGTATACGCGCGACACGCTGACGCGACTGGCCGATGTTTTGCGCGAGGTTAACGCCAAGCGCGATCCCGAGAATCCGATTATGCTCATCTCGGATGAGCCGTACCGCGAGATCGTGTACGGTGCCGAGGTGCCCTGGGTGCCCTCGATCTACGAGAACACCGTGGTGTGCTACTCGTATTCTAAGTCGCTATCGCTGCCTGGTGAGCGCGTGGGTTGGATCTTGGTTCCCAACACCAATCCGCAGGCTGCGCGTCTGATGCCGGCTGTTGCGGGCGCTGCCCGTACGCTGGGTTTTGTATGCGCACCGGCGCTCTTCCAGCGCGTGATTATCGATTGTATCGATGAGCCGAGCGATATCGATGCCTATGCCCGCAACCGCACGGCGCTCACCGACGCATTGGCGGAGTACGGCTACACCTACGTTGAGCCGGACGGTGCTTTCTACCTGTGGGTGAAGGCGCTCGAGCCCGATGCGAATGCGTTTTGCGAGCGCGCAAAGAAGTATGAGTTGCTTGCGGTTCCCTCGGACAGCTTTGGTATGCCGGGTTGGTTCCGCCTGGGCTATTGCGTGAGTTACGAAACGATTGTCAATTCGCTACCTGCTTGGAAGCAGTTGGCGGACGAGTATCGTTAAAAGTAAAGCGCTCTGCCTACAATGTTTTACGTGAAACGGGGTTTGGTGTTAAGCCGAACCCCGTTGTCATGGACGTTGTGTCTTTGGGATGGAGTGGTTTTACGACTATCGAAGGCTATGCGTACAATGAATATAAGCGACGGCCGTGCCAGATAAGGAGACCCGATGCCCTACCTGCTTTCTTGTGACATTCATACCCATACGATGTTCTCTGCGCATGCATATTCGACTATTGAGGAGAATGTGTACTGGGCGGCAGAGCGTGGCCTGCAGGTGCTCGGATCTGCCGACCATCTGAGCTCTATGGTTACGGCTTGCCCTAATGACCTGCGCAGTTACCAGTTCTTTATCAACCAGGATATCTGGCCGCGTATATGGAGCGGCGTGCTGGTGCTGCGTGGTGCCGAGGCCGATATCGTTTCACTGGACGGAAGCCTGTTTGGCGAGGACACTCCTGTCACGCTCGATATCGCCGGCGATTCATACAGCCGTCAGCATTCACTGTTCGATTTGGTTACGCGTAATTTGGATTATTTGGTTGCGAGCGTGCATAATCCGCAGATTGCTGAAGGCGCGGCACTGGCCCAGACGACCGAGATGTATATCAATGCCCTGGAGCACCCCAAGGTGTTCATGTTGGGCCACACGGGCCGCTCGGGCGTGTCGTTCGATATCGACGAGGTGCTGCTGGCGGCTAAGGCCAAGCACAAGATCATCGAGATCAACAACCATAGTCTTGAACACGGTGTCGACACTGAGCATTGGGCCGTATGCCGCAAGATTGCCGAGCGTTGCGCCGAGCTGGGCGTGGGTATTGGTGTGTCGACCGATGCCCACATTGGTATGGCCATTGGCAAGCTCGATCACGCCCGCAAGTTGCTCGACGAGATTCACTTCCCGCTGGACCTGATCGTGACACGCGACCGCGAGACGCTGCTGCGCGAGATGGCGGCAGCCGGCGTGTGCGACCTGCGCAAGAGGATGTAACGAGACTCATATGCCCAATGAAAGGGGGCGGTCCAGACGGGCCGCCCCCTTTCATGTTCCAAAAATCTACCTGGGTTGGTTAGCGGCGCTCGAGGACCGCTACGGTTTCGGTGTGGTCGGTATGGGGGAACATGTCGACGGGCGTGATCTTGAGCAGGCGATAGCCTCCGCCGAGGAGCTGGTGCAGGTCGCGCTCTTGGGTCACGGGGTTGCAGCTGATATAGGTGATGCGGCGTGGCTTAAGCGCGCAGGCGGCTTCGAGGAACTCGGGGGTGGAGCCGGCACGCGGCGGATCGATGGAAAGGACGTCGACGCGCTCGTTGTTGTCGGCGGCATCCAGGATGTAGTCGGTGGCATCGTCGGCCATAAACCAGGCGCTGCGGGTAAGACCGTTGAGCTCGGCATTGCGGCGTGCATCGGCAATGCCTGCCGGGTTGCGCTCCACGCCGAGCAGCATGATGCCGATACCCTTGTTCTGGGCATCTTTAGCTGCGCAAAGACCGATGGTGCCGCTGCCGCAGTAAGCATCCATGAGCACATCGCCCTGGTGCAGATCCATGCCGTCGATAGCGAGCTGATAGAGCAGCTCGGTCTGCTGCGGGTTGGTCTGGTAGAACGCGGTGGGGGAGATATCGAACTCGCAGCCGAGCAGCTGGTCGCGCATGCACTCGGCGCCATATACAATGCGAGTTTCCTCGCCGAGGATGGCGTTGCCGGTGCGTCCGTTGATGTTTTGGGCGACGGCGACGATGCGCGGATCGAGTGCGGCGACGGCCTCAAAGAAATCCTGTGCATGCGGCAGGTCGCGCTGGGCGGTCACGAGGGTGACCATGATCTGGTCGGTGCGCCAGCCGCAGCGAACGACGGCATAGCGAAGCAAGCCCAGATGCTTGTCCTCGTTAAAGGCGGGAATGCGCAGGCGCTCAGCCTCACGCGCGATGCCGTTGAGAATCTGACGGGCACCCGGCGCCTCGACGGGACATTCGGGAACAGCAACGATTCTGTGCGTGCCACGTTCAAAAAAGCCGCAGCGGATAGCGCCCTCTCTACCGGGGGCAAAGGGAGTAGCGGCCTTATGGCGAAACCCGCGCGGCGCAGGATATTTGCCCGGGTCGCCCAGGGTGACGCCCATACCGCGAATGGGGTCGACACTAATGCCCTCGCGCTCGCATAGAGCAGCAAAAAGCTCCTCCATAGCAGCCTGCTTGGCGGCGAGCTGCTTCTTATAGGGAAGATTGAGCGCCGTGCACCCACCGCAGGCTTTCATGATCGAACAGGGAGACTTGGGGTCCACAGCCTTACGCGCAGACGAAACCGAATCATTATGCGGGCGCTTGGAACGAGTCCGAGGCGCTTTGTCCCCGCCTCGACGAGAGTCAGAACGCTTGGTCTTAGCCCTGCTCTTGGTCGATTTGCTTTTTGCAGCTTTAGAAGACTTGGATTTCGTAGAAGATTTCTCCTCCTTCGACCCCTCAGCCGCCTCGATCAAAGCACGACGAGCCTTACGCTCCGCACGAGATTCTGCCATCAATAACTCCACTAATTCATGAATTAAAGCTGCAAGTATTGTACCGTGCCAAGCCAGCAGACGATATACAAGCGGTTTAATCGTGTCAGTGATAAGCCCAACGACGGTTGCCCGCCGCGTGAGGGGTGTGGGGGTTAAGTTTATCGCGAGTTCCGCACGAACAGGAGGCCACGTAATGTGGCCTCCGTCGTGAGCAGGACTGTAGAGCAGGAAACTTAACCCCCACACCCCTCACGCGGCGGGCAAACTCGCCTTGTGCTCTATCACGCTAAAGTGTATGATTCTGAACGTTACATGACTCACTTTACTTAACTAAAGTGCCACCAAGGGGGAATACCATGAATACCGATATGTCTCGTCGTCAGTTTGTTGGTCTAGCCGGCTCGTTTGCCACGGTGCTCGGCCTTGGTCTTGTCGGCTGCGGCGGTGGTGCCGGCAAGGGCTCTGCTGCCGGATCTACCGCGGCCAAGGATGTGAAGGGCGCAGCGGAGTCCAAGAAGCTCGTGGTGGGCTTTGATAAGTCCTATCCTCCGTACGGCTTTGTGGGCGACGACGGCGAGTACACCGGCTTTGATCTCGATCTGGCCAAGGCTGTTGCCGATAAGCAGGGCTGGGAGGTCAAATACGAGGCCATCGACTGGGACGCTAAGGACACGCTGCTCAACTCGGGCGCCATCAACTGCATCTGGAACGGCTTTACCATGGAGGGCCGCGAGGACGACTACACGTTCTCCGAGCCGTATATGCTCAACGAGCAGGTGCTGGTGGTAAAGAAGGATGCGGACATCAAGAGCTGGGATGATCTTGCTGGAAAGACCGTGATTACCCAGACCGATTCCGCTGCGCAGGATGTGCTCGAGGGTGACCAGAAGGATCTGGCGGCGACGTTTGCCACGCTCGACACGATCGGCGAGTACAATACGGCCTTTATGCAGCTCGAGAGCGGCGCGGTCGATGCCGTGGCTTGCGACCTTTCGATTGCCCAGTACCAGCTTGCCGCCAAGCCCGATGCCTATACACAGCTTGATGAGCCGCTGTCCAGCGAGCACTACGCCGTCGGCTTTAAGAAGGGCGACACCAAGTCGGCCGACGCCGTGACCGAGTCGCTCAAGGCGCTCTACGAGGACGGCACGGTCAAGGACCTGTGCGACAAGTATTCAAGCTACGGTCTGTCCTTCGACAACTGGGTTTTGAAATAGCGGCTTTCCCAGGCACCCGATTTTGCCGTTCAAACCGTCGCTTGCGTACATTTAGTACGCGACGCTCCTCTTTCACGGCAAACTCGGGCACCTGGAAAACCCGCTTTAGCATTGGGTTCGCTGTTCTGTTGCTGTGAAAGAGAGCTTGGGTTGTCTATTCAGGTCATGATGCAGATGCTTGGCCAGGGATTCTTGGTCAGCTTGCAGCTGTTTGTGTTGACGCTGCTCGGGTCGATTCCGCTGGGAATCCCCGTGGCGTTCATGCGCATGAGCAAAATTGCGCCGCTCCGCTGGATTGCGCGCATCTACATTTCGGTGATGCGCGGCACGCCGCTCATGCTGCAGATGTTTGCCATCTACTTTGCCCCGTACTACGTGTTCGGCATCTCGCTCACGCCCGATTCCAAGTGGACGGCGTGCGTTGTGGCGTTCATCATCAACTACGCCGGCTACTTTGCCGAGATCTATCGCTCGGGCCTGCAGTCGATTCCGCGTGGTCAATATGAGGCCGCCGAGGTGCTGGGCTACTCGCGTCTGCAGACGTTTTTGTACATCGTGATGCCGCAGGTCGCCAAGCGTATTCTGCCGGCGATGGGCAACGAGATCATCACGCTGGTCAAGGACACGTCGCTGGCGTTTGCCATTGGCGTGGGGGAGATGTTCTCGACGGCCAAGGCGCTGGTTGCCTCGCAAGTGAGCATGGTGCCGTTTGCGATTGCGGCGCTGATCTACTGGGTCTTTAACTTTGTGGTCGAGATGCTGCTGGGCGCCGCCGAAAAGAAGCTGGACTATTATCATGACTAATTCAGTGATGAAAATCGAAAGCGCACGCAAGGCGTTTGGCGGCAATGAGGTGCTCAAGGATATCTCGCTCGAGGTCAAGCGTGGCGAGGTCGTGGCGATTATCGGGCCTTCGGGCGGCGGTAAGTCCACGCTGCTGCGCTGTGCCACGCTGCTCGAGACGCTCGACGGTGGCTCGCTCTCGTTTGGCGACCTTGCCGTCGCGACGGATGCGGGTTCGGGTGCGGTATATGCGAAAGGCGACGTGCCCAAGCAGGCGTGCTCGCGATTTGGCCTGGTGTTTCAGAACTACAATCTGTTTCCGCACTATACGGTGATGAAAAACATCACCGATGCTCCGATTCGCGTGCTCAAGCGCCCGCGCGAGCAGGCCGAAGCACGCGCGCGTGAGCTGATCGCGCAGATGGGGCTTACGGGCAACGAGAACAAGGTGCCATGTGAGCTTTCGGGCGGTCAGCAACAGCGTGTGAGTATCGCCCGCGCCTTGGCGCTCGACCCGGAGATTTTGTTCTTTGACGAGCCGACCTCGGCGCTCGATCCCGAGCTAACGGCCGAGGTGCTGCGTGTCATTAAAGACCTTGCCGCACAGAATATGACGATGGTGATCGTGACCCATGCGATGCAGTTTGCGCGCGACGTTGCCGACCGCGTGGTCTTTATGGACGGCGGTCGCATTGTCGAGGAGGGTCCTGCCGAGCAGGTTATCGACCATCCGCGTGAGCAGCGCACCCGTGAGTTCTTGAGCCGTATCGAGGGGTAGACTCAACTCAGAATTGAGATGAAACCGCCGCAGGTCTTATGGCCTGCGGCGGTTTTTTTATTTGTATCGATGGGGTTTAATAATCGCCGGGCATACTTGCTCTGTCCTCTCGCCGCCTGTATTCATACGTGCGCCGAAAGGTGTGCATGGACAGTCACCCGTGAGGGTAGGGTGGTGGCATAGGACATTTGGAGGGTGAGTCGGCTCGGCTGCCGACCATGCTGCTCCCGGGATGGCACCGACCGCGAACTCTCCCCGTTGGCGTCGCGCATTGCGCGCGGCCCTGCAAGGAGGTCATCATGGGTGCTCCCAAGACCGGTAACGTAAGGAACGTGGTGCTCGTAGGCCAAGGCGGGGTGGGCAAGACCTCACTCGCCGAGGCCATGCTCCACCTTTCCGGCAAGACCGCCCGCCTGGGCGGCCACGACGGCACCAAGCCCACGCTCGACTATGACCCCGAAGAGGTCAAGCGTTCATTCTCCATCTCGACGACCATTGCGCCGATCGACTGGAAGGGCGCGCGCATCAATGTGCTCGATGCCCCGTGCTACCCCGATTTTATCGGCGACGCCTTTGCCGCGATGAGCGTTTGCGAGACGGCTCTGTTTGTGGTCGATGCCGAGGCCGGCCCGCAGCCTACGACGGTTAAGCTCTGGTATGCCGCCGAGGACCTGCGCCTGGCGCGTGCGGTGTTCGTAAACCGCCTGTCGCGCTCCGAGGCCAGCTTTGCGACCACGATGGACCTGCTGCAAGAGCGCTTTGGCACGCGCCTGGGCGCCGTGACCCTTCCCTGGGGCGAGGGCGAGGACTTTGATGGCATCATCGACCTGGTGCGCATGAAGGCACGCCATTGCAACGGCACCGAAGCCGTTGAGTCGGAGATTCCTGAGGAGTATCGTGCCCAGGCCGAGGAGGCCCATGACCATCTGTGCGAGCTGGTGGCCGAGGCTGACGACGAGCTGATGATGAAGTACTTGGAAGGCGAGGAGACGCTGACGCAGGAGGAGCTTGAAGGCCTGCTGTCGAAGGCGATTGCCGAGCGCATCTTTGTGCCAGTCTTTGCGGGCGATTGCATTAAGGAGCAGGGCGTCAACTCGCTGATGGATGACATCGCGACGTACTTCCCGGCGCCGACGGACTACGGCGAGATGCCGCTCATCGACGGCGATTCGCTTAAGATCTCGAGTGACGATGACCGCCCGGTGGCGTTTGTGTTTAAGACGCTGGCCGATCCGCAGCAGGGCCGCATCAGCTTTATCAAGGTGCTGACGGGCACGCTTGAGCCGGGCCTTGAGCTGATCAACGCGCGCACCCGCAAGAGCGATCGCTTGGCTCACCTGTATGTGATGTGTGGCCGCGACATGACCGAGGTCGGTCACGCCTATGCCGGCGACATTATCGTGGCGCCCAAGTTGGCGGCAGAGACGGGTGACACGCTCTCCATTACCGGTAAGGTCGAGGCGGCGGCGTTTAAGTTCCCCAACTCGCAGTACCGCATTGCCATCGAGGCCGAGAACCGCGGCGACGAAGAGAAGCTCTACACGTTTATCGAGAAGGCGTGCAAGGCCGATCCGACCATGAGCATCGATCGTGACGAGGAGACGGGCCAGACTATCATCTCCGCCGTGGGTGAGGCACAGGTTTCGGTGCTGCTCAACCGTTTGGAGGATCGCACCAAGGTCGTGGCCAAAAGCGTGCCGATCCGCATTCCGTATCGCGAGACCATCCGCCGCACGGCGAGTGCCCAGGGCCGCCACAAGAAGCAGACTGGCGGTGCCGGTCAGTATGGCGACTGCTGGCTGCGCGTTGAGCCGCTCATTGGGCCCGACGGCACGAGCGATGGCTATGAGTTTGTGGACGAGGTCGTAGGTGGCCGTATCCCGCGCTCGCTCATTCCCGCCGTGGACAAGGGTGTCCAGGAGACCATGAAGGACGGCATCATTGCCGGCTACCCGCTCACGGGCATTCGCGTGGCTGTGTACGACGGTTCGTATCACAGCGTCGACTCCAACGAGATGGCGTTCCGCGCGGCGGCTCGCATCGGCCTGCGCAAGGCATGTGCTGATGCCGACCCGGTGGTGCTGGAGCCCATCGAGGAAATCACCGTGACTATCCCCGAGAGCTACGCCGGCGCCGTGATGGGCGACATCTCGGCCTCGCGTGGTCGCGTGACGGGCATGGAGACCGATGAGCGCGGAGACACCGTGGTCATTGCCCAGGCGCCGCTGGCCGAGCTGACGGATTATTCGACTCGCCTGCGCTCCATCACGCGCGGCACGGGCGACTTTACCATGAAGCCCGCGGGCTATGAGCAGGTGCCCTATGACGTGCAGGCCAAGCTGGTCGAGCGCTATGAGGAGGGCCGCGCCAAGTAACGCGTGACTTTGCCTGCAACATATATGCCGATGTAAGGGCCGCTCTGGGCAATCCAGGGCGGCCCTTTTTGATCCCTAGGGGACGGAGGAAAACGGATCATTTTAGGTTCGGGGGCAGCTTGGACGGCCCTAGTCCCCCGAGGCCTGGTTGCGGCCGGTGGCATAGTCGATCTGCACATGCGGCTGCAGGTTGTAGCAGTACACGTGGAAGCAGAGGGTCTGGCCGTGGTCCTCGACCGATTGCGCCTCAAGGCGTACGCCACGGCAGACAAGTTCCTCTTCGTTATACATGGGCGTGACGCGGTAGAGCACATGGTTACCCGTATCGCGAATATAGTTGAGAATCTGCTCTTCAAACGGCAGCATGCCCGTTTCGTTGAGATAGCGCGTGCCGGTGAGGAGATTTTTGCGGTTGGCGTTTTCGCCGCAGAGCGACCAGGCGATAAGGTGGCAGCGGTTGTAGAGGCTCTGGCCCGGAATAAAGTCGTAGCGCTGCTGATGCCATCCGGCGGGGTGGATACGCGAGATGTCGCCGCGCTTGCCCTGACCGAGCGACTCGGGGCCCACGCAGGCAAGCGCTTTGCGTGTGCGGCCCAAGCTGTCGAGCTTGGAGAACTTCCTAAAGCAGCCCTCTTCGGTGGCGCGCTCGTATTCATCGAGCGTGAATGACGGCGTGCCGAGCGGGTGCGTGCTGTCGGCGCGCAGGGCAACGTAGGGATTGCCGCCGTAGTCGGGAATGCTGCTGAGATAAACACCGCGGGCGCGGTCGAGATCGGGGTTTTCGACCTCGTCGATGGGGGTGGCGGCGCTGTTTGCGGAAGCGTCGTCACCGGTGTCGGTTGCGGCGGAATCGGAGCTACCGCCAGAGTCTTGGCTATTTTGAGAGTCCGAGGAGCCTGCTGTTCCCGATTCGAGTCGGGCAACCAGGTCTGCCTCGTCGTCGGTGCGGCTGGGACTCTCGTTTTGTTTTTCGGCCAGAGCCGCCGCCTGCTCATCGCTTTGCGGCGACAACAACTTGGGCGCTCCGTCGAGCGACCCTGTGAACAGCGCAAACCCCAGCACCACGGCGGTGCCGATGGAAAGTACTTGCTTGTAGGTGGACTTGCGCGACATTGAGGCTCCTGGATGGACAGTTGGGAATCTACCAGTCTAGCAGGAGCCGGCAGGGGCCGTTCTGTCGAACAAATACTCAAGATTTGGGATAGACGCTACTGATTCATTTGTCTCATATGGAGCTGCAGCGGTTGTGCATATGGGGCTATTCGGGGTTTCCCCAGATAAAACCTGCCAAAATAAACCTGTCCCTTTTTGGTAGGTTGTGGTGGCTCGGGTTTGCTTGTCTCGCGTGACGTTGCGTGGAATAATCGAGGCGAACCATCTTAACTGGAATTCATTGCGCTTGCCCTTCGGCTGCGCCTATTTTCGGAGGCATCATGAGGGTCGTTAAGCGCATTAATCACAATGCCGCCTTGCTTGTCAACGATAAGGGAACCGAGCTTGTGGCGCTGGGGAAAGGCATTGGTTTCCCTGACGGCCCCGATGAGGTTTCACTTGCGCAGATTGAGCGCACGTTTTACAACGTTGATGCACGCTACCTGCCACTTCTTAACGAGATCGATCCCAAGGTAATGGAATTTAGTGCGCAGATTGCCGATGTCGCGCGCACCAACATTTCTCGCGAGCTGTCGGCGAACCTCCCTTTTACGCTTGCCGACCACATTAGTTTTGCCATCAAGCGCTGTCGTGAGCACATGTATGTTCAGATGCCGCTTTCTTGTGACGTTCAGCAGCAATATCCTATTGAATTTAAGATTGCGGCGCTTGCCCATGCTGGCATAGAGCGCGAATTCGGTTTATCTATGCCACGCGGGGAGAGGGCGGGCATCGCGCTCTGCATCGTTAACAGCGTTATGGCAAGTTCTAGTAAGGCGAAGTCAAACGACGTCCGCCGCGAGGAACGCCTGATCGAAAAGCTCGTAGCGATTATCGAGAAAGATCTTGCTATCGCCGTTGACCGCGATGCTTTTGACTATGCACGCTATGACACCCATGTGCGCTACTTGCTGGAGCGTGTCCGCACCGGGGAGCCGCTTAATACCGATAATGCGGCGCTCTATCGTCCTCTCTGTGAAGAGCATCCGGCTATAGCGGCTTGTGTTGACAAAATGGCAGAACTTATCGAGGAAACGTATCATGCCTCCATCGTGCCCGAGGAGAAGGTGTATCTCATGCTCCATGTCAATCGGGTCTATGCCGGCAACGTGACGGGCGAGGTGTTAGCCGACAAATAGGCGCTTTCTATACCGTTCGGGGAAGAAAGCCTACCGTTCGCAGGCTTTTGAGCACCATGAGACCACCGTTCACATGGCAGAGCTGATAATCTTGGGCCACATAAGGTGTTATTCGAGAGCTGAGCTTCCGAAGCGTGACGTAAAGACAGGGCGACCTGTCGATGTCTCGTTTTGGAGCTTTTTGTCTTTACGCCGTTTCCCTCAACAATCGAATATTTCCATGTGGGCGGCAGGCCACCGTCCGCTTTGTCTCCTCGCGCGCGCAGCGAGGAAGGAACCGGATCGTTCGAAAGGGAAGATGATATGGCTGACAATAAGAAGATCGCAGCCGATGTGCTCGAGGCGTTGGGTGGCAAAGACAACATCACCTTTGCAGCCCACTGCATGACGCGTCTGCGTTTTAACCTTAAGGATATGGAGTTGCCCGACATTAACGCTGTTAAAAAAGTTAACGGCGTCATCGGCGCTCAAATATCTGGCGGGCAGTTCCAGGTGATTATTGGGCAAAACGTGCCTAAGGTATATGACGAGCTCATCAAGATGAGCGGCTTGGCCAAGCAGGAGAGTATCGACGAGAACCTCGATGCAAGTGGAGTCAAAACACCGCTTACCCCGGCAGCCGTTGGCAATGCGATTCTTAACTACCTCTCGGGCTCCATGGTTCCGATGATTCCATTGCTGCTCGCTTCGGGCATGTTCAAAACCGTTGCCGTCGTACTCGGGCCAACGATGCTTAATCTCATTGCGGATACGAGCGATCTATATGTCCTGCTCAATATGCTCTACAACGTGACGTTCTACTTTATACCAGTCTTCTTGGGCTTTTCGGCCGCCAAGAACATTGGCGCCACGCCTATGTACGGTGCTTTTATGGGCGGTGTGCTTATCGAACCGACGTTTATGCAAATGGCAGCCGAGGGAAAAGCCTTTAGCGTTTACGGCATTCCCTGCGTGCCTGAAAACTATGCACAGACGGTCATCCCCGTTCTGCTCACAGTGGCCTTGATGTCCGTCTTCGAAAAGTTCCTGCGCAAGCATATGCCTGATTCGCTTACTACGGTGTTTACGCCGCTTTGCACGCTTGCTCTGACTGTCCCCTTTGCGCTTTGCCTGCTTGCCCCTCTTGGCTCTTTGTGCGGCAACGGCCTGGCTGCAATCTTTGGGTTCCTCGGCGCCGAGGGTGGCATCGCGGCGATTATTGGTGGCGGCTTGCTTGCAGCAATTTGGTTGCCCATGGTCATTACGGGCATGCATGTCGCGGTCATTATGATTGCCATTGCAAACTTCATGTCGACGGGCTCTGACAGCTTTATTATGGTCGCTGCTACGGTTGCGCTGTGGGCTGCCTATGGAGTGGAGATTGCGACATGGCTCAAACTCCGTAACAAGGAGGAAAAGCGCCTGTGTGCTGGCTATCTTGTCGCCCAGCTCATCGGAGGCGTCGGCGAGCCGTTCATCTATGGCATGCTGTTCCGCTATCGTAAACTGTTCGTTGCCTGCATGGCGGGTTCATTTGTCGCCGGTGCCGGGGCGCTCGCTTTGCATGTGAATGCCTATCTTGCTGGTGCTGCTTCCAACGTGCTCAATATTATGACGTTTGTCGGCGGTGGCAACGAGAACCTGATCTGTGCCGCTATCGCTTCGGCAGCTGGCTTTATCGTAAGCTTTGCCGTTGCCTGGTTCTTTGGCTTTAGCGAGGATGAGCTTGAGAACGGTCCGATTTCCGAGCGCTAGAAAAGCGGTCGCATATAGGTGGTTCGGCTCAAAAAATGCCGCCTATAGATGATTCCGCAGGGCGGTGTGTTTGCTGCCGCCCTGCATATTATGTCGAAGGGGTTGTTACATATGCTTATCAGTGAGGCTATTCAAGCTATCCAGGACTATTGCGGCGGCATCGATGCTTTTACCGGTAAGCCCATCGAGCTTGCGACGACGCGCGATCGGGTGCTTTACGGCAACATCGATCAGCAATGTACCGGAATCGTTACATGCATTTGGGCTACGGCGGAGGTAATTCGCCGTGCCAAGGAGCTTGGCGCCAACCTGATTGTTCCGCACGAGGCGCTGTTCTGGAACCACGGAGACAGCCGTGAGGTGGTCGCAGGGAACGAGACCTTTGAGGCAAAGTGCGCCTTGCTTGACGATTGGGGTGGAGCGGTCTGGCGTTGCCATGACTATATCCACTCGGGCGTTCCGCTCGCCTCGGACGGTTCGATGGTCGACGGCATCTTTTACGGATTTGCGGCCAAGATGGACTGGCTTGGCTCCGCGGTAGACGAGTCATTCATGAGGTACCGCATTGAGCCAACGCCGGCCCGCGATCTTGCGCAGGCGCTCGTACACAAGCTTGGATTAAATGGAACGCGCTTGATCGGCGACGGTGACGCTCTCGTTCGCAATGTCGAGATTCCCATGCACATTATGGGACGAGATAACGACGAGATTGCCCATATCGACTCTGATGACATCGATTGCATTTTGGCCATGGAGTTTATCGACTTTACGGTGAGTGAGTACATCCGCGACGCCGCAATGCTCGGTCAGGGGAAATGCGCCATCCATATGGGTCACTTTAACGGCGAAGAGCCGGGTATGGAATGCATGTCGACATGGTTGCCCGCTGCGCTCGGAGACGCTGGTGCAGGCTTGCCGGTCACCTTTGTGCCCATGGGGGATACTTATCAATACGTACTGGCATAGATGCCCCGGGGCCGCGATGCCATATGGGTGTCGTGGCCCTGTTTGCGTTTCTCCGGATAAAACCTGCCAAAATGAACCTGTCCCTTATTGGCAGGTCTGCGGGTCAATGCCCGCCAAACGAAGTTGCGGTGGAATAGTTCCTGTTTGTGCCCGATTGGCCGCAAAACAGGAACTATTCCACCGCAACTCATCGGGATGCGCTATTGGTTCATGTTGCCGTGGATGTAGGGGGTGACCTCGGGGGAGATGTGGCCGCAGCTCAGCTCGCGCAGCGCGGACTCGATGGCGGCGGGCAACGGGGTTTTGCCCTTGTCGTCGACGGCGGTTCCGCCGAGGGCAGCAATCTTGGCGACATCTGCGGGAGCGGCTTCGATATGCATGCAGCCGCCGACCAGGCGTGCGCGGACCTGAGCCAGGTCAAGATCATGTAGGTAATCCTCGCAGGCGCGAATCAGGTCGACCTTCTCGTGCGTAAGCTCCTCGCCCGTGGGGACGCGCGTGGCAAGACAGGCTCCCGCCGGCAGGTTCCAGACGGGATAGCCCCATGCGCGCAGCAGCTCGCGCTCTTCGTCCTTGGTAAAGCCGACCTCCATGAGAGGGGAACGTACACCGAGCTCTTCTGCCGCGCGCATGCCGGGGCGGTAGTCACCGCGATCGTTTGCATTGCTGCCATCGATGACGGTGGGAAAGCCGAGTGACTTGGCGTGGTTCACGATGGCAGTAAAGCCGGCGTGCTTGCAGTGGTAGCAGCGATTGGCGTCGTTGCAAGCTACTTGGGGGAGCTGCAGCTGATCGACCGAAAGATTGAGTACGGGGAGCTTAAAATGCGGTTCTTCACTGGCTTGTCCGTCAACGGATCGCTCAAATGAAGCCTGCTCGGGTGTGCCGATGAGCGGCGTGGTGAGGTGAACGAGAAGCGTGCTAGCGGGCATGATACGGGCGCAGACTGCGGCCAAAAAGCTGCTGTCGACGCCACCGGAAAAGCCGATGGCGACGCGTCCGTATGCCAAAAGCAACTGCTCGAGCGTCGCGAGTTTGTCCTGAAGCTCCTCTGCAGGTGCGGTAGTGTCTGAAAGCATGAAACGATCCTTACCATTGAGTACTCGGTCGAAAACTATAATCCTACCGAGCTGCCTGTCATAAGACTTCCGCTTATGTAACGATAGTGCAATATGCTATATACGTTATATACAAGTTTGTAAAGTGCGGTAGAGTGGCGGTAATGCAATCCGGTGAGGGGGCCGATATGATCAAGGCTGTTATTTTTGACATGGACGGAACGCTGGTCGATACCGAGCGTTTGGGCATCAAGGCATGGAAGGCGGGCGCTGCCGAGCTGGGGGTCGCGATTGATGAAGCGCTGATCCATCAGTTTATCGGTCGCACGCTGCCCGATGTCATGGACATCCTTGATAACCATTACGGTAGCCACGAAACCACCGAGGCGATCTATGTCCGCCACAAGGAGATTCGCGACGAGATGGTCAAGACCAATTTGGAGCTTAAGGCCGGTGCCGCCGAGTGCATAGACGAGCTGCTGGCTGCGGGCTATCACGTGGGTCTAGCGACGTCGTCGCGCCTCGCTACGGCCGAGCGCAACCTTAAGATGGTCGGTCTTTTTGACAAGTTTGAGACGGTGACCTGCGGCGAGGACGTCGTGCACGGCAAGCCCGACCCCGAGATGTATCTGCTTGCCTGCGAGCGCGCGGGCTTTGCTCCTGAGGAATGTGCTGTGGTCGAGGATTCGCGCAACGGCTGCGTCTCGGGTATCACGGCCGGCTGCCACGTCTTTGCCGTTCCCGATATCGTGCCGCTGCCGCAGGACGTGGTGGACGGCTGTGAGGTCGTGCTCGACACGTTGTTCGATCTGACGACGGCGGTCAAGGCCGTGCGCTAGACAATTGCGGAGTTGAAACGAGCAATCGGCTGACCTTGCGCTTAAGCAAAAGAGGTCCGGTAATGGTCGGGCCTCTTTTGCTTAAGCGGCGTTTTGGCATACTGGCCGACGTGCTATAGATACGCGCCGAGGTTGATGGCGGTGGCTTCGGCTTGGCTGCTCGCCCGGGTACTGGCGCGCTCCAAGAGGAACGGCCGCACGAGTTCCTGACGGTTGATGTCCTCGGCGGCTGTGACCGCAGTAACGGTTCGAGCTGCGGAACCAATGCGGGTGTGCTTGGTTTTTGCCGGCGCCTTGTTCTCGATTTGCTCCATGAGCAGCTGGACACCCTTGCGGCCAATCTCGTAGCCCGGGGGTGCTACGGTGGTGAGCGGTACCGCGCCGCTCCATGCAAGTGGGTTGCCGTCGCAGCCGGCCACGCGGACCTGCTCGGGGACAGGGATGCTCTTGTCGGTTAACGCCGAGATAACGCCCGAGGCCAATACATCGGTAAGGCCGATGACAAAATCGGGGCGCTCGTCGGTAGAGCGCTCGGCAATCTGAGCGCCGATGCTGTAACCGTCGGCGGCGGTATTCCATTCTCCGGCGTCAATGACCTCAATTTTGATATCGGGATGCAGGGCGAGGGCCTTGTGAATGCCAAGTACGCGCAGGGTGAGCTGCATAAATGCCGCTCTGCCCACAACGGTGATATGGCGCGCACCGCGGGCGATGGCGAGCTCGGCGATAATGCGCCCTTGCGCCTCGTTGTCGGCGGCCACGTAGTAACCGGGTTCGGAACAGTGGGTGTCCAGATGGACGATCGGCACGGGCATCTTGGCCATAGTGGGGCGCCAGTCGGGGGACGCCATGGGTTGGACCATGACGCCGGACATCTGCGTGCCCATAAAATAGCGCAGGTAATGGTCCTCGAGAATGTCGTCGTTATCGGCGTTGGCGATGAGC
This sequence comes from uncultured Collinsella sp., assembly GCA_900549455.1. Classification (GTDB taxonomy): domain Bacteria; phylum Actinomycetota; class Coriobacteriia; order Coriobacteriales; family Coriobacteriaceae; genus Collinsella. The sequence continues at coordinate 4,101 of UROM01000016.1, read as the reverse complement.
AGGTCGTAACCGTGCTTGCGGGCCTCGTTATGGGCGCCGCTGGCAATTTGGAGCGAGAAGCCGTGATCGAGACGGGGGAGGACCAGGCCAAAGGACTTGGTAGTGCCGCCCGCGAGCTGACGGGCACTTTGGTTGGGCAGGTAGCCAAGGCGATTGATGGTCTCGTTGATGAGTTTGAGGGTCTCGGGGCGCAGCTTTTCGGGGTGGTTGAGCGCGTTGGATACCGTGCCTAGCGAGACCCCTGCCTCGCGCGCGACGTCGCTGATTTTAACCTTTGCCATAGCGGCCCCTTTGATGCGTTTCAAGTACAAGTCAGATTGTAGCATCGCCCGTCCCGAGGACGTCAAAACCTGCTAATTAGGGACAGGTTTATTTTGGCAGGTTTTATCTGGGCAAACATCGTTGCAAGCGCGACCACCACAATGGGGACAGGTACCTTTGTGGCGGTTTGAGCTGCCCGGGCCTTCAATTGTCTCGATCTGTAACATCTGGACGGCAAAACCGGCTCTACCTGTTACAGATCGAGACATAGTGCAGGGGCTGAATCGTAATGTCTTGATCTGTAACACTAAGCCGGCTTCCGGAGGCCCAGATGTTACAGATCGAGATCTTTCACCGGGGCAGGCCGCCGCCCCGGTCCAAGCAACCATAAAGGCGCCTGTCCCAATCGCGGTGGTTTGGGCATGTGTGCATCGAGTGGTATCCAGTTTAAGGTACCACTTCTGGTATATCAGCTTGTGCTTGCGTGAGTACAATACTCGAACGTTATACGTCTCAGCGCCCATGTGCGTGGACGTTTTGCAGTCACGCGGACGAAGGGATTTATCCTATGTGCGGAATTGTCGGCTACACCGGCTCTGATATTGCAAAGAACATCCTGGTCACGGGCCTTAAGCGTATGGAATATCGCGGCTATGACTCCTCGGGTGTCGCGCTCGAGGTGGGCGAGGGCGCCGCGGCTCATCTCGACGTCATCCGCCGCGTGGGCAAGGTCGCGGGCCTGGAGAGCGAGCTCTCCAACATCGACAGCGATGCTACCTGCGGCATTGGCCACACCCGTTGGGCTACCCACGGAAAGCCTTCTGTTGCCAACGCCCATCCCCACACCAGCTGCGACGGTCGTATCGCTATCGTCCACAACGGCATCATCGAGAACTTCGCCGAGCTGCGCGAGGAGCTGGAGGGCCGCGGCCATCACTTTAAGAGCGAGACCGATACCGAAGTCTTCGCGCACTTGATCGAAGAGGCCTATGCCGAGACGCACGACCTGATGGCTTCCGTGCGCGAGGCCTGCACTCACGTGGTGGGCGCCTATGGCTTGGCCGCCGTGTGTGCCGACGAGCCTGGCGTGATTGCCGTTGCCCGCAAGGACTCCCCGATTGTGGTCGGTGTGGGCGGGACCGGTTCCTACGTTGCCTCCGACGTGATTGCGCTTATCGATGCCACCCGCGATGTCGTGGTGCTCGAAGACGGCCAGTTTGCCAAGCTCACGCCCGCAGGCGTCGAGTATACCGACGAGGCCGGCAACGTGATTGAGCCCAAGATCACCCATATCGACTGGGACCTGGACATGGCCGAAAAGGGCGGTTATCCCGACTTTATGCTCAAGGAGATCCACGAGCAGCCTCGCGTCGTGCGCGATACCCTGGTGGGCCGCATGACGCCTGCCGGTGAGCTCGATATCGACGAGCTGGGCCTTTCGCTCGAGGAGCTCAACGATATCGACCGCGTGTATGTGATTGCCTGCGGCACCAGCTACCATGCCGGTCTCATCGCCAAGAACCTTATTGAGGGCTGGGCTCGCATTCCTACCGAGGTTGAGGCGGCTAGCGAGTTCCGCTACCGCAACCCCATCATTACACCGACGACGCTTGTCGTTGCCGTGTCCCAGTCGGGCGAGACGGCCGACACCCTTGCCGCCATTCGCGATGCGCGCATCAAGGGTGCCAAGGTCTTTGGCATCACCAACGTGGTGGGCAGCCCGGTGGCGCGCGAGAGCGACGGCGTTATCTACACCAAGGCCAACAAGGAGATCGCAGTCGCTTCGACCAAGAGCTTCATCGGCCAGGTCGTGAGCCTCACGCTTTTGGCCCTGCTGCTGGCGCAGGTCAAGTACCGCTTGACCACCAAGCAGACGCGCATGCTGTTCCGTGAGCTTTCCGATACGGCCGAGCAGATCCAGTGGATCCTGGATACGCAGACCGAGGCCGTGCACGAGGCCGCGCTTGTCTGCAAGGACGCGCAGTCAGCGCTGTTCGTGGGCCGTGGCATGGGTGCCGCTATTTCTTACGAGGGCGCGCTCAAGCTCAAGGAGGTCAGCTACCTGCACGCCGAGGCATATGCTGCCGGCGAGATGAAGCATGGCCCCATCGCGCTGATCGACCCGGGCTTCCCTGTCATCGCGGTGGCAACCAAGAGCGCCACCTACGACAAGACGGTGTCGAACCTCATGGAGTGCAAGGCGCGCGGCGCCAAGGTTATCGTCGTTGCCACCGAGGGCGACGAGGAGATCAACAAGATTGCCGACTGCATCATTCGCGTGCCGGCCGTCCGCGACGTGTTCAGCCCCATCACGGCGAGCGTTCCGCTGCAGCTGCTCGCCCGCGAGGTTGCCATCCTGCGCGGTTGCGACGTCGACCAGCCTCGCAACCTCGCGAAAAGCGTTACTGTCGAATAATCGAGTTCCGTTATCCTTACGATTAAAGCCCGGCTCCGCGTCATCAGGCGGAGCCGGACCTTGTTGCATTTGCCCAGATAAAACCTGCCAAAATAAACCTGTCCCTTTTTGGCAGGTTAGCGGAGCTTGCTGGTCTCGAAGTACTTGGGATATTGGTCCAGGACCTCGGTTTGGTTGCGGAACATCATATGCAGGTGCTTGCTGACCAAAAAGCTTGCCTCGATAGGATCGCGACCGGCGATGGCGCGGCGGATTTGCTTGTGCTCGTTAACAATCTCCTGATTGTCGAGCGTCTGCGTGGCGGCGCGCAGCCAGCGGAAGCGTTCCAGGTCGGCATTGGTCTCTTCGAGCCATGACCACACGGTGCTGCGGCACGCGATGCTAAAGATCATGCGGTGCATGAGGTTGTCGCTTAAAAAGAATCCGATGCGATCCTCTTCGGCCATGGCCTTTTCCTGCAGCGCGATGGCCCGGTCAAGCTGCTCGATGCCTGCCGAGGTGGCACGGGCGCAGCACTCCACAATCACCTGCTTTTCCAGGTGCTCGCGTATGTAGCAGGCACTCTCGGCGAGGGTGAGGTTGATAGGCGAGACATAGGTGCCGCTTTGGGGCACGGTGCGCACCAGACCCTCTTGCGCCAGACGCACCAGTGCCTCGCGCACAGGGGTGCGCCCCATATCCAGGTCGTCGCAAAGCTGCTTGACGCCCAGCTTTTCGCCCGGCTTGTAGTCCAGGTAGACGATTTTGCGTCGAATGGTGTGGTAGGACTGGTCCTGTAGACTCGCTTCCTGCTCGCCGACGTGCATCGATTCTTCCATAGCGCCTCGCAACTGTTCTATCAAACTCATATGTCAGTTGTTTATTATGCCGCGAATCAGCCTGGCGCGGTGGGTAATTCGGCTGTCGACCGAGAACTATTGCGGCATCTTAGTCTGTGTTTGCGCTGGGCCGTGCTCAATGTTGCCGTATCATAAGCCGTCGCAAACGTGAAATAGAAAGAAGGAATCCCATATGCAACTGGCAAATATCGTACGCGAGCGCTGGAAGGGCATCTTGTTCTGCCTGATCATCGCCATTCCCGCGACGTTGCTCGGCAAACAGATTGAGGTGGTCGGCGGGCCGGTGTTTGCCATCCTCTTTGGTATGGTCCTAGCGCTCGTCTTTCCCAAGAATCGTCGCGAACAACTCGCTGCCGGTGTTACCTATACGTCTAAAAAAGTCTTGCAGTACGCGGTTATCCTGCTTGGCTTTGGCATGAACCTCTCACAGATTCTGTCCAAGGGCGCTCAGTCGCTGCCGATTATCGTGGCGACGATCTCGACCTCGCTTGTCATTGCCTTCGTGCTCTGCCGCGTTATGAACGTGCCGGGCAAGATCTGTCTCTTATACACATCTGACGCTGCCGACGATCGCATAAGTGTAGA
>UROM01000015.1 GCA_900549455.1 uncultured Collinsella sp. | reverse complement strand
ATCCTGACCGTGATGATTCATTTCTCGCAACCGTACTTCCGCGAGCAGCAGCAGGTTCTGGGCGCCGTCAACGGCATTATCGAGGAGGACTTTGCCGGCCAGAACGTCATCCAGGTGTTCGACCGCGCCGAGGCCTCAATCGAGGAGTTCGACCGTCAAAACGACCGCCTCTTTATTAGTGGCTGGCGTTCGCAGTTCCTGTCGGGCCTGATGATGCCGCTTATGAGTCTGGTGGGCAACATGGGCTACGTGGGCGTCGTCGTGGTAGGCGCGCAGCTCGCGCTGACCGGCAATGCCACGCCCGGCGACATCCAGAGCTTTATCCAGTACGTTCGCAACTTTACGCAGCCGGTGCAGCAGCTGGGCAACGTGAGCAACACGATGCAGTCGATGGCCGCCGCCACCGAGCGCGTGTTTGAGTTCCTGGCCGCGCCCGAGGAGGAACAGAAAGCTGACGCGCAGATTCCCGAGAAGCGCCCCGGCCACGTGGAGTTTGACCACGTCAAGTTTGGCTACACGCCCGACAAGACCATCATCCACGACTTTAGCTGCGAGGCGCAGCCCGGCCAGACCATCGCCATCGTCGGCCCCACCGGCGCCGGCAAGACCACGCTCATTAAGCTGCTGCAGCGCTTCTACGACGTGGACGGCGGTTCGCTGCGCGTCGAGGGCGTCGACGTGCGCGACTGGGACCGCGCGGCGCTGCGCGGCGAGTTTGCCATGGTGCTGCAGGACACCTGGCTGTTTAACGGCACGATCCGCGAGAACATCCGCTACGGACGCCCCGATGCAAGCGATGCCGAGGTCGAGGCCGCCGCGCGCGCCGCGCGCTGCGATCACTTTATCCATACGCTCGCCGGCGGCTACGACTTTATGATCAACGAGGAGGGCACTAACCTGTCGCAGGGTCAGCGCCAGCTCGTGACCATCGCCCGTGCCATTTTGGCCGACCGCCCGGCGCTGATTTTGGACGAGGCGACCTCCAACGTCGACACTCGTACCGAGGAGCTTATTCAGCGTGCCATGGATGCACTGATGCAGGGCCGTACCAGCTTTGTCATCGCGCACCGCCTGTCCACGATCCGCAACGCCGACGTGATCTTGGTAATTCGCGACGGCGACATCGTCGAGAAGGGCACGCACGACGAGCTGCTCGCCCAAGGCGGCTTCTACGCCGACCTGTACAACTCGCAGTTCGACGAGGCGGCGTAAATTCTGCCGCAGGGAACGAATAACGCCCGAGAACGGGGGCGCAGGACAACCTGCGCCCCCGTTTTTGTTCTACGGCCCTTGAGCCGCCTCCCCTGGGACCTGATTGACAGCCCCTTCGAGGCCCTGTGGGCAAAAAATGGCAAATATGAGTACTGTTACCTTTTTGGTAACAGCCAAAACCGCCTCAAACGACCTCCTTGCGGCCTCTATACGCCTTCAAATTAATCAAAACGCCCGTTAGCGGGCTTCTGCGTGCCAACGTTAATGAACATATTTTTCACTTTGTCTATTATCTTGCTAGACTGATATGTTACTAGGTTAGCAACCGTACTCATATTTGGCATTTTTTGCCCACAGGGTGTTTCCTGGGGAACCGACAACAGCCTTAGGGTCGCGCGCGGTGCCACTCCCTCCCGACATCCTCCGACGTTTGCCCAGATAAAACCTGTCAAAATAAACCTGTCCCTTTTTGGCAGGTTTCGGGGTGACAAGGACTTGCACTTTAGCGTGCGACAGCGGATAATGCCGAACACTCAACAATACGCTTATTGCTCTTTCTATAGATTGAGGAGGCCCCTATGGCCATGGAATTCAAACGCAAGTTGCCGATCCCCATGGAGATCCGCGAGGAAATGCCACTTTCTGCCGAGCTTACCGCCAAAAAGCAGGCATTTGACGCCGAGGTCGCCAAAGTCTTTACCGGCGAGGACGCACGCAAGGTGCTCATCATCGGCCCGTGCTCTGCCGACCGCGAGGATTCGGTGCTTGAGTACATGAACCGACTGGCCAAGACCGCCGAGGAGGTCAAGGACAAGCTCATCATCATTCCGCGCGTCTACACCAATAAGCCGCGTACCAAGGGCACCGGTTACAAGGGTCTGCTGCACAACCCCAACCCCGAGGCTCCCGACGACCTGCTCGAGGGCGTCAAGGCCATCCGCCATATGCACCTGCGCGTTATTAAGGAAACGGGCTTCTTCACCGCCGACGAGATGCTCTATCCGTCCAACTACCAGTACCTCGTTGACCTGCTGAGCTATGTTGCCGTGGGCGCACGCTCGGTCGAGAACCAGGAGCACCGTCTGGTGTCGAGCGGCATTTCGGTACCCGTCGGCATGAAGAATCCCACTGCCGGCTCTACTACCGTCATGCTCAACTCCATTTACGCCGCACAGGCGCACCAGAGCTTCATCTTCCGCAACTGGGAGGTCGAGTGCGACGGCAATCCGCTCGCGCACGCCGTTATGCGTGGCTACATCGGTCTCGATGGGCGCACCTACCCCAACTACCACTACGAGCACCTGGAACGCCTGGCCGAGCGCTATACCGAGCACGCCGGCTATGCCAATCCGGCAGCGGTCATCGACTGCAACCACGACAACTCGGGTAAGCGCCCGCTTGAGCAGTATCGCATTTGCAAGGAGGTGCTCGACAGCTGCCGCCGCAACGAGTCCATCTCCAAGCTGGTCAAGGGCTTTATGATCGAGTCCTACCTGGAGGACGGCAACCAGCCGGTCGACGGCGGCGTCTTTGGTAAATCGATCACCGACCCGTGCCTGGGCTGGGAAAAGACCGACTACCTCATCCACGAGATCGCGGAGCGGGTGTAGGTTACGGCGTTTTACCAAACGCCGTAACGGCTCGACGCTGCGCGGGCCGCACCTGGACAATCTGACGTTCAACTTCAAGGGCGCGACCAGAAGGTCGGCGCCCTTTCGTTTGATGTGGCAGTTAGGGACGCTCCTTTTCTGCCGGCAGTCAGGGACATTCCTTGGGGTAGTCATTGGGGACGTTCTTGTTTGACTAGTCGTTTAAGAACGTCCCCAACGACTACCCGGGGGAGTTGCCTTCCCTCGTGGCGGTCTTCTAGCAGAAAAACCAAGTGAGTAGGCTTTTTGCAGGAGGCCAAGCACGCCCCAAAACGCCACAGCTCTGACCTGCAGTTTTATAGATCATTTGTCACGATGTGCTCGGCAGGTTCAAAAAAGTCTACTCACTTGTATCTGAGACGCACCAGATTGGCAAAAACCGCCGCGAAAGGGCCCCTGGTCCCTTCGCGGCGGTCATACACCTCTAATTTTGCGACGGTTTTGCCCGCTTGTTACTCGCTGTAGCGGGTGGCGATGGCAGCTTGTACCATGCCGGTGCTCATGAGGTAGGTCACCAGGAAGTAGCCACCGTATGCTGCCAGGAAGATTGCACAGGTGAGGCCCACGGTACCGCCAATGCTCATATTTCCGAAAATGCTCACCAACTCGATGATCACCTTAAGTGCCACAAAGGAGTGCGCCAGGCCCACTGCCAGCGGGAACAGGAAGAATACCGCTTGCTGCGCCATCACCGAATGGCGAATCTGGCGGTCGTCGCAGCCGATCTGTGCCAGCACACGATAGCTGCGGCTGCCGTCGGCCACGTTGGAGAGTTGCTGGATCGACAGAATCGCCGCGCATGCAACGACCAATACAAAGCCGATGTAGATGGCTAGGTAACTAATAAGACCGTTCATTTGCGCTGCCTGCGTGTACATCTCGGAGCGTGTGATAAAGATTCCCCACGACCCCGGCTCTTTGCCGTCAACGAGCAGATTGTCGAGCAGAGTGTATTTAATGCTCTCGTCTGCCTCGGTCGTATCCATCCCCTGTTTGTAGTTAACGAGCAGGCTACTGGAATACGGCTGCAGATTAAGCTGGGACAACAGCTCGTCGGCAACGACGACGGTACCCCCATTACTGCCCATCGCCGAGTTGGCGATGGCCGCCGTATCTTCGTCCGACTTATCGGTTGCGGGCTTGAGCGTATGCCCGCCCAAGGTAAGGGCATGGCCGCCAGCCATATACTTGGTGTACAGGTCGACCAGCTCGCCGCCCATATCACATGTGAGTAGATACTGGTCGTGACCGATGTGCACCGGCTCCTCGCCCATCATCTGACGCAGTTTGTTGTACTGGCTCGCCGGCGTCACAAACAGACCCATCGTATCGGCATTGCTACCCCCGAACGCCTTGGGAAGCTTTTCGCCCATGATCTTGCACATCTCACTTGGGGTCACCGAAGGATTCGAGCCGCCAAATGGGTAACTCAGATACGAATCGATCTGCACATGCTCGCCTGCAACATCGGCGATATTGACCTTCTTGCCGGTCTCGTCGTTGTTGCCCGCCGACTTGCCCTTACGATCGCCGTGCCATGAATCGCCGTGCCATGCGGAGTACAAATCGACCGTACTATCGGCCAGCACCATGCGATCGGCCTCAGACGGATTGACATACTCCTTGTAGTAGTCGAGCGTATCGGGCGTGTAATAGACATACGTCTGAGACACATCAACAGGGTTATAGCGCTCCAGGTTTTCGTTCATCACGTTGGCAATCGACATACCGCACGTCACCGAGGTGATGGCCAAAAACAGGAGCATCGCGATGACGCCCATCGAAAAGCACACCGTGTTGACCTTGGCCGCAAGCTGGCGCACGGTAAACATGTTGAGGCCGCGCCAATACACGCCGCGCAGGCTCTGCAGCAGCTTGATGAGCATGCCCGAGAGTCCCCAGAACAGGGCAAAGGTGCCAACTGTAACCATAGCGGTCGTAATACCAAACTGGTTCATGGCCTCTTGCAGCTTGCTGTCCGTCGCGGTTAGCGGGAACCCATCACGTAGCAGACGGTAATAGGCCACGCCCACAAGCACCACGCCCACGGCAAAGATGGCAATCGCGATCCAGGGGTTGCGTGTCTTGATGCTCTCGTTGCGACGCTCGGCACCCATAAGCTCGATGAGTTTGGTACGACGCACGGCGCGAAGGTTCAGCAGTAGCGTGAGCACAAACATTACGAGCATGCAGGCAAGGGTCAGATTGAACGCATGCACCGAGAAAAAGAAGTGGAAATTGGCGATCTGTGTCTTAAAAAGCGAGGCCGTAAAGAACGTCATGAGCTGGGAGAGTCCCACACCCAGCACAATGCCGGCGACAAAGGCCACGACCGACACTATCACGGTCTCGAGCGCCATGATCGTGGCGACGCGCCCGCGCCCCATGCCGAGCACCTGGTACAGGCCAAACTCCTTCTTGCGGCGTTTCATGATGAAGTTATTGGCATACACCATCAAAAAGGCCATGACACCGGCCAAAAAGTACGTCAGGTCGCCGAGCATGCTGCCCATTACCTGCGCCAGGCCCTTTTCATCGATTCCGGCGATGTCGACCTGCATCGAGATGGTGTTAAAGGCATAGAAGACCGTGACGCCCAAGGTGAGCGTCAAAAGGTAGACGAGGTAGTCGCGGCCGGCGCGGCGAACGTTGCCCCAAGCGAGTTTACAGAGCATCGGAGCCCTCACCGCCCATCATGGCAACGACCTCCATAATGCGGTCGAAGAACTCTCGGCGGTCGGTGTCGCCGCGGCGCAGCTCGGTGAAGATCTTGCCGTCGCGGATAAACAGCACACGGCTCGTGTAGCTGGCGGCAAAGCTGTCGTGCGTGACCATGAGCACGGTGGCGCGCAGGCGGCGGTTGAGGGCCTCTAGGCTCTCGAGCAACAGGCGGGCGCTTTTGGAGTCGAGGGCGCCGGTAGGCTCGTCGGCCATGATCATGGTGGGGTCGGTGACGAGCGCGCGAGCCGCGGCAACGCGCTGCTGCTGACCGCCGGACATCTGGTAGGGATACTTGTCGAGCACCTGGCTGATGGACAGGCGCGCTGCCACATCCTGCACGCGGGTCGAGATCTCTGCCGAGTTTGTGCGGGCGATGGTGAGCGGCAGGGCGATGTTCTCGCGTGCCGTGAGCGTATCGAGCAGGTTGGAGTCCTGGAAGATAAAGCCGAGCTCCTCGCGGCGGAACTGCGAAAGCTTGGCCTGTTTCATGCGTGTTACGTCCTGCCCGTTGATGCGGATCGTGCCACTTGTGGCGCTATCGATGGTCGACACGCAGTTGAGCAACGTCGACTTGCCCGAGCCCGAAGCGCCCATGATGCCAACAAATTCGCCGCGGTTGACGGTAAAGCTGACGTCGTTGAGCGCACGGGTCACGTTGCCCAGCGCTCCATATACCTTTTCGAGATGCGCGACCTCCAGTACCGGGGTCGCCATGTGCGTGGTTTGCATACCGAGTCCTTTCTTGCGATTAGTCTACGGCATCTATAGTCGCAAGAAGACGAGTCGGCTATCATCGATATGGCTTACGCTTGCCTTACCGTTGTGTAAGGTACGGGTAGCTAACCTGCCGCGTGTTGATGTTGAGAGAGGACTCCTGTTGAAAACTGTTCATGTTGCCGCTGGGATCATTCGCAAGGAAGGATCCGATGAGTTACTTGCCGTGCAGCGCGGCTATGGCAACATGCAGGGACTTTGGGAGTTCCCCGGTGGCAAGCTCATGCGCGGCGAGACACCCGAAGACGCCGTGCGACGCGAGCTTATGGAAGAGCTGCAGGTAAAAGTCACCAACCTGCGCGATTTTTACACCGTTGAGTACGACTACCCCGATTTTCATCTCTCAATGGAGTGCTACTACTGCTCGATGGCCAAAGAGTCCGGCGAGCCCCAGAAGCACGACCGCCAGCTTGATATCCGCTGGATTCCGCGCACCTCGCTTGCCACGGTGGAATGGATGCCCGCCGACAAGGGGCTCATTGATGCCCTGATTGAGCTGAAGGAAGATCGGCTTGAGGCCAACGGCACCGCCAACGACGCCGAGGCCACCACGACCGATGAGCCCGCTTCCAAACCCAAGCGCGCACCTAAGCGCCGCAGCAAAAAGCGGGCCAAGCCCGGCCTGTTAGACGGCATCGATACCTCGGACCTCTCCGCTGACGAGCGCGAACTGGTCCGCCGTCGCGCCGCCATCAAAAAATCCATGAAGGGCAACAAGCGCGCCAACACCAAGCCCGAGTTGCTCGTACGTCAGCGCCTACGGGCTGCGGGCCTTACGGGCTATCGCTTGGAATGGAAGGTTCCCGGCAAGCCCGACATCGCCTTTCCCGGGCGCAAGATCGCCATCTTTGTCAACGGCTGCTTTTGGCATCGCTGCCCCAAGTGCAACCCTAGCCAGCCCAAGCGCAACGTTGAGTTTTGGGAGGCAAAGTTTCGCCGCAACGTCGAGCGCGACCGAGCAGCCATCAACGCACTCACTCAAATGGGCTGGACACCCATAACCATCTGGGAATGCGAGCTCAAAAAAGACCGCATCGACGCCACGATGAAAAAGGTCATCGAGCAGGTGCGCGCCGCAGAGCCGCAGCGCTAGGAACGAGCCATCCACACGCCCCACACAGGCGAGCCACATCCGCGCCACAAACCTTAGAAAGCCCTTAAGCCCAAACCCTTTCAAAAGTGTTATTCGATACCTCTGACCTGCAGTTTCATCGTAACACCAAACCAGGTTAAGCCTTTCTTTAGCGCTTCTTTGCAGCAGCCGCGGCATAATACTGCCAACGCACGGGACCTAGCAGCATACCCCGTGCGCAACCTTTTGGTGGACATCGAGGAGGCCGCATAAGCATGCATTCTTCCAACGACGCAGCACAGCAGCCATCCCTAAAACATGCAGACCTTTTCTCCTTCCCCCCGACACAGAGAAACGGCCTCCTCGACTCCCCCACCACAAAAGCCAAACGCTCAACCGACCAGAGCCTCAACTTGCGAGCATCGTTCGAAAAGCTCCAAGCATCCCTAAACAAGTCATTCCCCAACCAAGCCCGGGCATACTAACCCCTCATCAGCAAAGAAGCCCTGACGCCCCACCCATTTCCGCCCCAACGCCACAAGGGCGATCGAGCAGGACGGCTTGGGCGGGTCCCCGTACTTAGTTTCCAAAATCATTCCGCAGCGCGAAGGCCCCCGTTGCCAACGCTTCGTAGAAGCGAGGCAACGGGGGCCTTCATGCGCGAGGACGTTTTGGAAACTAAGTACGGGGACCCGCCCAAGCCGTCCGGTGGGATCAGAGTACCCTTGCTGTTACTCTGCTTTGCCCACGGAGTTGAGGTTGGTCATGCGGATCTTAACCAGCTCGGTGATCTCACGCATGCCCTCCTTGGCCGGCTTCTTGGGATCGAAGCAGGCGGGGTTCTCGGCCATGTAGGCCATGAAGCCCTTGGTGTAGGCCTGACGCAGCTCGGTGGCGTAGTTGACCTTGCAGATGCCGTTCTTCACAGCCTCGGCAACCTGCTCATCAGGCACACCGGAGGTACCGTGCAGAACCAGCGGCACGTCGACGGCGTCGCGGATAGCCTTGACCACGGACTGCTCGATATGCGGATCGCTCGTGTACACGCCGTGGCTGGTGCCAACGCCAATTGCGAGAGAGGTGCAGCCGGTGCGCTCGACGAACTCCTTGGCCTCGGCCGGATCGGTGTAGGGGCTCTCGCCCTCAACCGCGGGACCGTCGTCCTCCTTGCCGCCAACCTTGCCGAGCTCGGCCTCGACGGGCACGCCCATGGCGCGGCCAGCATCGGCGACGGACTTGGTCAGAGCGATGTTGTCCTCGAAGGACTCGTGCGAGCCGTCGATCATGACAGAGGTGTAGCCAGTGCGGAAAGCCTGCATGCAGCGGTCATAGCCGTCGCCGTGATCGAGGTGCAGAGCGACGGGCACGGAAGCGCGCTCGGCGGCAGCCTTGACCATGCCGTAGAAGTAATCCAGGCCAGCGGTCTTAATGGTGCCCGGGGTGGTCTGCATGATGACGGGGGACTTGGTCTCCTCGGCAGCGGCCAGAACGGCCATAACAAACTCGAGGTTCTCGACGTTGAACGCGCCGACGGCGTAGTGGCCGGCCTGAGCGTCCTTGAGCATCTTTTCGGTGGTAACAAGTGCCATGAGCGTTTGCTCCTCTCCCTCGCCCGCATCTGGACATCGGGCGTAGTTGTTCACAAGGCGTTTTACCTTGCGTTTTACTGCGCTCATTGTATGAAATTCAGCGGCTTTACACGCGCGAGATATTGAGCCCGTGCAGGTCAATACAGTCATTTTTGAAAAGTAAACGGAAGGAATTTGAGCCGAGCGGACATGTTCGATATTGAATTTTGGGCGTTCGACGTCTTTCTTTTATAGAAAAGATAAGTATTCGAAAAGCGTTTTCTTACTCAAAAAGAAAATGAACGAAAATAGAGTCAACACAATTCCTGCAAATTTAGCCGAGAATGGAGCGAGCATGGCCCAAGCCACCAACCGTGCTTTTGCCGACGAACGCCGTACCGCCATTATGGAAATGCTCGATCATAATGCCTCGGTGCAGGTAGCAGAAATCGCCCAGACCTTTGGCGTGTCCTCCGTCACGGCCCGCGCCGACCTGGACGCACTCGCCGAAGCAGGCAAGTTGCGCCGCACACATGGTGGTGCCGTATCGCTCCACAAACGCCTGACCGTCTCCACGCAGGATCGCCGCATCAATGTCAACGTCGCTGCCAAGCAGGCCATCGCACAAAGCGCCATCGAGCTCGTCAACGACGGCGACACGCTGCTCGTCGACTCAGGCACCACCGCGCTCGAGTTCGTCCGGCTCCTCGATCAGCGCGACGGCATCACCGTCATCACGGCCGACATTACCATCGCCGATTATATCGACGAGAGCATGCCCTCGGTCGATGTCGTCATGCTGGGCGGGGCACTGCGCAAAGGCCATCGTTATTTGTACGGACCGCTCACCATGCAGGCGCTCCAAATGGTCCACGCCGACCTTGCCGTCATGTGCCCTGGCGCTTTTGTTCCCGGCTGCGGCTTTACGACCGACTTTCCCCAGATGGCCGAGACCAAAACGGCGATGATCGCCGCGGCCCATCAAAGCGTCGCCCTCATGGACGCCAGCAAGGTTAACGGACGCGGCATGTACCGCTTTGCTGAGCTTGCCGATGTCGACACCATCGTGATGGACCGTGACCCCGATCATGCCGTCGCCACCTCAATCGCCGAGGCCACCGACAGCGCACGTCCAGCCCTCATCATCGCCGGCGCTTAAACAAAAACCACCACAAAGGTGCCTGTCCCCTTTGTGGTGGTTGTGATGGTTGAGCGTCAAAAGTGAACGTGTCGCTACTTGGACAGCTCGTCGGCGAGGGCCTCGATCTGGGCGCGCGAGGCGTCGTTGAGCGAACCCAGGACGGTCACCTTGTTCTGCGTCAGGGTGATGTCCTTCATACCCTCGAGCTCCTTGGTCATAACCTTGGCAGCCGCAGGCGCCCAGGAACCGGACTCGAGAAGCGCCACGGTACGGTTCTGGTAGGCATGCTCGGCAAGTGTGTGGATAAAGGTGCTCATGAACGGGAAGATCTCGCCCTGATAGGTGATGGAAGCGAGCACCAGGCGGTCGTAGCGGAACGCATCCTCAACGGCCTCGGCCATGTCGTCGCGAGCCAGGTCAAAGACGGAAACCTTCTGGCCGCGAGCCTCAAGCGCAGATGCAAGCTCCTCAACGGCAGCCTTCAGATGGCCATAGACGCTCGCGTAGGCAATGGTGATGCCCTCGTCCTCGGGCTGATAGCTCGACCAGGTGTTGTAGGTGTCGAGGTAGTAGCCCAGGTTCTCGGTTAGCACGGGGCCGTGGAGCGGACAGATAACCTGGATGTCCAGATCGGCGGCCTTCTTGAGCACGGTCTGCACGAACTTGCCGAACTTACCGACAATGCCAAAGTAGTAGCGGCGCGCTTCGCAAGCCCAGCCTTCCGGGTCCTCGATGTCGTTGGCGCCGAACTTGCCAAAGCCGTCGGCACTAAAGAGCACCTTGTCGGTAGACTCGTAGGAGAAGAGTACCTCGGGCCAGTGCACGTTGGGGGCGCCGACAAACGTTAGGCTGTGACCGCCCAGATCGAGCACGTCGCCCTCTTTGACGACCATCTTGCGCTCGGGGTAGTCGGTGCCAAAGTAGTTGACCATCATGCGGAAGGCGCCCATGCTTGCCACGATCTGCGCCTGGGGATAGCGCTCCATAAAGGCGGCGATGCCAGCAGAGTGATCGGGCTCCATGTGATGGACAACCAGGTAGTCGGGCGTACGGCCATCGAGCGCGGCCTCGAGGTTGCCGAGCCACTCGTCGACAAAGCCAGCGTCGACCGAATCGGCGACAGCGATTTTATCGCCCAAGATAACGTAGCTGTTATATGCCATACCGTTCTCGGACACGTCGTACTGGCCCTCGAACAGGTCAATGTCGTGATCGTTGACGCCAATGTAGCGGATATCCTTGGTGATCTCCATCAGGCAAAGCCTCCTAGATAGACAAAAGAACCCGTCTATCATAACACTCGTCTTCATAGCCACGGCTATCTGCCAGCATCCTTATCGATTGTTATTGAGGCGGAATATACCGCCGTTGACCTGCAAAAACTATACGCGCGGCGCTGCCGTGCTATGTCGAATAATGAGCTGGCCGGGAATACGAATGGCAACGGTTTTGCCCGCCGTACCCGCCTCGGGAACCGCATGCTCGAATACCTCGCGCCCACGCTGATGCAAATCGAATCGCACGGTCGTGAGCTCGTTGTGTGCCACAAAATCATCGAGCGAATCGTCGACGCCCACCACGCTCACGTCCTCGGGCACGCGCAGGCCGCTATCACGCAGTGCGGCAATCACGCCATTTGCCATCTGATCGTTTGCCGCATAGATCGCCGTCATGGTGCGATCGTGCTCGGCCAGGTACCTGCCGGCCTCGTAGCCGCTGTTGGCAGACCAGTCGCCCTCGAGCGGCTCTGCCGACTCGATGTGTTTACGCTCGAGTGCATCTTGCCAACCGGCGCGGCGAAATTGTTCGTCGACCGAGAACGACGGGCCGCCAATATAGCGAATTTGCTCGTGCCCCAGCTCAAACAGGTGGTCCATAAGCAATAGCGAGCAGCCGTAATGGTCGGAATCGACCGTGGTCACGCGCGGATGCGCGTACATGGTAACGATGACCGTGCCAATGCCCGGCAGTGGATCAAACGTCTCAAAATCGGGCGCCATGCGGCTCATGCCGATGATGATGCCGTCCACGGGCAATGCGGCCATACGACGTGTAGCCTCGGCAAGCGAAAACTCCTCGGTCTTGGACATCTCGACCAGCGTGATGGCGCAATTATGCTCGCGAGCAGCGCTGGCGATGCCGTCGATCATTGAGAGGTTGCCGAACTTGGTGACATCGTTGACGCACAGGCCGACCGAATGATAACGGCCGTCGCGCAGCGAGCGACCGGCATAACTCGGACGAAAGCCGAGCTTTTGCATAGCGGCCTGTACGCGCTGGCGCGTCTGCTCGTTAACGTTAGGCAAGCCGTTGGCGACGCGCGAAACCGTCTGCTGCGAAACGCCGGCAGCGCGGGCGACGTCGGCCATGGAGACCGGACGCGAACCCGTGTCGTTGGAAGGGCGCCTTGCCACAAAATCACCTTCGCTCCTGTAGGAAGCCTAAATACCCCATGCGAAATTGCTGGTCACACGGGAGGCTTTGTTGTCTTCCGATAATGTTAACGTACTCTACTATACCTATCAGCAGTTATGCAGCGCCCTCAACACCACCTGAATACCGTTCACGGCTCATTTTCGACCGATTGCAGGAAAGCGAAGAAGTCCGTGGTTCCAGGCTATGAGTACGTTAACATAAGGCGTAAGCACACCGATACCATGATGGCCTGCGCTCCGGGCGCACAGGCCATGGCGTCGTATTCGAAAGGACGCTCATGATTACCACAACTCCGTTCGGCACCGCCCCCAGCGGCTCGCCGGTTACGGTCTATAACCTTGTTTGCGCAGGTGCCCGCGTGCGCGTTATGGACTATGGCGCGACCATCCTTAGCATCGAGGTTCCCGATGCCTCAGGCGATGTGGCCGACATCGCGCTCGGTTTCGATGCCCTCGATGGCTACTTCGACAATCCGGCGTGCTACGGCGGAACCATTGGGCCTTCGGCCAACCGAACGGATAAAGGCCAAATCGAGATTGCCGGCACGGTCTATCAGATGGCATGCAACGATGGTCCCAACAAAGCCAATAATCTGCACACCGACCTTGAACATGGCCTTCATAAGCGCGTGTGGAACGCCACGGTCGACGAGATTACCAACACGGTGAGTTTTACATGCAAGTTGGTCGACGGCGAACTGGGCCTCCCGGGCAACCGCACCTTTACCGTTGCCTATGTCCTGCAGGCAGGGCCAACGGGTGCCGCAGAGCTCACCTGCACGCAAAGCTGCGTTACCGATGCCGACACCTTCGTCAACATGACCAACCACACGTACTTCAACCTTGCGGGGCACGATGCCGGCACGGTTCTGGACCAGGTCGCGACTATCGACGCCGAGGCTTTCCTCCCCCAGCGCCAGGACAACGTCTCTTCTGGCGAGGTTCGCCCCGTGGCCGGTACGCCATTCGATTTCCGCGCACCCAAGGCGCTCGGCCGCGACATCGAGGCGAACGACGAGCAGCTCAAGATTGCACGGGGCTTTGACCATTGTTTCTGCCTGGATAGCTTTACCCCCGACGCCGACCCGCGCCACGCACTGCGCTTGCAAGATCCAAACTCGCGCCGCACGCTCGACATCTTCGTAACCGCACCGGGCGCGCATCTGTATACCGGCAACTGGCTCAGCGATATCGACGCCAAAGACGGCTGCAGTTACGGTCCTCGCGACGGCGTCGCATTTGAGCCCGAGTTTTGGCCTGACAACAACCATCACACAGATTGGGCACATCCCGTCTGCACGCCTGACCACCCGTTTAGCTCGACAATCGTGTACCGATTCTCGACGATTTGTTAACCCACCCTCGTCGAGGTGCGAGGGAGCAGCGTTATGACTCCCGTCTACTCCCTCGCACCTTGATATGTTTACGTACTCATAAGCAAAGCCCGGTAACTCGGGATAACCAAGAAAGGAAGACACCATGACCGCCCCCGACGAAAAGACACTCGCCACGCTCACCAAGCTGTTTGAAGAGGAGTTTGGCCCCATCGGCGACCGCCAGGTGCTCTACGTGCACGCGCCCGGGCGTTCCGAGATCAGCGGCAATCACACCGATCACGAGGGCGGTCACGTTATCGCCGGCTCGCTCGATGTCGCCGTCGACGGCATCGCCGTGGCAACCGACTCCAACAGGATTCGCATCGCCGACGAGGGCTATCCTACGTTTGAGATCATGCTCGACACGCTGGATGTTCAGGAGTCCGAGAAGGGCACGTCCGCAAGCCTCGTCCGCGGCATGGCACACGAGATTGCAGCCCTTGGCGTTGAGCCCCACGGCTTCGACTTCGCCTTCACCTGCTCCGTCCCCTCGGGTGGCGGCCTTTCCAGCTCTGCCGCCGTCGAAGCCGCGTACGGTCGTGCCATGGAGACGCTCTGGGGCGCGCCCGCCATTGAGCCCGTCGCGCTCGCCCAGATGAGCCAGCGCACCGAGAACAACTACTACGGCAAGCCCTGCGGTCTGATGGACCAGGCCGCCGTTTGCTTGGGCGGACTCGCCTACATGGACTTTGAGGATCAGGCCCAGCCCAAGACCCAGAAGCTCGAACTCAACTTTGAGGATCACGGCTATGCGCTCGTGCTCGTTAAGGTCGGTGCCGACCATGTGGCAGCTACCGACGACTACGCCGCCGTTCCGCGCGAGATGCAAGACGTCGCCGCCGAGTTTGGCAAGGCGCGCCTGTGCGAGGTAAACGTGGCGGACTTTGACGCCAAACTCCCCGAGCTGCGCGCCAAGCTGGGCGACCGTGCCTGCCTGCGCGCCATTCACTACTGGTACGAGAACGGCTTGGTCGACAAGCGCTGGGCTGCCCTGAACGCCGGCGACATCGACCAGTTCCTGGTCCTGACGCGCGAGTCCGGCGCCAGCTCTGCCATGTACCTGCAGAATGTCGTTGCCAAGCTGGGCTCCGAGCAGCCCTCGATGTATGCCCTGGCACTGGCCGAGCACGTGCTCGACGGCCGCGGCGCCGTCCGTATCCACGGCGGCGGCTTTGGTGGCACCATCCAGGCCTTCGTGCCGCTCGACCTGGTCGACACCTTCATCGCCAAGATGAACGGCTGGCTGGGCGAGGGCTCTGCCCGCCACTACGCAATTTCTGACAAGGGGGCTTACGCGGCATGGCTGTAATGACTGACGTGCGCGAGGCTGCGCAGAACCTGATCGAGTACGCTATCCACCGATCGATGATCGGACAGGACGACCGCATCTGGGCCTACAACACCATTCTGGAGTGCATCGGCGCCACGGGCCCCGCGCTCGACATGGCCTGGGCGCTCCAGGTTGAGAAACTCTCGCTCTTGCACCCCGATACCCTGCCCGACTTTGACCTTGAAGGCACGCTCGCCGCGCTTGCCGAGGCCGCCGTTGCCAACGGTGCTGCCGAGGACACGGCATCGGGCCGCGACCGCATCGCCATGCGCATCATGGGCGCGCTCATGCCGAGGCCTTCGGTTGTAAACGAGGAGTTCAACGGCCGCATGGGCGTCAACGAGCCCCGCGCCGCGACCGACTGGTTCTACGGCCTGTGCTGCGACGCCGGCTACGTGCGCCGTGCCGCCATCGCGCGCAACATCAAATGGAGCACCCCCACCAACTGGGGCGATCTTGAAATCACTATCAACCTGTCCAAACCCGAGAAGGACCCGCGCGATATCGCCGCGGCAGGTGCAGCCAAGAACTTGGGCGAGAAGTATCCCGCCTGCCAGCTCTGCATCGAGAACGAGGGCTACCCCGGACGCTCCGCCGCAGCCGACGGCGGCGCTCACCCCGCCCGCCAGAACCTGCGCGTTATCCCCATTGAGCTCGACGGCGAGCGCTGGGGCTTCCAGTACAGCCCGTACGCGTACTTTAACGAGCACTGCATTGCCATGAGCTCCGAGCATCGTCCGATGCACGTCGACCGCAAGGGGCTGACCTGCCTGCTCGACTTTGTCGACCTGTTCCCGCACTACTTTATTGGCTCCAACGCCGACCTGCCCATCGTGGGCGGCTCGATTCTGTCGCACGACCACTTCCAGGGCGGCGCGCACGAGTTCCCCATGATGCATGCCACCGAGGTCTCGCAGTTTAGCGTGCCCGGCTTTGACCAGGTCAGCGGTACCGTGTTGCAGTGGCCGCTTTCGGTGCTGCGACTGCGCTCGCACGACCGCGCCCAGCTGCTCGACGCCGCCGAGAAGATCATCCTCGCTTGGCGCGAGTGGACCGATGAGTCGGTGGGCGTCATCGCGCGCACAGCCGACGGCGTAGCGCACAACACCGTGACGCCCGTCATCCGCCGCGTCGACTCCCGCGGCAACGCCGGCGGCGAGATCTACGAGGCCTATCTGGCGCTTCGCTGCAACATCACGACCGACGAGCATCCGCTGGGTGTGTTCCACCCGCATGCCGAGTATCACCATATTAAAAAGGAGAACATCGGCCTGATCGAGGTCATGGGCCTGGCTATTCTTCCGCCGCGCCTGGTTCCCGAGCTTGGCGCTGTCCGCGAGCACCTGCTGGCAGCCAAGGCCGATGCCAGCTACGACCTTGCCGGCGCGCTCGAGGGCGACGACCTTTGTCGCAGCCACGCCGCATGGGCCGAGGATGTCTTTGCCCGCCGCGCCGACGAGCTTGCGGCCGACAACGCCATCGATATCCTGCACGAGGAGGTCGGCGTGGTGTTTGGCCACGTGCTCGACAACGCCGGCGTCTTTAAGTGGGACGAAGCCGGCCGCGCCGCCCAGCAGCGCTTTATCGACTCACTGTAATGGTCCCTTGGGGACGGAGGAAAACAGATCATTTCGTCTTCAAGACAACGGCGCCCGCCGGCAACATCGCCGACGGGCGCCGTTTTTGAGTGTAGTCATTGGGGTCATTCTTAAGGGGCGTTCTTAAACGACTAGTCATTAAAGAGCGTCCCCAATGACTACTTGCGACCAAGGCAACGCCGGTGTCTTGGCAACGACAGCGAAAACGCCCCTAAGCGAGCAAGGTGACGTGAAAGAGGAGGGCTTTGACCTTTTGGTCATGCCCGACGATTGAACGTCAGATTGCCGCTTAGGGGCGTTTGCAGCGTCGCGCCGTTACGCGGTTTGGTAAAACCGCGTAACCCTACAGTTCAGTCACGACAACGCTGTTGTAGACCTCGTCCCAGCGGTCCATGACCAGGTGGCCGGTCTTGGGATCCATGGCGTTGAGCTTGCCGCAGGTATTGGCGGTCTTGAGCACCGTGACGTCGTCGGCGCCGGCAGCAATGGCATGCGCAAAACCGGCGATGGTCGAGTCACCGGAACCCGTCGCGTTCACAGCCGCAATCGCGGGCGTCTTGGCGCGGAACGCACGACCCTCATGGAAGCCCACCGAACCGGCAGCGCCCATCGAAACGACAACCCAGGGAATACCGGCAAAGCGGTCATCGGCGGCAAGCGCCTCGCGCAGGGCATCGACATCATCGGTCGTAAAGGACGTACCCAGCAGGCCGTTGATCTCGGTCAGGTTGGGCTTTACGAGCTCAGGCTTAGCGTCGGACTCCAGCGCGGCCTCCAGCGATGCACCCGAGGTGTCGAGCAGCACCTTGGCGCCCGCCTCCTCGGCGATCTTGACGAGCTCGGCATAGTAGCCGGCATCGACACCACGCGGCAGCGAGCCCGAAAGCGTCACAACGTCCGCCTTCGCTGCAAGCTCGGCAAACTTGGCCGTAAAGGCCTCGAGCTCGGCCGGGGCGATCTGCGGGCCGCTCTCCAAAAGCTCGGTCTGATTACCCTCGTGCAGAATATTCAGGCAAATGCGCGTCTCACCGGCGATGGGCACAAAGTCGTTCTTGACGCCATCGGCATCCATGAGCTCGGCCATATAGGCACCCATGTGACCGCCGAGCAAACCGGTCGCGAGCACATCGTCGCCCAACTGCAGCAGCACACGGCTCACGTTGAGGCCCTTGCCGCCAGCGGTCTTTTCGGGCGTCACACGGTTAACATCGTCGATGATCAGCTTGTCGAGCTGATAGCGCGTATCAATCGACGGGTTCATGGTAACGGTCAGAATCATATTGAACTCCTGTTTCCGGGGCACGACACGCGCGGCCCCAAACATACGATAGCTCTTTAAAGGATCTCGATCTCAAAGCCGCGGGTAACGGTCTCCCCCGGCTTGGCCACCAGGCAGCCGCGCTTGTGCTCCAGGATATCGTCCTCGTCGGAGCAGGTGGACAGGCCGCCCCACGGTTCCACGGCCACAAAGTCGCCCTCGGGCTTGCTCCACACAATCAGGTACGGCATATCGGGGAACGTCAGGCGCACGCCCTTGTCCTCGGTTTTCTTGGTAAGCGTAACCACGCGGCTCTCGAGCACGTCAAAGATGGTCTCTGCGAAGTCAAAGAGTTCGTGGGTCAGCGGCAGGTCATGGCCAACCATCGGGTTCTTGCTGCGATGCTCAACATCAATCAGGCCCGTCGAGGGAACGGCAGTACAGAGCTCGGCGGCCTCGCGCTGCTCAAAACGGAGCTCGTAGTCGTCGTAGGACTCGCCCTCGTCGAGCGGGCACTTAAAGCCAGGGTGACCGCCCACAAAGAACGGCATGTCCTCGGTGCCCTCATTGGTCACCTCGTACGACACGGCCACTTTCTCCGCATCGATCGTGTAACGAGCAACGATCTTAAACGGATACGGGTACTGCTCGAGCAACTCGGCATGGTCGGCAGAGCTTAAGCTCAGCGCAACCATGTTGTCGCTCTGCTCCTCGAGCTTCCACTCCTGTTTGCGCGCAAAGCCGTGGCGGGCGAGCTTTACCTCGCGACCGCCCATGGTCATTGCGTGACCGTCACGAAGGCCACCGCAGATCGGGAAACAAATGGGCGCCTGGCCCGACCAGACCGCCGGATCACCCTGCCACAGGTACTCACGGCCGTTGGCCGCAATAGAAGTGAACGACCCGCCCGCCGTGCTCAGTGCTACGCGGATAGAACCGTTATCAAGAACAAACTCCATAGGAGCCTTCCCTTTCTTACGACAGCCCGCCAAGTCAATAGGGCCGATAGAAAACCGGCCCGCGCCCCATCACAGAAACGCGAGCCGTCAACGGACTAGTTAATTACGCCGGATACCCGCTAATCATGGTATTCGCCGCGGTCCCACTTCTCGAGGAACTCGTCAAAGAAGTGCGGGTCGGCCTGAGCCTCGGCGTCGGCCTTGTTGCAGGCATCAATCTTGGCGATCAGAGCATCGTGCTCGGGAGTCTTCTCGTAGGGCTCCTCCAGGAAGGCAAGCATGATATCGGCCATCAGGAACTCGCCGGTGATCTTGCCGCCAAAGCCCACGATGTTGGCGTTGAGCTCGCGACGGGCATACAGGGCAGAGGTCATGTCGCGAACCAGGGCGCAGCGGGCGCCGGGGACCTTGTTGACGGCGTTGGTGATGCCGATGCCGGTGCCGCACAGGGCCACGCCAAAGTCGGCCTTGCCGCTGGCAACGGCCTCGCCCACGGCCTTACCGTAGATGGGGTAGTGCGTACGGGTGTGGCTGTAGGTGCCGCAGTCGAGCACCTTGTAGCCAGCCTGCTCCAGGCGGTCGGCCAGATAGATCTTCTCGTCCGTAACGATATGGTCGCAACCGATTGCGATGGTCTTCTTCATCAGAACGTCCTTTCGTCTGAATTCACAAGTTGAGGTAGAAGTTCGAGTTCTCGGTGGCTCTCGTTAGGCCATCTTGTTGAGCATGTCGACACGGATCTGGTGACGGCCGCCGGCGTACTGCGCACGCAGGAACTCGCGGGCGATCTTCTTAGCGACCTCGGTGCCCACAACGCCCGGGCCCATGGTGACCATGCGCGAGCCGTTGTGCTCACGGGTCATGTAGGCGGAACGCTCGTCGGAAATGTTGGCGACGACCATGCCCTTGATCTTGACGGCGGCCATATAAGAGCCGACGCCGTACTTATCGAATGCGAAGCCCTGGGAATCCTTGTGCTCCAGCAGGTCCTTGGCAACGGCGGTCGCGGAATCGACAAAGTCCGCGGCAGGGGTCTCGGAATAGTCGACGACCTCGTGACCGTCGGCGATGAGCATCTCCTTGATGGACTCCTTCATCGACATACCGTCGGCATCGGAAGCGATTACAACCCTCATGACATCCTCCTTGAGAGATACGCAGGTGCGTAGTTTCTGTTTGGAAGTGTTGAATCGCGTTCAGGTCCGGGCATCTGAATGTGCGGTTCTTCACTGTTCATGTTTATTTGAACACATTCGAACACCGACTGCAACAATAATTTGTTTATCTTTGTTCTTTTTTGAACAAACACCATTCACGGATGATTGCTGACCGTTTGAGCCCGGCGCGGACGTAGCGCCCACGTGTTCAACAAACAAAAGGGCGACCGAGAACGTGTCTCGGCCGCCCTTCTTACGGTTGATCTTCCAAAGATCGCTTTGCCGCCTACTCAGACTGCCCGCTCTTCTTGGCATGTCTGGACGGAGCGCTCAAGAAACGACCCGTCAGATAGTTCGCGGGACCGGAGATATCGATCCCCAGTAGCACGTGTCCTAGCCATAGGAACGCCACGAGCACCAGTAGAGGAATCACACACGAGGTCACGATCATCACGATGACGCCTTCAATCAGATCGGTCACCTGATGCACGATCTCATCGGTCATCTGCTTGGCGCCGCTGGTCACCGACGTAACAAGGCTCGAGGCCCCGTCAGTCAACTGCTCGAGCACGTTTTTGGACTCCGTGGCCTCGGATTTTTTCTTGTTCGATTTTGAGCTGGTCTCGGCTGACTTGTCCGTGGTGTCGGCTGCGTCCGCAGCCTTTTGCTCAGCTTGCTCGATACTTACGTGATACGTTTCATCGACCTTCTGCGACACCCATACGCTCGCGGGCACAAGCGCCATACCGATCACGGCAACTACCAGCATGCGTGTCGCCACACGGCGCAGGACAGCGCTCGTGCTCCAGCGCCCGTGAATGCCGAGCGACACCGCAAAGAGCACCAACGCAAACGGGATTAAGATGCCCAGGCCAACCGACCACAAAATCGTCAGAAGATATTTCTCGAGGTAGAGCACGGCAAGTACGATACCAAGGTTGCCTGAAAGCTGCGCGAGCTGCTCGGCAACCGGCGTTCCCGTATCACCCGGCAGCGCCGTAATACCCGCAGATAGGGCGACGCATGAAGCCGTGAGCGCCAAAACGTTGCCCTTCTTTTGATCGATGACCTCGATAGTGGAGTCCCAAGTTTTGGTATCGGCAAAATGCGGACGAGCTACAAAGCCCGACAGCAGCGCCAGCACCACGAGCGCCACGATAAAGCCAATCTGCAGCTTTTTGTTTGCGCACACGACATCGGACAGGCTGGGCTGCAACTCGGTTACCGTCGTGTGCTCGGTTATCTGGACAGGACGCCCATGAGCCATCTCGTGCGCGTCTCTCTTTTGAATCGATCCATTGTCCGGCATTTGGATACCTCCTCAGTCCGGCCTGTATTGCGGATGGAAGTATACCCACCCAGTAAAAAACCGAACGGGAGGACAACGGTGCGCACCAAGACTGTCCCCAATGACTAGTCGTTTAAGAACGTCCCCAATGACTATCTCAGGATGAGTTGCGGTGGAATAGGGATTGTTTTGCGCCCGCCGGCCCCTATTCAGCCCCTATTTCACCGCAACTTGGAGGAGGACGGGAAAAGCCCTGTCGCGAGTTTGCGGCAGGGCCTTTGGAAGGGGACTTGGTTGTTCGGGCTCGTTAGGCGAGCTTGGCCTCGAGCGCAGCGATGCGCTTGTAGGCATCGATGGTAAAGCGGGTCTGCTTCTCCAGGATCATAGTGGTCATGAGAGTGTCCTGAGCGTGAGCCATGATGAAGGTCATCTCCATCTCGCCACCGCCGGCCTCCTGCGAAAGCAGCTTGGTCTGCGTGTCGTGGGCACCGATGAGCGCATCGCTGGCATCCTTGTGCAGCTGCTCGGCCTTCTCAAAGTCACCCTCGCGAGCAGCATCGAGCGCTGCAAGCAGATCGGTCTGGGCGTCACCTGCGTATGCGACGATCTCGAATCCAACCATCGAGATTTCTTCTTTGGTTGCCATGTTGCGTTCCTTTCACATATGAACCAATGGAGAGCATCGCGTCCGGGCATACGCGCTGCGTTGTGTATGACAGAAACAATAACATTCAAACAAAATAGAACAGCTCAAAACGTAATTTCGAGCTATGAACGGTCACTTTTCGCCCGTGAACGGTTTTTAAACCAATTTGAACAATATCGAACACAGTTAGCAGCAACCCAAACAGGACCGCACCCTAACGCAAATCGCGCACCGTATCGCCCTCTACGAGCACACCGGGAATCAGCATGTGCTCCACGCCAGATGCACCCCCATCGGCGCCGGCAATCTTGTCGACCGCCCACATGCCGACGCGCTTGTTGTCAAAGCGCACCGTGGTCAGGCGACGGTCGGGCACGATATCGCCCAGGCTGTCGTCAACACCCACCACGCTCACGTCCTGGGGCACGCGCTTCCCGCGCGACTCGAGCCCACGGATGCAGCCATATGCCATGGCATCGTTGGAGGCATAAATGGCCGTACAGGTCGGATCGTCCGCCAGAGCCTGACCGGCAGCATACCCGCTCTGTGCCGTCCAATCGCCGCGCACAAGCTGCGGGGGCTCAATGCCATGCGCACGCAATGTCTCGCGCCAGCCTTCCTCGCGCCGCATGCCCGAAAGCGAGCGCTCGGGACACGAGATAAAGTGCACGGTTTTGTGCCCCTGCCCCAGCAAGTACTCGACAACCTGGCGCGAACAATCGAACTGATCGTTATCGACCGTCGAGCACAGCGGGTGCTCCAGCATGGTAACGAGCACCGTCTGCATACCAGGCAGCGGCTCAAAGGTGCCAAAGTCCGCCGGCATGCGATTCATGATCACAACCATACCGTCCACTGGCAGTGCGCTCATGCGCGACGATGCGCTCTCGAGGGTATACGGATGCCCGTCTACTTTAGTAAGGGTGATGGCATAGCCATGTTTGTCGGCCGCGGCGGCAAAGCCCTCCATACGGTCGAGGTTGCCGGTACCGGTAATGTTGAACATGGCGACGCCGACGGTCTTAAACTTGCCACGACGCAGCGATCGACCGGCAAAATTGGGGCGATACCCCAGCTCGCGCATGGCGGCACGCACGCGTTCCTTGGTCTCGGGGCGCACGCTGGGAGAATCGTGCACGGTGCGCGAGACCGTCTGCTCCGAGACGCCCGCGAGACGCGCCACATCCTTAACGGATACCGATTTTTTAACAGCGGCCATAGGTCGATCTTTCTATGTCAACGATGCCATTGGTGGCACCTTGCGCAGTCATTTTTACCGCCTTCAAGTATATCCAACGCCTCCCCCACCATACGCTCACCACCCAAAACCTACCGTTCACCGACATTTTTGCTTCACCGAACGGCTTTTGTCGCCCAAATGTTAACGTTGCCATTGTGCAAACACAGAGCCACCGGGCGGCTCAAATGTTTACGCGCAAGGAATCGACGGTCCACAGGCACAGGGGCCACCGATTCGCGTCTTTTTTTGTATCCAAAAATGGCAACGTCAACATTTTGGCAGCCAAACGCCAAAAGCTACCATCGTTGCTAGCCCACCGACTCTTAGGAGCTTTGCATGGAGCAACTCATCGCCATCATCGAAAAGGGCCAGCCCTTTTTCAACGCGATCGCCCGCAACAAGTACCTCAAGGCGATCCGTGACGGTTTTATCTCCGTCATCCCCATCATCATCTTCTCGTCCATCTTTTGCCTGGTAGCCTCGGTCCCCAACATCTGGGGTTTCTACTGGCCCGATGACATCAACAACGCCCTGTGGAAGTGCTACAACTACTCCATGGGCATCTTGGCCATCGCCTGCGCCGCCACCACGGCCAAGCACTTCGCCGACGCTCAGAACCGCGATCTGCCCAAGAACAACCAGATCAACTTTATCTCGTGCATGTGCGCGGCCATCATCGGCTTCTTGCTCCTTTCGAGCGACACCATCGCCACGGACGCCGCCAGCGGCTTCAACACCACCTACCTTGGTTCCAAGGGCCTGCTGACCGCTTTCATCGCTGCGTTTGTGACCGGCATCATCTACAAGTTCTTCATTAAGCGCAACATCACCGTCAAGATGCCCGAGCAGGTTCCGCCCAACATCTCGCAGACCTTTAAGGACATCATCCCCTTCTCCGTCTGCATCACCGTCTTTTGGGTCTTTGACATCGTCTTCCGCGCTGCTTTTGGCTTCTGCTTTGCCCAGGGCGTCATCCAGGTGTTCCAGCCCCTGTTCACCGCTGCCGACGGCTATATCGGCCTCGCTGTGATTTACGGCGCCATGAGCCTCTTCTGGTTCGTCGGCGTCCACGGCCCCTCGATCGTCGAGCCCGCCATCGCCGCCGCTCTCGTTGCCAACATGACCGACAACCTAGCTGCGTTCCAGGCTGGCCAGCACGCTTCCGCCGTCCTGACCCAGGGTGCCCAGTACTTCGTCGTCTGCATGGGCGGCACCGGCGCCACGCTCGTCCTGGTCTTTATCTGTCTCTTATACACATCTGACGCTGCCGACGATCGCATAAGTGTAGA
>UROM01000014.1 GCA_900549455.1 uncultured Collinsella sp. | reverse complement strand
CAAGACGGAAAGCACATTAAGTGCTTTCCTTTGCGTGCGGAACTCGCGACAAACTCAACCCGCGCCAGCCGGCCCCGGAGACCCTCCCTGCCGTCACTTGCTTCAAAGACTTTGTTCCTCGCCGCTTCCGCGGCTCGTGTTCCCCATTCTCCTCGGCGGGGTTGTCTAAGATTGTTGTTGAACTTCGGCCTTTGGCTCAAAGAAAAACGGGAGATGCGATCTGCATCCCCCGTTTTTGTTGCACCTACTCTAGGTCAATAAATTTGGTGCTCAGAATCTTGCCGTCCTTGACGAGCATTCTGGCCATGGTGGGGCCTCGGGTGCCTCTGGGATAGCTGGCACTGCCTGGGTTGAGGACCAGGCAGCGACCCACTTGGGCTTCTTTGGTTACGTGGGTGTGGCCGTTGATGGCTACGTCTACGGATCCAACCGGGAGATCTTCACGGTAGTGGGCTACGGCGAACTTGAGGCCTTCGTAGGTAAAGAGCGCTAAGCGGTCCACATCGGGGCCGTAGTCGCGGTAGTAGTCGTTATTGCCCAGCACCGCTCGCACAGGGGCGATGGTGCGCAGATGCTCGTAGTCCATCTCTGACGTTAGGTCGCCGGCATGGATAATCAGATCCGCACCCTTAAGCTCGTCCAGGAGCGCAGGCGAAAGATAGCCGTGGGTGTCCGAGATAATGTCGATACGCTTGGCGCTTGCGCTGTTCATGGGATCCCTTCCGCAAAACGATTTGGTGCATTCATGCAAAAAGCCCCACGGCTCCGCAGACGATTTTGGTCTACAGGGCTGCGGGGCCGGTGTGCTAGAGGCTCAGGGCCTTTTTGAGCGGTACGACGCGACGGCGCGAAACCGGCACGCGTTCGTCGACGCCCGTAATGCCCAGCTGGATAGCGCCCGAGGGAACCGTCTCGACGTCGGTGACACATGCCAAGTTGACGATATAGCGGCGGTGAACGCGGAAGAAGCCAAAGTCGCAGAGCTTGGCCTCGAACTGTGTCAGCGAGGTCGTCGACAAAAAGCGGTCATCGACCGTATAAATACAGGAGTAATCGTCCTTGGCCATGATAAAGCGAATGTCGTCCACGGGGATGAGGACCTTGCGACCGCCCTTTTCCACCGGGATGCGCTCGATGGTCACCTTGCTGTCCGTGACAGGCTTGGCGCGTTGCATAACCTTATCGATCGCTCGATCCAAGCGAGCCTCCTCGACCGGCTTCATCAGATAGTCGACGGCATCCACATCAAACGCCTCGACCGCATGATCGCTGTACGCGGTTACAAACACGATCGCCGGCGGATTCTTGAGCTTATGCAGCGCCTCGGCAAGTTGCAGACCCGAGGCACCAGGCATCGAAATATCGAGGAACACGACATCGACGCGGCTCTCCATGAGCATCTCGATGGCGGAGCGAACGCTCGACGCTTCTGTGATCGTGCCGATCTTGCCCGTCTGCTCGAGCAAGAAGCGAAGTTCCGAACGGGCCGGGGCCTCGTCATCCACAATCATCGCACGCAGCATAGGGATAAAACCTTTCGTCAACTAACTACGTCGGGCATCCGCCAACTAGCGTTAAACCCGTAACCTATTATTCTACTCTTGAATGTCGAAGATGCTCTCCGACAAATCGAGATGCAGGAGCACTTTAGCGCCCTTGCCCGGAGCCGATTCGACGCGTGTATAAGAGTGCGGTCCATAAAAGCGATGGATGCGCTCCGAAATATTGTGCATGGCCACACCGGCGCCGCCGCCCTGCGGGGAGCTGGCGTCGGGACGGGCGGAGCGTTCGTCAAACAGTCTGGCAGCGGTGCCTTCGTCCATGCCCACGCCGTTATCGGCGACCACAATCAAAATCGCATCTTCGCCATCCCTGTGGACCGACACGTCGATCCTCAGTGCATCGTCGTCGCCCATACCATGGCGCACGGCATTCTCGACGATTGGCTGGATTACAAATGCCGGCACCAGCGTGTCCTCGACGTCCTCGGACACGTCGAAGGTCGCCAGCACGCGATCCTCGCCAAAGCGCGCCTTCTCAAACGTCAGGTAGCGCTTGGTCTGCGCGACCTCGCGCGACACGGGAATGAGCGAGCCCGAATTGTCGAGCGTGGCGCGATAGAACGAGGAGAACTCGCGCAGCAGCTCGCGGGCGCGCAGCGGATCGGTACGCGTAAACGACGCGATGGTGTTGAGCGTGTTGAACAGAAAATGCGGGTTGATCTGCGCCTGCAGGGCACGCACCTCGGCACGGGCCGTGAGCTCCTTTTGCACCTCGAGCTCGTGGATGGCGAGCTGCGTGGACAGGATCTCGGCAAAACCCGAGGCAAGCGCGTACTGAGTGCGGTCGACGGCACGCGGGGTCTTGTAGTAGAACTTGAGCGTGCCGACGGTGCGGTCACCCACCTTGATAGGAGCGATGATACCGGCGGGAACATGGTTGTGCGAGCCATCCGAACCCACCACGTCCACCACACGGTTGAACGACTGGACGATACCGTGCTCGATGACGTAGCGCGTGGCAAGTGTGTGGATGGGCGAATCGGGCAGCAGCTTTTCCTCAAACTCGCCCGCGCAGGCCAGCACGTTGCTCTCGTCGGTGATGGCAACCGTCATGGCACGCGTCTCGGGCAAAATACGCTGGCACACCAGACGCGCCGACTCCTGCGTCAGACCGCCTTTGATGTCCTCGAGCATGGCAGAGGCCACCGAAAGCGTCTCTTCGGTGTACTGCGAACGCACCGAATCGGGATTGAGCGTCAAATAGATAAAAATGCACAGAAAGATGCACAGCAGTGCGCAGGCGACCACGGTCGCGATCGGCTCGATTCCAGTCGCCAGGGCAAAAATAAAGTACACCAGCACGCAAATGGCGCAGACAACGGCGATCACGCGAAAGATTGATATTGAATTATCGCGCTGGGCGCGGCGGTCGATCATTCAGTCCCCTCCAGGATGCTGGTCAGTTGTGCGTCGTGCCAAAGCCCGTCCATGATCTTGGGCCAGAAGCTCTGGAAACGCAGGTAGCTTGCGGCGTTTTGGCGCGCGTAGGTCTTGGCCTCGTCAATACCGTGACGCCAAATGCGCAGGTATCCCTCGTGCTCGCGGGTAAACATGCTGCGGACCATGGCGGTTTTGCGCACGCGGTCGTCGAGCTCGCGCGAAATCCACGGGCCCGGATAGGGCATGAGCGACGCGGCCGTGACGGGAACGAGCTCCTGCTGGTGCGCGGCAAACGTCAGCTTGGCACGCTCGTAGTACCAACGGTACACATCCTGCATAAAGCGCGGCGAGCGCTTCTCGGACTCGGGCGGCAGGTGACGAACGACCCACTTGTTGTCAAACCACACGTCGTAGCCAAACATGCGCATATTAAAGAGGTAATCTAGGTCCTCGCCTCGGGTGATAAACGGGTCAAACGCCACACGGGTAAAGGCGCGGGCATGAAGCGCCACAAGGCCGCCGCACACGTAGTTTGAACGCGAAATACGGGTGCCCGAGAGCGCCTTTTTCATCCAGCGATTAAACTCGATGCGTTTGGTCCACCAACGATGGCAAATGCCCACCTTGTCTGTGGGCGCCAACGGCGATCCGTCTCGATCGTAAAAGTAACCGCTCTTAACCAAAATCGGCAGGCCTTGACGCGTCTGCTGGCCCAGTGCATAGGTCGCGCGCTTCATAAAGTCGGCATCGATAACGGTCTCGTCGTCATCCAAAAAGACAACGGCATCGTGGCCGAGCACCGCAGCGCAGGCAAGCCCCATATTGCGAATGGCGCCGTATCCGCGCAGACTCACGCACTCGCCCGAGCCCTTGGGAGCAATCTGCGCCACACGGTCGGCGATACGCGATGCCTGGGTGTTGGTAACCACGGTGACCTTGAGCGTAGGGTGCGCGTCGACGATTTCGTGGACGCGCTTCGACACATCAGCCGTAGCCGAGATGGGGCAGACCACCAAAAGGATAATCCTCGGAATGTCGCGCACCTGCTCGAGCGAGGCCAGGCAGCGGTCGAGCTCGGGATTGGTGGCGTTGAGCTTCGTCGAGTGGTCATAGACGCCGGGAGCGTTTGCATGGGCCTCGTCGTCTGCCCAATATGTTGGAATCACAACCGTGGGGTTCATGCCTTCCCTCCCTGCAACACAAAAACGGGGCGCCGCCAAACACAGGCGACGCCCCGCGACCTAGCTGGTTCCATCATACCCACTTGGGCAAATCATTGCTCGCAAGTCGCAATGTTTATTGCGGATAACCCCAAAAGAGTACCGCGGACAGGCCCAATAGCCGCTCGCTCCTATGCGGTCTGCTCTGCCGCCTGAGTCATGCGGGACAGGCGAACCAGCAGCATAAAGCCAACGATCAGCAGCACGCCAATGGAAAGGACGCCCAGCGACGGGTTGCCGGTCAGCGAGGTGACGACCGACACCAGGAAAGTGCCCATGACGCTTGCATAACGACCAAAGATGTCAAAGAAGCCGTAGTACTCGTTGGACTTTTCCTTGGGGATAATGCGGCCAAAGTAGCTACGGCTGAGCGCTTGCACGCCGCCCTGGAACAGGCCGACCATAATGGCAAGCACCCAGAATTCGAAGGCGGTCTTTAGGAAGAACGCGGCGAACAGCACAATGCCCATGTAGGCGGCGACCGCCACCAGGATCATGTTGAGCGTGCCCACGCGTCCGGCGAGCTTGCCGTAGATGATGGCGGACGGAAAGGCCACGAACTGGGTAACGAGCAGCGCCAGAACCAGCTGGGTCGAATCGATGCCAAGAGCCGATCCGTAGCTGGTTGCCATGGAAATGACCGTATGCACACCGTCGATGTAGAAGAAGAACGCGATCATGTAGACCAGCACGGTCTTGTTGTGGGCGATCTCGCGCATGGTGTGTCCGACCTCGGAGAACACACCGCCCACGATGTGGCCGATGGTGTCCTCGGGACCGCGCTCGCGACCGTACTTTTGCTTATAGGTGCGAATGAGCGGCAGGGTAAAGATGAGCCACCAGGCACCAGTGATGATAAACGACAGACGCGTTGCCAGCATGGTGGGGACGCCAAGAGCGGGGCCACCCATGATGAGCGCCAGGCAGATGATGAACGGCACGGTGGAACCGATGTAGCCCCAGGCATAGCCCGAGCTGGACACGGCGTCCATGCGCTCGTCGGTGGTAATGTCGGGCAGCATGGCGTCGTAGAACGTCATAGAAGAGTTAAGGCCGATGGTGCACAGCACGTACACGGTCAAAAATGCCATGGCGGACATTGGGATAGCCTGCGCCAGGCAAAGAACCAGGCCCGTGAGGAAGAAGCCCAAGAAGAACTTAATCTTGTTGCCGGCGTAATCGGCAAGCGCGCCCAGAATGGGCATGAGCATGGCAATGACCAGCGAGGCGATCGTCTGAGCGTTGCCCCAAGCGACCACCAGGTCTGCCGAGGAAGCACCGGTATTGATGGCGTTAAAGTAGATGGGCACCACCGAGGTATTGAGCAACACGAGGGCCGAATTGCCCACATCGTACATAACCCAGTTACGCTCGAGCTTGGTGTATTTCATGGACAGGGCCCCTTCGTATTCGCCCGATATGCAGTTAGTTCATCGTACCCCAATTGCACAGAAGCGCTGGTAAGGATTCGGCAAAGGGGCACGCACGGGTCCTACTCCTCGCGGTCGAACTCCTCGTCGGCGTCGAGTACGCGGCCGCTATAGTTGATATGGCCGGTCACGGCATCCATGTCACCGGTCTCGATAAAGCGGGCAACGGTGAGCTCGTAATCGGTCAGCGCGCGCTCAAAGACCTCGGGGAAGCTCTCGGTCGAGACCTCATCGGTAAAGGGGTTCTTCCATGTCAGGTGGCCCAGGTTACCGGTGCGCTCGGGCAGCTCCGTCGTCACGCGATGGGCAAGGCCGTCGAGCAGCGAGTAGTCATGCACCAAGCCCTCAACCAGGGCAATCGCGCGCGTCTTTACCGAGCCGGCCGGCTCAATGGTGCGATAGAGCATCTGCATGTCCGAGACGGCGCCGGCGTACTCCCCCGCCGGGATGTCGATACCGTACACGCGCCCGGCGACGTAGCTCATCAGCACGCCGGCAACGCGATTGATGCGGTCGGTAGTGACGATCTCGCCCGCCGGCGGATAATCCTCGACCGTTGCCCCATCGCGCTTGAGCTGCAGCATCAGCACGTCCAAGTCGCTTTCGAGCACGGCATGAACTTGACTGCCCGAAGCCTCGAGCTCGGGATCGGAATCTACAATGCCAAACTGCTGCTCGTAGACAAAGGGGTGGGCATTGCGGTCGAGTACATAGTGAGACAGCAGGCCCAGCGCAAAGGCGCGGCCCAGATTGGCGTCGCGCGGCTGCAGGTGCGACACGCCGTCGCGCAGGCACGAGAACTGGCGCGACATGCGCGAGCGGTGCATGACCTGAGCAAGCGACGTGCAGTCGGAAACGCGCGGCGTGAGCATGTGGAAGAAAAACGGGTCGGGACCTTGGTTTCCCAGGATAAAGGCGATGCGCTCCTCGTCGGACGTAATAACGCCCTGCGGAAG
Organism: uncultured Collinsella sp.; assembly: GCA_900549455.1. Classification (GTDB taxonomy): domain Bacteria; phylum Actinomycetota; class Coriobacteriia; order Coriobacteriales; family Coriobacteriaceae; genus Collinsella. Next base: position 18,707 of record UROM01000014.1, on the reverse strand, counting down.
ACGGTCGATGCTTTCCTCGCCAAACAGATGATGCGTAATGAGCGCGGGCATAATGATCCTTTCGATTTCATTCGATGTCACCCATTATGCCCACCGCACGGTCATGCCAAACCTGCGGCGGTAAACGATGATATGCAGACTGCCTACGCAAGTCCCAAGTGCGCCTTGACCTCGGCAGCGCGACGACGGGACACAGGCACCGTCGAGGTTACGCGATCGAGCCTGAGCTCCATAAGACCCGTGGAACCGATCTCGACATTATGCACGTCTTCCAAATTGACCAGATAACTGCGGTGGACACGGATAAAGCCCTCGGAGGCCAGGCGCCGCTCGAGCGAGGAAATCGACTCATTGATCAGGTATGTTCCCTCAGCGCAGACGGCGTTGCAAAAATCGGCGCGCGCCTCAAAGTAGCAGACATCCGCCACGGGAATGAACACCCTTTTGCCCCCACGATCCACCGTCAGGCGCAAAGGCTGGCGCGGAGCATGGACGACACGGCGAGCGCCCAGGGCGGTCTCGATCTTGTCGAGTGCCTTTGACAAGCGGGCATCCTCGACCGGTTTGACGATGTAATCGACAGCATCGAGGTTATAGGCATCAGCCGCATACTCGGCAAATGCCGTCACAAACACCACGACTGGCGGCGTCTTTAGGTTCTGCAGCGTCTCGGCAAGCTCAATTCCCGAGCGACCGGGCATGGTAATGTCTAAAAACAGCACGTCGGGCTTGTTCGACAGAATCGACTCCACGGCTTCGGTGACATTGCCCGCCTCGGCAATCTGACCCACACGCGTATCCTTTTCCAACAGATAGCGTAGTTCAGCCCTAATGGGAGGCTCGTCATCAACCACCAAGATGTTCCAGCCTTCGGACATATGCGCTTCCCCTCTTTTCTCTCAATCCAACCGCGTACTACACCGTTAGCGGCGCCGGCTCATGCGGCTCGCCGTTCAACTCAACGATGACCTGCGTTCCCACGCCCTCCTGGGACTTCACGCGCATGCCAGAATCTTCTCCGTAAAAGAAATGGATGCGCTGAAGCACGTTGAAGAGCGCCAAGCCGCAACCTCGCTTGATGGAGCCGTCGGCGGTAATACTCTCGGGCTCCCCTCGGCGATGCTGCTCAAACAGATGCGCGCAGACTTCTTCGCTCATACCGATGCCGTCATCTTCGACGATGATCTCCAAGCCGTCATCGGTCTCAAAAGCCCTAACACGAATAGAAAGCGGCTCGGTCTCGCGCTGCGCATGCTTGATGCAGTTTTCGAGCAGCGGCTGCAAGATAAACGGCGGCACCAGGCTGTCGCGCACCTCAAAGTCGATGTCGACCGAAACGCGCAGACGGCCGTCGCCATACCGGGCCTGCATAAGATTGATATAACGGGTGCCCTGTTCCACCTCGTGCTCGAGCGTGGTGAGCGTATCGGAATCAGAAAGCGTCTGACGATAGTAGTTGGAAAAGTCGATCAGCAGCGATCGCGCCTTGTCGGGCTCGGTTCGAACGAGCGACACGATCGTGCTAATGGTATTGAATAGAAAATGCGGGTCGACCTGCGACTGCAGGGCGCGAAGCTCAACGCGGGCCGTGAGCTCGTCCTGGCGCTCGAGCTCAAAGCTAGCGAGCTGCGTGGAAATTAGATCGGCAAAGCCCGAGGCAAGGGCCGTCTGGCGCATATCGATGCTGCTCAGGCGGGGGTAATACAGCTCGAGTGTGCCCACGCAATGCCCGCGCACGGTAAGCGGCGCGACAATGCCGGCGCGCAGGCGGGGAAAATAGCCGCCCGTCTCATTGGAGGCGTCACGCGAAAACACGCTCTGCTCGCCCGTCTCAATCACGTTGAGCGTGGTCTTGAGCACCACCGGGGTGCCGGCAGGGCACTTTGCCGAGTCCTCGCCCCAGCTTGCCAGCACCTGCTTGCCGTCGGTAAAGCAGATGGCAGAGGCGATGGTCTCGGACAGGATGATTTTGGAGGCGCCCAGGGCCGCTTCGGGCGTAAGGCCGCGCGACGTGTAGGCGAATATTTTTGATGCGATAGCGAGCGTACGGTCGGTTGCGCTCGATGTGAGGTCATCGGGGACCACAAAGACATACGAGAAGAAGAGGCACAGCATGACCAGGCCGGCAATAACGACAACGCCCGGAACGGGATTGGGATTATCGGTTAAATCCCAGATAAGCAGCAGGATAAGCGCCGGAACGACAATACCGAGCAGGATGGCCTGGACCACATGCTGGGCCGTACGAAAGACCTTGGTAGAGTTGTAGCTCTTGCCCAGAATCAGCCTGTTTAAATCCACCGTCATCCCCTTTTATCTACCGCACCCATAGCAATAAAGAGGGCCGCAAGCGACCCTCTCCATTGCATTATGCAATCAAAAACTGTGTTTTGCATCCAGCCATCGACAAACGGTATCTTAGGCGCTGTATTTGTTGGCCTCGCCAAAGGTGCCAGCCTCGACGATCCAGCCATCCTTCATGATGACGTCCATGTTGTCGGTGTTGAGCACGTGGATGTCGGCGGCGACGTCACCGTTGACGACCAGCAGGTCGGCGCACTTGCCGGCCTCGATGGAACCGGTCTCGTCCTCGATGTGGCACATCTTGGCACCGTTGAGGGTGGCGCAGGTGATGGTCTCGACCGGGGTGAAGCCGATCTTGTCGACGAACTCGTACATCTCCTCGATGGAGCAGGTGCCGTACGGGGTGACGAAAGAGAAGGAGTCGGAGCCGATCGTCATGACGACGCCGCGCTTCTTGGCCTCGCGCAGGCAGTCGTAGTTGCGCTGCAGCTCCTTCTCGACCAGGGTGCCCTCGTACTTGTCGTGCAGCTCGGGGACGTAGACGGGCGGATAGGTGGCGTACCAGGTGGGCAGGAAGGCGATTGTCGGGGTGAAGAAGGTGCCCTGCTCGGCCATGAGGTCCATGGTGCGCTCATCGATATCGAAACCGTGAATCAGCTGCTCGCAGCCAAAGCGGACGGAATCGTAGGCAGCGGCGTGGTTGTTGTAGCAGTGGCTCCACACGGGGATACCGACCATCTTTGCCTCTTCGACCACGGCCTGGATCTCCTCGGAGCAATAGTGCTGGTCGCGACCGGAATCCCAGCGCCAGATGCCGCCACCGGTAGCCCAGATCTTGATGGCATCGGGGTTCTCGCGCAGGCGACGACGGACGGCCTTGCGCAGATCCCAAGGACCATCGACCTGGTCGCCCCAGGGGTGGGATTCCTTGTTGAGCTCCTGGGTGCAGTGGTGGGAGTCACCGTGGCCGGCAACGCGGCAGAAGCCGAGGCCGGTGGCCAGAACGCGCGGGCCCTTAAAGACGCCCTTGTCGATGCAGTCACGGATCTGGATACCAAAGCGGCCGATCTCGCAGACGGTGGTGAGGCCGTGGGTGAGGCAGTCGTAGGCCTGCTTGACGGCGACGGCCTGCTTCTCGAGGAGCGGCTGCATGACCCAATCGGTGTCATCGTCGGTCAGGTTGCCCGAGAAGTGCAGGTGGGTGTCGATCAGGCCGGGAAGGACGGTCTTGCCGGCGGCATCGATAACCTCAACGCCCTCGGGAAGGTCCTGCATAGCACCGGCGTACTCGATCTTGCCATTGTCGTCGACGAGAACGAGGGAGTTCTCGACCGGCTCGGCGCCGGTACCGTCGATGAGCTTACCGCCAACGATTGCATACTTAGTGGACATGGTTCCTCCTTATGGATCCATATAGTGGGCGAGGCCATGTTGGGCTAGGCCTCACAAAGCTACCCAAGTGGTGCCGGGTTCGGTGCGCGGGAGAGAGGATTCCGCGCACCCGATCCGCCCCGGCTAGGCGTTACTTTTTGCGGGAATTGGTGAAAGCCATGAGGGCCAGGCCGATAGCCAACCAGCCGATCACGATGCTCCACTCCACCATGTTGAGGGAGGCGGGAGAGAACGGAATCACGAGCAGGCCGATGATGATGGCGCAGGCAGCGATAGCGAGGCCGATGCCAAACTTGCCGCCGGGCACCTCGTAGGGACGAGGCAGATCGGGCTCGGTGAAGCGCATGCGCAGGCAGGCGAGGGCGACCATGCCGCAGGAGAAGATGAAGGCGAGAGCCGACACGTTGGTCAGAGGAATGAGCATGTTCTTGCCCAGGAACGGACCGATGACGGTGATGACGCCCAGAACGACGCAGGCGAGCTTGGGAGCGCCGGACTTGGGGTCGACCTCGGCGAATTTCTCGGGCAGTTGGCCCTTGCGGCCCATGGCGAGCATGATGCGGCTCGTGGCGCCGTAGAAGGAGTTCATCGGGCCCATGGGTCCAAGCGTGGCGATGACGAGCATGGCCAAGTACAGGAGCATGTTGATGCCCTTGAGGCAGGCAAGCGCGGGAACCGGGCTCTTAACAAACTCATGCCAGTCGAGGATGGTGCCGAACGAGTAGATGCAGACCATGTAGAAGCCGCCGGCGGCCAGCAGGGCCAGGGAGATGATCTTGCCGAACTTGTTCCAGTTGAGGCCCTCGGCTGCTTCCTCAGCCTGCTGAGGAATGGTGTCGAAACCGGCGTAGAAGAACGGAGTTAGAACCAGGACCGACACGATGCCGGCGAACAGGCTGGTGCTTTCGGTAGCGGCCTTGCCGCCGCCAGCGCCGCTGACCTGGGAGAATACGGGCATGGCGTTGTCCGGCGAGCCGGTGAACAGCGAGACGCCCATGGCGAGCAGCATGCCGCAGAGCAGAGCCTTGGTCAGGAAGGCCTGGAGCTTGGCGGCCGAGCTGGCACCGCGGAAGTTGAGGAAGATGACGTAGACCGCAAAGCCGAGCGCGATCAGCGTCGGGAACAGGTAAACGTCGGCGCCTAGGATGGTGTAGAGCTTGACGGCGCGCAGCCACTCAAGACCGGGCAGGCTACCGAACATCTCGGACACGAGGGTCGAGATGGCGATGGCCTCCCACGGGCACAGGATTCCGTTGCCCAGGGCCAGGAGCCAACCGGTGATGTAGCTCAGCGTACGGCCAAAGCTACGATCGACATACTCGACGATGCCGCCCGAGATGGGGATAGCAGCCGTGAGCTCACCGAAAACAGCTCCGACGGGCACGAGGAAGATTGCACCCAAGAGGAATGCGATCATAGCGGGAACGGGACCGCCGCCCACGACCATCCAGTCGCCGACCTGCAGAACCCAACCGGTACCGATGATGGCACCGAAACCGATGGTGAAGAAGTTCCAGAGCGAAAGCGTTTTCTTCATGCCGCCGTCGCCCTCGACTGCAACTTCTGCGTTCTTGTCCGCCATTGTTCCCCTCCTTTCCTTTTTGACGCCCCTTGGCGTCACCCCTTGCGCGGTCCGTTTTGCCGCGCGCTTTTATTTCGTGGCTTTAAGATACGGCCTTGGCACAGCAGCGCCGCTTGTAGCTCGACCGAAGGCAGAACTGTACAACGAACGGCACCGTTTTTGGGACGAACGGCGAGGGGCGCCACTCGTTGCGAGTGCCCGTTTTGATAACGCGATTCGATCGCTCGCGGAGGGTGCCACTTTATGGCGACAGGCTCGCTCCCGTTCGTGCCGTTTACCGAGCTTTTGTCGCACGCACTCATTTGCTGCACGTCTTTTTTGTAGGATGGACGGGTTATACGTGAGACGAGGCGGTACAGATGGCATACGGATACAACGACGGCGAACGACAGCGAAACGTTCGCCTTGCCGGGCGTACCACGCCAACATTCAGGAGTGTTTCTGACAGCGACGAGCCGCAGAACCCGCAGCGTCCGCAGGATCGCCCCTCGTCGTCTATGCCGCAGAATGCCAACGCGCGTCAGGCTGATCGCCCATACTCGGGCACCCGTCAACGCCGGGCCGAAGTGCCTCGGCGGCAGAAAAACAATCGACGAAAGTCTGACAATCACATCAGCCGTTTCTTTTCGAAGCCCCGCGGCGGACGCAGCGCAAAGCAGCCACGGCCGATGGGACGTGTCAGGGCCGTCAGTCCGCGGATTCATCGTCTCTGTCTTGTCCTGTGCTCCATCATGGCATGTCTGGCCTTTGTGTATCTGGGGTCGTGTGCCTCGCATGGCTCTGCCGGCCTGGAGCCCGCCGCCGAGGACAAGCTGCTCAAGGCCCCGGTTGCGCCCGGCTACTCGTTTGCGTTTTCGACCCCGCGCTCGCAGTGGCAAGCCGGCACCATGCCCCATATCTATCAGATAGATCCGGCATGGTCGGAGCTGCCCTACGCCGGCGGTACCATCCGTCAAAACGCCTGCGGCCCCACCTGTCTTACCATGGTCTACATTTATAAGACCGGCCACACCGATATGACGCCGGTCGATATGTGCGCTCTTTCCGAGGCGGGCAACTATGCGCCCACCGGTGCCACCGAGTGGTCGTTTATGACGAGCGGTGCATGGCAGCTGGGGCTTAACGGGACGCAGCTCTACAAAGATCGAGACTCGATGGCCCAGGCCTTGCGCTCGGGTGCTCCCGTAATCGCCGCCGTGCGCCCCGGCACGTTTACCAACGTTGGTCATTACATCGTGCTCTACGGGATTGACGACGCCGACCAGATCGGTGTCTACGACCCCAACTCGCAAAGCCGCAGCGCCCGCCGCTGGGGCGTCGTAGAAGTCCTCAACGAAATCGAAGCCATGTGGGCCTACTACTAGTCATTGGGGACAGACTTAAATGACTGGCCACTGGGGACGGCCTTTGCAGACGACCGCTCGCACTGTCGAAAAGAACTGTCCCAAGATGCCGGCAGAAAGGAACGTCCCCAAGTGCTGGGTTTCCGCGGTCTGCAATGCTTCTCATGAACAGCCACCTCAATAGCAAAAGCCCCGCAGTCGAAGCGGACTGCGGGGCTCATGAAGAGAGGCTAGTTTGTGGGCGCCTTGCCTGGCGCCCACGAGAGAGGCAACAGAGTAGAGACTACTCGTGGATGCGCGTACCGGAGAGACCAGCCATGGTCTCGGCGGCCTTGTCCAGAGCGCCAATGATGCAGGTGCGGCCCTTGCGAGAACGGGCGAACTTGATGGCAGCGCGGACCTTGGGCTCCATGGAACCCTTGCCGAACTGACCCTCGTCGGCCAGGCGCTCGGCCTCGTCGGCGGTGAGGTCCTCGAGCTCCTCCTGGTTGGGCTTGCCAAAGTTGATGGCGACATGCTCAACGGCGGTCAGCAGGAACAGGACGTCGGCGTCGCAGTCCTCGGCCAGCAGCTCGCCGCCCAGGTCCTTGTCGATGACGGCGGGGACGCCCTTGTAGCAGCCCTTGTTCTCGTAGTCGCGGACGACGGGGATGCCGCCGCCACCGCAGGCGATGACGATGAACTCGTTGTCGAGCAGGTTAAGGATGGAATCAGCCTCGACGATCTTCTTGGGATCGGGGGAAGCGACAACGCGACGCCAGCCGCGGCCGGAATCCTCGACGAAGACCTTGGAAGGATCCTCGGCCATGAACTCCTTGGCCTGCTCCTCGGTGTAGAAGGGGCCGATCGGCTTGGTCGGGTTCTTGAACGCGGGATCGTCGGGGTCGCACTCGATCTGGGTGACGACGGTTGCGGCGTGCCAACGCTTATAGCGCTTGTGCATCTCGCGGCCAATGCCCTGCTGCAGGTGATAGCCGATGTAGCCCTGGGACATGGCGCCGCACTCGGGCAGCGGCATCTCGGGGGTGCCGATGGCGTCGTGGGCGGCGGCGAAGGCGTTCTGGATCATGCCGACCTGCGGGCCGTTGCCGTGGGTGATGATGATCTCGTTACCCTGCTCGATAAGACCAAGGAGAGCGTGGGCGGTGTTGCTCACGGCCTCGATCTGCTCGACGGGGTTGTTGCCGAGGGCGTTGCCGCCAAGGGCGACGACAATACGATCGGGCTTGCCAAGAGGCTTAGACATTGCTGGAATCCCTTCTGTAAAAGGCCTACAACCCATTAATAACCCGTGTCCGTGCGATACGCGAGTTTATTAAGGTTTATATTCCTGTTATCCCTCATTTTATTCATTTTGAAAACAGTTGAACGGTGAACGGTCGTTTTTACCCGCTCAGCGTATAGAAGCCCAGCTCAGGTATATCTACGCCATTTACGTGCGACTTTATTTTAATAGAGCAGGGATTAGACCAGATTATGCAAACTATATCTTTGCTAAACACAAAACGGACAGCGCAATATCTTACTCGCACTATACGAGATTCTATGCATTAATAAGACGAGTATGCACTCCGACAAAAACATGGGGCTTTTCATCCAGCATAAGGAATAAAGATGAGCTCCAAAAATGCAACTAGCCCCAAAGCACGGGGATAGAAGGCAGCAACAGCCAAAACCTCCATCCATCCCCAAAGTGGCGCGAGGTTTCGCGGCAAAGCTGCGAAACAGCGAAGGGGACAAAAGACCCCCACAACCACGTCCTTCATCAGCCCACACAATCCGAGAACGTAGTCGTAGCAGGATCTGAGGGCTGACCTTCGCGGACACTCCGCAGGACGAAAGAACCCCCGCCGCACGTAGTGCGCAGCGGGGGGTTCTTTCATGTCCGAGGACGTCCGCGAAGGTCAGCCCTCAGATCCTGCGGTGGGAGACTTAGGCCTCGTTGTACACCGTCTTGAGCTTCAGCAGGTGAGCGTAGCGGTCCATGGCGGCCTGCTCGTTCTCCTTGAAGAGCTCCTCGGCGCGCTCGGGGAAGGAACGCGTCAGCGAAGCGTAACGGGCCTCGTTCATCAGGAACTCCTGATAACCGCCCGCGGGCTCCTTGGAATCGAGCGAGAACTTCTTGCCGGCAGCAGCCTCGGGGTTGAAGCGGAAGAGGTTCCAGTAACCGCACTCGACAGCCTTCTTCATCTCGGCCTGGCAGTTCTGCATGCCGCCCTTCTTGATGGAGTGCATCTCGCAGGGGCTGTAGCCGATGATGAGGGACGGACCGTCGTAGGCCTCGGCCTCGTGGATGGCCTTGAGGGTCTGAGCCGGGTTGGCGCCCATGGCGACCTGCGCCACGTAGACGTAGCCGTAGCTCATGGCAATCTCGGCCAGGGACTTCTTCTTGGTCACCTTACCGGCAGCGGCGAACTGAGCAACCTGGCCCAGGTTCGAGGCCTTGGAGGCCTGACCGCCGGTGTTGGAGTAGACCTCGGTGTCGAAGACGAAGACGTTGACGTTGTGGCCGGAAGCCAGGACGTGGTCCAGGCCACCGAAGCCGATGTCGTAAGCCCAACCGTCGCCACCGAAGATCCAGAAGGACTTCTTGGTGAGGTAAGCCTTGTCGGCGAGAATCGCCTTGGAAGCGTCACAGCCGCACTTCTCGAGCTCGGCAACGTAGGCGGCGGCAGCGGTCTTAGAGGCCTCGGCATCGTTGACGGAGTCGATCCAAGCCTGACCGGCGGCCTTGAGCTCGTCGGACGGACCGTCAGCGGCGATGATCTCCTGCGTAGCAGCGATCAGCTTCTTCTGAACGGCCTCGTAGCCCACGGCCATGCCCAGACCGTGCTCGGCATTGTCCTCGAACAGGGAGTTGTTCCACGCCGGGCCGTGACCGTCCTTGTCCTTGCAGTAAGGAGCGGTGGCAGCGGGGTTGCCCCAAATGGAGGAGCAGCCGGTGGCGTTGGAGATGAACATGCGGTCGCCGGCGACCTGGGTCACCAGACGAGCATAGGCGGTCTCGGCGCAGCCGGCGCAGGAGCCGGAGAACTCCAGGTAGGGCTGCTTAAACTGGCTGCCCTTGACGTTGGCCGCGATGAGCTCCTTCTTCTCGGAGACGTTCTCGACCATGTAGTCCCAAACGGGCTGCTGGTCCATCTCCTGCTCGGTGGGAACCATCTCGAGGGCGCCCTTGGGGCAGACCTTGACGCAGTTGGTGCAGCCCATGCAATCGAGCGGGGACACGGCCATGGTGAACTTCATGCCCTTGGCCTTGGGGCCCATGGCGTCGAGCGTGCGGGTAGCCTCGGGTGCGGCGGCGGCCTCGTCCTCGGTCATCGCGAACGGACGGATGGTGGCATGCGGGCACACATAGGCGCACTGGTTGCACTGGATGCACTTGGTCTCGTCCCAGTGAGGAACGACCACGGCGACGCCGCGCTTCTCGTATGCAGAGGCGCCCAGCTCAAACTGGCCGTCGGCGCAATCGACAAAGGCGGAAACGGGCAGGCTGTCGCCATCCATGCGATCGATGGGCTCGAGCAGGTTCTTGACCTGCTGGGCGATAGCGGACTTGGTCTCCTCGGAGAGCTCGACGGGAGCGGCATCCTCGGCAGTTGCCCAGTCGGCCGGAACCTCGAACTTACGGAAGGCGGTAGCGCCGGCATCGATGGCCTTGTGGTTAGCGTCGACGATGGCCTGGCCCTTCTTCATGTAGGACTTGGTGGCCGCGTCCTTCATGTACTGCAGGGCGTCCTCGGCGGGCAGGACCTTGGCCAGCGCGAAGAAGGCAGACTGGAGCACCGTGTTGGTGCGCTTGCCCATGCCGACCTTGGCAGCCAGGTCGATAGCGTCGATCAGGTAGACGTTGACGTTGTTGTTCGCGATGTAGCGCTTGGCCACGGCGGGCATGTGCTCGGCGAACTCCTCGTCGCTCCACTGGCAGTTGACCAGGAAGGTGCCGCCCGGCTTGACGTCGCGGACCATCTTGAAGCCCTTGACGATGTAGCTGGGGTTGTGGCAAGCGACAAAGTCGGCCTTGGTCACGTAGTACGGCGAGCGGATCGGGGAATCACCAAAGCGCAGGTGCGAAACGGTGACGCCGCCGGTCTTCTTGGAGTCGTACTGGAAGTAGGCCTGAACGTACTTGTCGGTGTGGTCGCCGATGATCTTGATCGAGTTCTTGTTGGCGCCGACGGTACCGTCGCCACCCAGACCCCAGAACTTGCACTCGATGGTGCCGGGGGCTGCGGTGTTGGGCGCATCCTCGGCCTCGGGCAGGCTCAGGTTGGTCACGTCATCGACAATGCCGATGGTGAACTCGCGCTTGGGCTCGTCCTTCTTAAGCTCCTCGAAGACAGCGAACGCGGACGCGGGAGGCGTGTCCTTGCTGCCCAGGCCGTAACGGCCGCCGACGACCTTGATGCCCGTCTTGCCAGCCTCGTAGAGAGCGGAGACGACGTCCTGGTAGAGCGGCTCGCCGATGGAACCCGGCTCCTTGGTGCGGTCCATGACGGCGATCTTCTGGACGGTCTCGGGGAGAACGTCGACGAAGTGCTTGATGGAGAACGGACGGAACAGGCGAACCTTGACCAGGCCGACCTTCTCGCCGTGAGCGTTGAGGTAGTCGATGACTTCCTCGAGCACGTCGCAGAAGGAGCCCATGCACACGACGACACGATCGGCATCGGGAGCGCCGTAGTAGTTGAACAGGCCGTAATCGGTGCCGAGCTTCTCGTTGATCTTCTTCATGTAGCCCTCGACGACGGCAGGGAGCTCGTCGTAGACCTTGTTGCAGGCCTCGCGGTTCTGGAAGAAGATGTCGCCGTTCTCGTGGCTGCCGCGGGTGTGCGGGTGCTCAGGGTTGAGCGCGTGATCGCGGAAAGCCTGGACGGCGTCCATGTCGCACATCTCGGCAAGATCCTTGTAGTCCCACATGGCGACCTTCTGGATCTCGTGGCTGGTGCGGAAGCCGTCGAAGAAGTTAAGGAACGGGGTCTTACCCTCGATGGCGGCAAGGTGAGCCACCGGCGAGAGGTCCATGACCTCCTGGACGTTGCCCTCGGCGAGCATGGCGAAACCGGTCTGGCGGCAGGCCATGACGTCGGAGTGATCGCCAAAGATGTTCAGGGCGTGGGAAGCGACGCAACGCGCGGAGACGTGGAAGACGCCCGGGAGCTGCTCACCCGCGATCTTGTACATGTTCGGGATCATCAGGAGCAGGCCCTGAGAAGCCGTGTAGGTGGTGGTCAGAGCACCGGCGCCCAGCGAACCGTGAACGGTACCGGCTGCGCCTGCCTCGGACTCCATCTCGACGACCTTGACCGGGGTGCCAAAGATGTTCTTGCGACCCTGGGCCGCCCACTGGTCGACATGGTCGGCCATCGGGCTGGACGGCGTAATGGGATAAATTCCCGCTACCTCGGTGTACGCATACGAAACATATGCGGCCGCCTCGTTGCCGTCCATAGACTTAAACTTACGCGCCATATACCCCTCTCCTCTCATATAGGTATACAGGCCCCGGCGATTGCCGGGATGTTGGCGTGATGGGATTTTCGCTGTTGCTTCCGATCATCTGGCAGGCAGACTGAGCAGCAGGTACATGGCGTGGAGAGAAAGCATGCCGAGGTGCGGGGCGGTAAATGCGCTCCACAGGCCCAGCTACCCGTCTTGCACATGGCCGAGCGCCGCAAAGGCCGCATGCCGGATGCTCCCGGGCACGCCCCGGCGATGGGAAGCGCCCGCAACGGAAATCCGCATGCGGGCTTATTGTACCCCGCCGCCAAGCCATATTTCGGCAAATATAGGCAGGCGGTAAAGGTTTACCTTAGGTGACTGCCGAGAGCAAAATGATCCCTTGGGGACGGAGGAAAACGGATCACCGAAGAGGTGTTCGACGTCGGTGATGTCACCCTCCCCCGTTGCCAGCGCGCCGATCTCAACGCCTTCCTCACTCGGCTGAATCCAGCGCGGGGCACTTACCACGTAACCGCCTTGCACGCGAAGCAGGCCCAGCGGGTGCGCAGGCGCCGCCTCGTGATCGCCCGTGGCCGTCGAGGTGCTCAGCGAGCGCGGCGTCGATGTGGCGCCGCCACAGGTCGCATGAGCGTAGTCGATGGCATAGGTCACCGAGGATCGAACATCTGCCGAGCAACCGACGGCGACAAACAGCACCAGCACGGCCTCGGCACGCTCGGCGGGCATAAGCTCCGCCGCCTGCGACAGGCGCTCGACCGCATTACGGTAGAGGCTCGTATCCTGATGGCATTCCTCGAGCGCCCGCACCATGGGCTCGCCGGCGGGCCCGCACACCATGTTGATCACCGCCGTGGCATTCATGGGATTGCGGCGGCGCAGGGCCAGATGCGACATGATGCGCGCGGCCGAGGTGCCATAATCGGCAAAATAGCGCTCCTGCAGCGTACCGACCGGAGCGCGCACGATAAAACGCGAGACCCAGGAGCGATCGGCTGCGCGGCTCTGGGGGCTACGGCCATCGGCCAGCGGACGGCTCGAAAGCACCATGCCACACAGCTCGATATGGCTCAGGTGCGCTGCGCGTTTAAAGATGTCGAACATGGCTCCGCACGGGGTGAGCTCGATTTGAGATGCCATGGCCTAGACCTCCTTGGTCGTTGAACTCGTATCGGACAACGTCTCGGTCGCCCCGACAAAGGCGCGAACCGCCGCGGCACCACCGGCAAGCGGCGTCGCCGTCTGGGTTTTTGCGCGCCGCGGCGCCGCGACGGGAAGCTCAAAGGCAAAACCCATCGACAGCAAAAACCATACGAGCACGTATGTTGCAATTAAGGCGGCAACAAAGCCGCTCACTACGGCGCGTTGGGAAAACACGGTGCAGGCAACCGCAATCAGCACCGGAACCTCGCAGGCAGAAAGCGCCAGCACGCCATGCAGGAACCCCGTGCGACGATCGTGCGCCATGGCACCGGCGGCAATGCCCGCCATGCCCGGCAGTGCCAGCGCGAGCGCGGCAACGATACCCGGCAGCGTGCCGGACCACGAAATGTGCCCCACGGCAACCGCCACACGAGCACCCGACGCCAGCAGCGCCGCCGACACCACCACAACGGCCCACACGAGGCCGCAGACAGCCACTGCACCGATCATCGCGGCGCGACGGGCCACGCGACCGGACGCATCCATGGGGCAGGGCGTGAGCGGCTCGCCGCGAAGCGAGCGACCGACGTTTTGCGCATAGTGGTCGCAAAACGTCGTAAGCGCCGCCTCCACCGCGGCGGGCTCGGGACGATCGCCCTGATTACACGACAGGCAGGCCATGACCACGTCGAACAACTGGGCATCGACAAATGCCAGCGCGTCGCGAAGCTCCTCGGAGTCCGGCTCGAGCCCCATCTGCTGTGCCTGCTCGGCGGCAGCGAGCGCCACATCGGGCTCACGCCGGAGCAACTGGGTTAGATCGCAACCGGGCGCGTGGGCGCCAACGGGATAGTCGGGGCGCGTATCCATCTTGAGACGATAGGGGCTGGCAATATCGCGCGTCTTTTTGCGCGAACCCGAGGTGCCCGATGTGCTCGGTGCCACCTCGTACGGTGCGACGCCGGCGATGAGCTCATAGACCGTGCTCGCCGCGGCATACACGTCGATTGCCGGCGACATGCGCAAAACGCGCAGGTCGACAATATCGTCGGTGAGCATCTCGGGCGGAGCGTAGGCAACCGTCGCGCGGCGCAACGTGGCGTAGCGCTCGGTAAAGGACTCCTTGCCGCCGGTTCCCGCCACCGCAGAGGCGGGCTCGAGCGCCAGCGACGAGCCAAAGTCGATGAGGCACAAATCGAACGTGCCCTCGGCAAGTTGTTGATCGAGCGGCAGGCGCGCCGTGCGAACCATAATATTGGCAGGCGAGATGTCGCGATGGACGAAGCCCTCCCCCACCAGGTTCATACGGCAGAGCAGGTCGAACAGGTCGCGGCCCAGGCGAGCGGCCACGAGCGGCGACAGGCGACCGGCATCGTCCACGGCAAGGCGCGGGCGCAGGCGGGCGAGCGTCTCGCCCTCGACCCATTCCATGACAATCGCGGGCACGCCGTCGACCTCGCCCCACCCGTATAATCGGGGAAAGCCCTTAAGGCCCGAAAGGGCACGATGGCATTCATATTCCTCGCGAAACGCCGCCTTAAACTTGGTGACCAGCGCCTCGTGGGCGACACCGTCATCAAATTCGTCACGCGTTGGCAAGATGAGCTGCTTGAGCGCCACGGCCTCGCCCTGCGCGTTGACGGCACGCGTCACACGGCCGATACCGCCGCGGCGCATGGTGGCGTCGTCGGCAAACAGCATCGTAAAACGGCGCAGGTAGGCGGGAAGCTCGTCCGTGCCCAGGGCGACGGCCGGCTCAAACCCGTCGATGCGCGCCAGGCGCAGGCCCACCATGGGATCACGGTTGAGCGACTGGGCTGCCGCAGAAGCGAGGTCGTTCGTCATAGGGCGATCGCCGCCAGACTATTGTTGAAGTTATTGAGCGCAATGTCGTCATCACCACAGCGTTCGACCCATATGCATAAATTAGTGTAGCAGCCCCACAAATTGCCAAACTGCTTGTACCACTTCGACTTGGTCGGAAATGTCTGTCGACCAAACTCTGCGCGGATGACATACATCTCTCTGACCAGTCTCTTGCACGGTTCATAATCCCCCGTAGCGTTATAGGTCGAAACCACGCTGTTGGCGCGGGCGACATAGCCATCGAGCATGTTGTATTTGGTCACGAGCCAGCCGTGAATACTCTCCTCCTCGGCAGCCGAGAGGCCACCAGAGCCCGCGTCCCCGCCGATACCACCGTCCGTCGAGCTATCACTCGAAGATCCACCGCCAGAGGCGGAGCCCGAACCGGAACCACTGCTCGAGTTCGACGAATCGGAGCCGGAACCAGACGAACCGGAGCCGCCAGGTTTCCCCGATTGCTGCGCATCCTGACCCTTTTGCTCCTCGGCCTTGTTTACGACGGCCGAAACACTGTTATCGGAAAGGTGATGGATGATCTTGGTGTTGGTGAGCACGATGGTCTTGCCGTTGGCAAGCGTGATCTCGTTGTCCGGCGCATCGGCGCCGCCCGCGTCGTCGACATCAAACACGACGTGCGTGACTACACTCGCCCAGGCGTATCCGGTTGTGGTGCCCAAATCGCTTTTGGCCTTATGCCCCATGCGCAGCTCGCGCGCGGTACGCGCCTGCACCATAGGTGGCACGGCCAAACCGTAGGCAGAAACGCCGGCAACGACCAGCGCCAGCGAACAGGACAGCAGCACATACGCCCGAGGCGCCAGGCCCAGCCGGCGTCGCATGCGCACCGCGGCGCCACGCTTTGTCTGAGTGCCCCCGGGCCGCATGCGTTCTCCTCCAACAAAAACACGCCGCTTAAAAGCGGCGCATTCTTTCATATTCACATTTGAGTGTATCAGCGAACCCAAAAGGTTGCGCAACGAATGGGCAAATACGAGGTGCGAGCGGACCCATCCACGCGATAAGCGGATGAAAAGCAGGTTTGTTGCACAACAAATGCATGAACGCGTGCCCAATTATGAGTGCCCCGTGCGGCAGGCCGACGGGACATGCCATGGAGCTGACGCCGCCTAGATCGCGCGGCGGGCCTCGATAGCGCGGCCAAGCGTAAGCTCGTCGGCATACTCCAAGTCGCCGCCCACGGGAAGGCCGCTCGCAAGACGCGATACCTCAACGCCCAATGGTTTGATGGTGCGAGCAAGGTAGCTCGCCGTGGTCTCGCCCTCAATGTTGGGGTTGGTGGCGATAATGACCTCGTGGATGTCCTCGTGGCCCAGGCGCGCCAGCAGCTCGCGGATATGCAGCTGCTCGGGACCGATCTTGTCCATGGGGCTGATCACGCCGCCCAGCACATGGTAGAGGCCATGGTAGCTGCCCGTGCGCTCAATCGCCTGGACGTCGCGCGGCTCGCCCACCACGCAAATGCGAGTGGTATCGCGCATCGGGTCCTGGCAGATGGAGCACTCGTCGGCCGTGGCGTAGTTAAAGCAACGGCTGCAAAAGTGGACCTCCTGCTTAACCTCCAGGATGGCCTCGGCCAGGCGGCGGGCCTCCTCGGCATCGGCCTCGAGCAGGTAATAGGCGATGCGCTGGGCCGACTTGGGGCCAATGCCCGGCAGGCGGCCCAGCTCATCGAGCAGTTTTTGCAGACTGTGATTCGCACTCATATATATGCGTGTCTTAGAACGGCATGCCCGGGATGTTGAGGCCGCCGGTGATGGCGCCCATCTGCTTGTTGGCGAGCTCGTTGACGCCGCGGACGGCCTCGTTGACAGCAGCCATGATCATGTCCTGCAGCATATCGACGTCCTCGGGATCGAGGGCATCGGGATCGATGGTGAGGTTGACGAGCTCCATCTCGCCGTTAACGGTCACCTTGACCATGCCGCCGCCGGCAGAGGCGTCGACGGTCTGGGACTTGAGGTTCTCCTGCGCGGCGGCAAGCTGCTCCTGCATCTTGCGAGCCTGCTTCATCATCTGCTGCATGTTCATACCGGCCATGATGGCTCCTTTACGTGCGGCCGCGCGACAAGCTGCAAGGGCAGCCGAGACGCGGCGGGACTTTCAAACTCAAAAATCGTACCACGGCGCGCGGCCAGCGAGCGGGGCAGTCACGCTACCTCAGTCGATATACATGTCCTGGAGTGTGATGCGCCCCAAGATTATGCAAGGTTGCATAATGTCTCAAACTAAATCTAGCAGGGCCGGAACCCGACATATTATGCATCCAGCTAGATAGCAAAATGCCGGACCGCTGCTCGGGGTGGCGCGCATGACGGCGGGGTATAATCTGATTGCCATAGATAGCAATTTGGAGGTGCCCCCATGAATGCCCCCGACATGCTCCAAAACATCCGCTCAAAACACCCCGTTGCATATGTGGTTCTCTATCTCTTTGTCGGCTGGGCATTGCTGGTTGTCATCACCCATGCCATAGCCTTTGGAGCAGAACTGCTGATAGCCAGCTCGGACCAGCCCGTCGTCAAATGGGAAGCGACCGATGAGTGCACCGACGGAACCCGAACCATTTACTACAACAGCCCGTCCCTCTACCAAGAGTTCAAGGTCAAGATAAAGGACTCCAAGATTGTCGATGCCGAACTGGGCTCTTTACTTACAATCGGAGCAACCGTCAACGCCGAGCAAGTCGAGCACACGGACAGCCATGCGACGTATCGTATCGACCTCAGCATCCTAGGCCGACCGTCACGCACCTGTCTGCTCGAATGCGATATACGCGACACCACACTACACATGTCCGAAATACAGATGCGCCCGGACAAAGAGATCTCTTCTTGAGCAGCGTACCCGCCCGCACGGTTACTCCACCGGCTTGAAGATGGTGGCCTGGCCAAAGACGTTGCGGATGAGGGCTTTAGCCTCGTCCTCGGTCTGCGGAATGCTCGGGGCTGCGCCCTGGTGGCCGAAGGGACTACCGGCGCCGGGATTGGATTCCCAGGGAGTTGCAGGAACGTCCTCCTCTTTGGGGGCAGTTGCAGCGGCCTTGGGCGCGGACGCCGCACCCGGCACGTCGAACGGGGGCAGATCGTCCCCGCCGGCATCGGCAACAAAACCGCCGACCATGGCGTCGTCGTAGGGCACCTGCTCGGATTCCCATGGCGCAGCCTGCGCAGACGGCTGAGTCTTGGGAGCGGACGCGCGCTCGGGCGCTCGGGGCGCGGGCTCGGTCGGGAGCTTGCCCGTGGCAGGAGCGCCGGCAGGGTTGTCGGAGCGCAGCCAGGGGGCCTTGGCCAGGTCGGATGACTTGGGCGCGGGCGCGGCAACGGACTTGGACGCGGGGGTCGGAGCAGCCGGTTTGGGCGCAGCGGGCTCAGGCGCCGATGGGGTCGGTGCCGCTACCGGTGCCGCTTTTGGCTGCGTCGCACTGGCGCTCGAGGATGCAGGGGCCGCCGAGGACACGGGTTGCGGGTCCGCAGATGCCGCAGCCCGTGCAGATGGAGAATGCTCCTCATGTTGAGGAGCCGGCGTGCCACCCCCATCCAGGACATAGTCTGTCTCTTATACACATCTGACGCTGCCGACGATCGCATAAGTGTAGA
>UROM01000013.1 GCA_900549455.1 uncultured Collinsella sp. | reverse complement strand
TACACTTATGCGATCGTCGGCAGCGTCAGATGTGTATAAGAGACAGGTGTAGAGGCCCGTCTCGGTGCGGTTGATCATGCAATAGGTACTCATCGTATGCTTAAGGCTGCGTGTCAGGCGTTCGGCATCTGTTGTGGCAATGCCGTACTGGGGGAGGGCGATATCCGCCTTCAGGGCTGCCTCAGGTGCATTCTGTGCTGCCTGGGCTGCCGATGCGCCCGCGATGCGCCCGAATACGATGCCATTGGCACTCGACAAGCCGCCGATGCGGTCGGCCCCGTGCATGCCGCCTGTTGCCTCGCCGCAGGCGTAGAGGCCCTTAACGCCCGTGTACGCGGTCTTGTCGATCTTGATGCCGCCGTTGGCAGCATGGGCATACATCGCCACGCGCATCTCGTCGGTCGGCGCGATGCCGTGCTCGTCCTGTAGCCAGGTGGCAAAGGTCTGCACAAACTCAGGGACGTCCTCGCGGGGGAAGTCGTAGTGGAGCGCCAGGCCTTCGGCGCCTGCTTGATCGATGGCAAGATCGATGGCGCGGGAAGCCAGACGCGAAGTGAAGGGACCATATCCAGAGCGTTGCTCGAGCAGATTGTCCAGCTTGTCGTCGGCGATATCGACCGGCTGGTCGAACTTGACGTATCGCCAGGTTTTCTCGTTAAAGACAAGGTTTCGCTTGGGCTCGATGAAGCCGGGCATCATCTGCATGAACTCTATATTGGTAAGGGACGCACCGTGCGCCAGCGCGATGGCCTGTGATGAGCTGAGCACGTCGGCGGAAGTGAGGCTGCGCTCGAATAGGCCACCCGTGCCGCCCGCAGCAATGATAGTGGCCTTGGCTGCCATAGGCACGAGATGCTCGCTTGCGCGGTCGTAGAGCACGGCGCCGACAATCTTTCCATTCGTATCTTCAACAAGGTCGATGAGCTCGTGGCGGGGGAGTAGACGAATGCCGAGCAACTCTATCTGGGCCGTACACGCGTCTTCGAGGGGCTTGCGGGTGAGGCCGCGCCAATTGCGTGTCTTATGGTCAAAGCAGGGGATAAACTGCTTTTGCTGGGCGCTCTCGGCGCTTTGCGGGCGCTGGAGTTCTACGCCCAGATCCTGTTCGAGCCAGTCAATCGCCTGGGGAATGCCGTGGACGAACGTCTGGACGAGTTCGGGGTCGGCAACGCCGCCGCCGACGGTCTGGATGGTGTCGATGAGTTCCTGTTCGTCGTCTTCGTCGACGGGGCCAATAAGGCCGAGGCCCCAGGTGCCCGGGAAAAAGCTCGATCCGCTCATGGTCTTGCCGGCGCTTGCGATGGCAACGGTCGCGCCCGCGCGTGCTGCTTCTATAGCGGCGCAAAGGCCCGCAATGCCAGATCCAATTACCAGTACATCAGTTGATTCCATGGGATTCCTTTCTCGTTCGCGCATTGTCGCATGGGTGATCGGCAAAGGCGTCGCAAAGATTGGATAAATCGGTAAAGGGCAAATATGGCAGGTGTGCGTCATGGACGCTCTGGCGTTCCATCTCGTCACATCTCGTATTTCGCCCCAACTGTTATATCGGCATTAGTCACCCTGCGACAGCGCAAACAAAAAGAGCCGCTACCTTGAAAGGTAGCGGCTCTAAAGCTCAACTGTATGAGCATCGCGCGGGCGCGATTAGGCCTTGAGGGCCTCCTCGACGGCGACAGCGCAAGCGACGGTGGCACCGACCATGGGGTTGTTGCCCATGCCGATGAGACCCATCATGTCGACGTGCGCAGGCACGGAGGAGGAACCGGCGAACTGGGCGTCGGAGTGCATACGGCCCATGGTGTCGGTCATGCCGTAAGAGGCAGGGCCGGCGCCCATGTTGTCCGGGTGCAGGGTACGGCCAGTGCCGCCACCAGAAGCGACGGAGAAGTACTTCTTGCCAGCCTCGATGCGCTCCTTCTTGTAGGTGCCAGCGACGGGGTGCTGGAAGCGCGTGGGGTTGGTGGAGTTACCGGTGATCGAGATGTCGACGTTCTCGTGCCACATGATGGCAACGCCCTCGCGGACGTCGTCGGAGCCGTAGCAGTTAACGGCAGCGCGGGGACCATCGGAGTAGGGGATGGTCTCGACGACCTTGAGCTCGCCCGTGTAGTAGTCGAACTGGGTCTTCACGTAGGTGAAGCCGTTGATGCGGGCGATGATCTGAGCAGCGTCCTTGCCCAGACCGTTGAGGATAACGCGCAGCGGCTTCTTACGAGCCTTGTTGGCGTTCAGAGCCAGGCCGATAGCGCCCTCAGCGGCAGCGAAGGACTCGTGGCCGGCCAGGAAGGCGAAGCACTCGGTGTCGTCGGAGAGCAGCATAGCGCCCAGGTTGCCGTGGCCCAGACCGACCTTGCGGTCCTCGGCGACGGAGCCGGGAACGGTGAAGGCCTGGATGCCCTCGCCGATGATGGCAGCAGCCTCAGAAGCGGACTTGGCGCCACGCTTGACAGCGAGAGCGCAGCCGAGGGTGTAGGCCCACTCAGCGTTCTGGAAGGCGATGGACTGGGTGTTGTTGACGATCTCACGCGGGTTGAAGCACTTGTCGGTGCAGATCTGCAGAGCTTCCTCGAGGGAGGCGATGCCGTTGTCGGCGAGGCACTTGTTGATCTTGTCAGCGCGGCGCTCGTAACCTTCGAACGTAACAGTCATAGTTATTTCCCTCCCTTTCTACTCGTGAACCGGGAACACGCTGGCGACGGAGTGAGTCTCCTCGTCGGTGCGCGGGTCGATGTACTTGGCAGCGTTCTCCCACTGACCATAGTGGCCCATAGCGCCAGCGATGGCCTCCTCGGGGGTCTTGCCGGCCTTGACGGCGTCGGTGAACTTGCCGAGGTTCAGGAACTCGAACGCGATGATCTCGTTCTTGTCGTTGAGAGCCATGCGGGTGACGTAGCCCTGAGCGAGCTCGAGGTAACGAGCGCCCTTGGCCTTGGTGCCGAACATGGTGCCGACCTGAGAGCGAAGGCCCTTGCCGAGGTCGTCGAGGGAGGCGCCCACGGGCAGGCCGCCCTCGGAGAACGCGGTCTGGCTGCGGCCGTAAACGATCTGCAGGAAGATCTCGCGCATAGCAACGTTGATGGCGTCGCAGACGAGGTCGGTGTTGAGGGCCTCGAGGATGGTCTTGCCGGGAAGGATCTCGGAAGCCATGGCGGCAGAGTGGGTCATGCCCGAGCAGCCGATGGTCTCAACGAGGGCCTCCTCGATGATGCCGTCCTTGACGTTCAGCGTGAGCTTGCAGGCGCCCTGCTGAGGTGCGCACCAACCCACACCGTGCGTAAGACCGGAGATGTCGGAAATCTCCTTAGCCTGGACCCACTTGCCCTCCTCGGGGATGGGTGCGGGGCCGTGGTATGCACCCTTGGCAACGGGGCACATGTTCTCCACTTCCTGTGAGTACTGCATGCCTCTCCTCTCTATCGTGTTGGCGTCCCGTCTGGGGGTCGTGGCTGGCGATTGCCGGGCGACCCTTCGAAAGGGACATGACATGCAGCCCCTATAATACCGCGAAATGCACGGAATATTCGGCGAACGGCTCAGTTTTCGTAGCGAGAAGCGCGGAACTTTCAATTGAAACGATTTAATCAAGCTGTTTGCGGGTGCGCGGTCCGCTGAAGGGGATCGGTTCTGGTCAAGCTTTTGGCAAGGCAACGTTGCCTGACCTGTGGCTATATTGCCGTTCGCCGTCGGTTTGCCGCCTTTTACCGTCGACGGGTGCCATTTTACGTGAATGTTTTGATGGCACGTTTCAATCGTGATGTATTGGATGGTATGTAGATCCCGGCGAAGGGAGCGCCATGCAGCGCGTTTGGAAAACGATCACCGGTTTTTACCATGTTTGTGCTCGCGGTACGGGCGGGCAGTTGATCTTTGAGAGTGACGAGGACCGGTGGGAGTTTTTGGAGCTAATGCGCGACTGCTGCCGCGATGCCCAGGTGACGATTTTGGCGTGGTGCCTCATGGGCGACCACGTGGATCTGGTGCTTTTGGATTACGAGGACAAAATGAGCGCAGCCATGCAGCGGCTACTGTTGACGTATGCTCGTCGGTTCAATAAGCGCACTGGGCGCGCGGGCTGCCTGTTTCGGGATCGTTTTGAGCGCCGCTCGCTCGATACCGACTGGCAGGTGATGGAGGCTATTCGCTCTGTACACGCCGATCCGCAGGAGGCGGGCATGAGCCTAATCGAGCGTTATCCCTGGAGCAGCTTTGCAGAGCATCTGCGCGCTTACGACAGTGATGCGGCCGATGTCACGAGGGGATTTTCCGATCCTTCTTGCGTACTTGAGCTTTTTGGTTCTGCCGAGGGCTTTATTGCCCATTCGCTTTCGACGCCCGACGGCGGCGAGCCAGCGCTGTGCGATATGAAAGAGACGGAGTGGGAACGCCACGCCTTTGCCGACAAGTTGGCAAAGAGCTTCGGGGTGTCGCTCCACGGGGTTAAAGCCGCACCGCCGGCGCGGCGCGATACCGTTATTGTTGGATTACACGATGCCGGTTTCACGGTGCGCCAGATTGAGCGGTATACCGGGGTTGGCAAAAGTACTGCCTCTCGTATTGTGCGTGCTTATGCGCAGGTGGACGCGCAGGTCGAGGGCTCGAGATAAAGGCAGTAAAGAAAATGGCCGAATCGCAAAAGTTAAGCGATTCGGCCAACAGAATTCTTCAGATTTGAGACAAATGTTACTGATTATTTTGTCCCGTGAGCATGCCGTCGAGGGTGCGCCAGGCTAACTCGGCGCATTTAACGCGGGCGGGCATGTGCGAGATGTCCTGGAGCTGAGCGGCCTCGTCCAGATCTTCCAGGTCCTCCTCGGAGAGTTGCTCGCCGCGGATCATGGCGAGGAAGAGCCCTGCCAAGCGACGTGCTTCCTCGACCGTCTCGCCGGTGATGAGGTCGGCCATGATGTCGGCGCTGGCCTGGCTGATGGCGCAGCCGTGGCCGGTAAACGAGGCCTCCTCGATCACGTTGTTCTCGACACGTAGCTGCAAGGTGAGCTCGTCGCCGCAGCTGGGGTTGATGCCGTCGTGCTCGTGCGTGGGGGCATCCATCTCGTACTTGTAGTCGGGGTGTGAGTTGTGCTCCATAAACGTGGTGGAGGTGTACAGATTACCCATTGAACGTGCTCCAAACGTGATGCAGACCGGCGATGAACTTGTCGATATCGGCCTTGTCGTTGTAGAAGGCCACGCTGGCGCGGCAGCAGGCGAGGTTCTCGACGCCCAGCCAGGTGAGCAGCGGCTGCGCGCAGTGGTGACCCGCGCGGATGCAGACGCCGTCCATGTCCATGATGCTCGCGACATCGTGCGGGTGGATGCCGTGGACGTTAAAGCTCACGACGCCGTGATGGTTGTCCCAATAGATAGAGCCGATGATCTGGACAAAGTCGAGCTGCATGAGCTCGCCCATCAGGTAGTGGACGAGTGCTTGCTCGCGGGCCTGGATGTTTTCGTAGCCCACGGTGTTAACCAGGTAATCAAGCGCCGCGCCTGTGGCGAAGATGCCGGCGGCGTCCTGCGTGCCGGCCTCGAACTTCTCGGGGACGGGCGCCCAGACGGCGTCCTGCTCGGTGACCGAGTCGATCATCTCGCCGCCGGTAAGCATGGGCGGCATGGCGTTGAGCAGGTCCATCTTGCCCCACAGCACGCCGATGCCCATGGGACCCATGGCCTTGTGCGCGCTAAAGGCAAAGAAATCGGCGCCCAGATCGGCCACGTTGACCGGCATGTGCGGCAGCGACTGCGCGCCGTCGACGACCAGATAGCCGCCATACTTGTGCACGAGCTTGCCGAGATTCTTGACCGGGTTCTCGACGCCCAGGACGTTAGAGACCTGACCCACGGCCAAGATCTTGGTCTTGGGGCCCACCTTGGCAAGCACTTCCTCGGTCGTGAGCTGGCCGGTCTTGGTGGGGTAGAGGTAGACGAGCTTGGCGCCGGTCTCGCGGCAGACCTGCTGCCACGGGATCAGGTTGGAGTGGTGCTCCATGATGGTGATGACGACCTCGTCGCCCGGCTCGAGGACCGTGGGCGCAAAGCTCTTGGCGACCAGGTTGAGCGACTCACTCGTGTTGCGGGTGAAGACGAACTCGTTGGCCTGGGGCGCGCCGATGACGTCGGCGATCTGCTGGCGCACCTTCGCGATGGCCTCGGTGGCCTCGACGGACAGCGAGTACAGGCCGCGCAGGGGGTTGGCGTTCATGCGCTGGTAGAAGTCACGCTCGGCGTCGAGCACGCAGGCGGGGCGCTGCGCGGTGGCGGCGCTATCGAGGAAGGCGATCTCGGGGTGCTGCTGGAACAGCGGGAACTGCGCCTTGTAGGGATTGGTTTCGATGTCGACGGTAGGCCAGCCGCGCGAGGCCTCGTCGCTGGCGTCGAGCTCCATAGGCTCCGGTGCGGTACAGGTGTCGCATTTAACGTGCTCGGTGTCGATCATGCGAGCTCCTCCTCAAAGTTATCGATTAGGTTGTTGCCCAGACGGACGACGGCGGCGCGGGTGCGCTCGTCGGTCGCGGAAAGCGCGGCGTCCTCCAGCTTGGCGCGGATGAACAGGTCCTCGGCGGCGTTTTGGTCAAGGCCGCGGCAGGCGAGGTAGAACAGTTGCTCGTCACGGACGTGGCCGATGGTGGCACCGTGGTTGCCGGCGACGTCATCCTCGTCGCACAGGATAACGGGGACGGTCTTGTTGTCGACGCCCTTGTTGGCCAGAAGCACCGTCTCACGCTCGGTGCCGGTTGCGCCCTTGCAGCCGTGCACGAGGTCGATGGTGCCGCGGTAGACCTTCTTGGACGTGCCGGTCAGCACGCCGTTGGCGTCGATCTCGCACTCGGTCTTGCGACCGCGGTGGCGCAGCTCGTAGTTAAAGTCGCGCACCTGCTCGCGGGCGCCCAGGTAATCGGTATCGATCGTCACCTTGGCGGTGTCGCCCAGCAGGTCGCCGGCAAGGCCGGTGGCGCTGGCGCCGGCACCCAGCACGGTGTGCTGCACGTTGACGCGCGCACCCTCGTCCAGGAACAGGCCGGTGTCGTCGAGTGCGATCCAGCTGTCGTCGAGCGTCTGCGTGCAGGTCACGTTGACGGTGGCGTACTCGTGGGCGCACACGCGCAGCACGGAGCCCACGACGCCCTCGCCCTCGGCGGGCGAGTCCAGGGCGATCTGCAGGTCGAGCGTTGCCTGCGGGCGGGCGACGACGTCGATGGCGGCGATGGTCGCGGCAGCGTCGACGCCACTCACGCGCACGGTAACCGTGGCGTGCTGGTATGCGGGCACGTCGATGACGATGCGCTTGGCAGCGTGGTCGACCAGGTAGGTGTAGGCAGCCTCGCCCATGCCAGTCTCGAAGGCCTCGGCAGGGGCGAGCTCTTCCTCGAGCTTGATGGCGCCGGCCTGGTAGACCGAGGTGGCGGGCACGTCGAGCTCGGTCTCGGGTGTGATGCGGGCGCGGTCGGCGGCATCACCGGGGGCGGAGGCGCGGCGCTCGGGGAAGCGCTCGGCCATGGTTTCCATGGCGGCGTCGAAGGCGTCGGCCGAGCCGGCAAACTGCTCGTCCAGGCCCTCGACCTCAACGGCCTCGGCGGGAGCGGTGGCAAGCTCGTCGGAAAGCTCGAGTTTGGTCTGGTTCATCTTGAGCCAACCCCAAGTGGCGGCTGGCATCGCGTTGACCTGCTCGAGCGTGGTAGCAGCGGTGTTGGTTTCCTGTTTCATTATCCGATCGCTCCTTCCATCTCGAGCTTGATCAGGTTGTTCATCTCGACGGCGTACTCCAGCGGCAGCTCCTTGGAGACCGGGTTGGCAAAGCCGTTGACGATCATGGTGCGGGCCTCTTCCTCCGAGATGCCGCGGCTCATCAGGTAGAACACCTTGTCGTCGCCGATGCGGCCGATAGTTGCCTCGTGGCCGATGTCGACATTCTTGGCGCGGATGTCCATGGCGGGGATGGTATCGGAGCGGCTCTGGTCGTCGAGCATCAGCGACTGGCAGCTCACGGTTGCCTTGGAGCCCTCGGCCTTGGGCGTGGCCACGATTGAGCTGCGGAAGGTCTGGATGCCGCCGCTCTTGGAGATGCCCTTGGTCTCGACGGTTGCCGAGGTATCGGGCGCGTTGAGCACGACCTTGCAGCCGGTATCGAGGTTCTGGCCGGCGCCGGCAAAGGTGATGCCGGTAAAGCTCGAGCGGGCGCGGCGGCCGTTGAGCACGCTCATGGGGTAGAGGTAGCCCACGTGGCTGCCGAAGGAGCCGCTGATCCACTCGATGTCGCCGTCCTCGTCCACGCGCGCACGCTTGGTGTTGAGGTTGTACATGTTCTTGGACCAGTTCTCGATAGTCGAGTAGCGCAGATGCGCGCGTTTGCCCACAAACAGCTCGACAGCGCCGGCGTGGAGGTTGGCCACGTTGTACTTGGGCGCGGAGCAGCCCTCAATAAAGTGCAGGTCGGCATCGTCCTCGACGATGATGAGTGTGTGCTCAAACTGGCCAGCGCCCTTGGCGTTGAGGCGGAAGTAGCTCTGCAGCGGAAAATCGAGCTTGGTGCCCTTGGGCACGTAGACAAACGAGCCACCCGACCACACGGCACCGTGCAGGGCCGCAAACTTGTGGTCGGTGGGCGGGATGAGCGTCATAAACTTCTCGTGGATGAGCGGCTCCCACTGCGGGTCGTGCAGGGCCTCCTCGATGCCGGAGTAGACGATGCCCATCTTGGACGCCGTGTCCTGCATGTTGTGGTAGACGAGCTCGGAGTCGTACTGCGCGCCGACGCCCGCCAGGTAGCTACGCTCGGCCTCGGGGATGCCCAAGCGCTCAAAGGTGCTCTTGATGTCGTCGGGCACCGACTCCCAGTCGTGCTTTTGGTCGGTGTTGGGCTTGACGTAGGTGACGATGTTGTCCATGTCCAGGCCCTCGATGGAGGGACCCCACGTCGGGTCGGGGAAGCGATTGAAAATATCGAGGGACTTTAAGCGCAGGTCGAGCATCCATTGCGGCTCGTCCTTCTTGGCGCTGATCTCGCGCACTATGTCGGGCGTGATGCCGGCATCGAGGCGCTCGAATCCCTCCTCGCCATAAGTGAAGTCGTAGAGGCTGCGGTCGATGTCCGCGACCTCGGTGCGGTTCTTGGTCATTGCGTCGCCCCTTTACGCCTGCTGCTCGGCAGCGGCGGCCTCGGCCTGGGCGCGCTGCTCGGCGGCCTCGCGCTCGAAGGTCTCAAAGCCGTTCTTGTCGATCCAGGGGATGAGCGAGGCGTCGTCCTCGCGCACGATGTGGCCCTTGACCATAACGTGGACGCGGTCGACATCCAGGTGTTCCAGGATGCGCGTGTTGTGCGTGATGATGAGCATGGAGCCGTCGCAGCTCTTGCGGTAGGCGTCCATGCCGTGGCTGACGGTGGACAGGGCATCGACGTCCAGGCCGGAGTCAGTCTCGTCCAGGATGGCGAGCTTGGGCTGCAGCAGCAGAAGCTGGAGCATCTCGACCTTCTTCTTCTCGCCGCCCGAGAAGCCCACGCCCAGCTCGCGGTTGAGGTAGGCGGTATCCATGTTGAGCTCGGCCGCGAGCTCCTTCACGCGACGGCGGAACTCCTTGCCCTTCATCTCCAGGCCGGGGCGGCCGGCGATGCTGGCGCGCAAAAAGCTCGACAGCGGCACGCCGGGGATCTCGACCGGGGCCTGGAAGCTCAGGAACAGGCCGGCGCGGGAACGCTTGTCGGTGGTGAGATCGGTGATGTCCTGGCCGTCAAAGACGATGCGGCCGTCGTTGACGGTATAGACGGGGTCGCCCATGACCAGGTGGCCGAGGGTGGACTTGCCGGCGCCGTTGGGTCCCATCAGCACGTGGGTCTCGCCGGCGGCGACGTTGAGGTTGACGTTGTGGAGGATGGTCTTCTCGTCCACGGAGGCGGTGAGACCTTCGATGGAAAGCAGCGGATTTGCGCTCATGCTGTCCCTCTCTGTATATGGTGTACTCATAGGTGTACTAAACCCTAGGAATCTTCTCGGAATAAAGTTACTATGGGTTCGGCGTTAGTCAAGGGAAAACCCGACTAATCCACTCGACTTTTTAGATGTGGGACATAATAATCAGGTTTGTTTGCCCCGCGTGCATAAGATTTGGGACAAATGCCCTTGGTGGTTTTGTTCCAGGAACAACGGGAGGGTAGGTATGCTCATTTCTTCTAAGGGCCGCTATGCCCTCCGACTGATGATCTATATCGCAGCGCTTGGTGACGCCGAGGGCAAGATTGCTCTGCGCGAGGTCGCCGACCGCGAGCATATCTCACAAAAGTATTTGGAGCAGCTGGTTCGTCCGCTTATGAAGGCGGGCCTGCTTAAGAGCGTACGCGGTAAGGGCGGCGGCTACATGATGGCTAAGGACCCGGCCGAGGTGCGCGCCGGCGACATCCTGCGTGCCGTCGAGGGCAGCACGGCTCCGGTGGCGTGCGACGGCATCGACAACAGCTGTACTCGCAGCGACCTTTGCTCGACCGTTAAGTTCTGGCGCGGGCTGGACGACGTGATCGAAAAGTACGTCGACGGCGTGACGTTGGCCGACCTAGCTGCTGTCCCCGAGATCAACTTCGACATTAAGCTGTAGTTTGAGAGCATTTCCTTAAGATTCCGCGGAGGGTTGTTGCCGTTTACCGATGGGTTGTTGTGCAACAAACGGCGAGCTGTAATACTGAATTCATCTTTGCAAACTGCACTTTAACTACACCAATGCAGGGAGGATCTATGCAGCCCAAGCATTCCGCAATTGTCGCAGGTCTTACGTTGGCGCTTTCGTTTGGCGCCCTTGCCGCGCCTGTGACTGCTGTTGCCGAGGAGCCCACGCCGGGTGTTGCCTCGGATGCCACCGATATCGATAAGGGCCTTTACACCCAGCAGTCCTTCTCGGGCGTGCTGAGGTCGGTTCAGGGTGTTTCGTTTGTCAACGTGACCGCCGAGATGAAGTACTTCACCAAATATGAGAGCCACGGCAACTATAACCAGGGCTTTTCGTATGGCGACGGCTATAACGCGTTGGGCTATTACCAGTTCGACCGGCGTTGGTCGCTCATTCCGTTTATGAAGCAGGTCTACAACTACGATTCTGCTAAGTACGGCATGCTTAAGGCTGCGATCGATCGCGGCGGTGAGATTTCCAACGCGAACAACCCTATGTATGCGAACGGCCAGCTCACCGAGCTGGGCCGTATTGCGCAGGAGGCCTTCCAGGGTGCTTATAACACCGACCCTGCTGAGTTTTCGGCTCTACAGGATGCGTATGCGTACAACTCGTACTATGCGGTGACCGAGGCGTGGCTCAAGAGCGCCCTTGGTATTGACATTTCCGGCCGTGCCGACTGCGTCAAGGGTATGGTGTGGAGTATCACCAATATGTGCGGCACCGGTGGCTGCCAGGACTTTTTCCGCTGGGCAAAACTTTCCAACAACATGACCGACCGCGAGTTTGTGACGGCGCTTTCCAGCAGCGTGGTCAATAATGTGGCGACCAAGTATGCAAGCCAGCCCCAGTACCACGAGGGCTGGAAGAACCGCTACCGCAATGAGCTCAAGGACTGCCTGGTCTTTATTACCGAGGACGAGGCTGCCGCGGCAACGCCCGTGGAGCCTGAGCCCGAGCCCGCGCCGGCGCCCGGTCCGAGCATGGCGCCCGCTGCTCCCGCCGCACCGACACCTGGTACCGATGACGATGCGGGCGACGATAACGATACGGATGCGCCCTCGACTGATGCGGGCAGCGATGATGCTGGTAACGGCGGGGCTGCGTCTGGCGGCGCTGCTTCTGGCGATTCGTCGACTTCTGGCTCCGATGGCGCTACGGATGACACGACTTCTGGCTCCGATGGCGCTACGGATGGCACGACTTCTGGCTCCGATGGCGCTACGGATGGCACGACTTCTGGCTCTACCGATGCAGGTGCTTCCAGCGGCGCTGGCGATTCCTCTGCCGATGCTGGCTCCTCTACTGATTCTGACTCCGATGCTTCCGAGGACGGTTCTAACGAGGGCGCCGATGCTGGCGATTCCTCGACAGAAAACAAGCCTTCTGCCGGCGAGCAGCTTGGATCCATGCTGGGATGGTCTTTGATGGCGGGCTTTAACGGCGGCTCTTCTTCTGATGAGGGGACGTCTGACCGGGGCTCCGGCTCCAATGCCGACGGCGCTTCTGATGCTTTCGCCGGCGCAGGCGCGAAGCAGTCCGATGCCGATGCTCAGAAGGCCGGTGACAAAGGTGGTACTACGACCGCCGCGACGACTACCACGACCAAGACCTCGGGTGGCAACATGCCCAAGACGGGCGACCTCATCGTTATGGTGAGCCTTGCGAGCGCGAGCCTGGCCACGCTGGGCGCCACGTCTATCGTGAGCGGCAAGCATAAACTCGATCAGGAGAACAAGGCTGCAGGGGAAGACGGTTCCAAGGAGTAGTCTCTCGGCTGCTGAATAACTAAAGAGTTGGGACGGGGTCCGGCGCGAATGCATCGGGCCCTGTTTTGTTGTGCAACGATTAGTTATGCCCCCTCACACCCCATGTTGCTACCGTTGCCCGATATGTTTGCGCGCTACATCAGTACGTGAGAGGCCGTCATTACAATTGGCATCGTGCTGCGATTTAGGGGGAACGTTGCAATGTCTGAACAGGCAAATAATGGTTGTGCTGCCGGCTTTGGCGTACGTCTAATCGGCTGTACCGACGATGTGGTTTTGCCCATCGGCATGCACGACTATGCGGAGGCTCTTGGTTGCTGCGCGCTGGTCGACAAGACCATGTTTATTGCCGATATGCTGGATTGCGATGCGTCCGTTATGGTGTGCTGCCGACCCGAGGGTTTTGGCAAAAGCATGAACTTGTCGATGCTCAAGGCTTTTCTGGAGCGTCCCGCGGTCGGTCGTGCTGGTCGGAGCTTGTTTGCCGATACTCAGATTTGGGATGCGGACGGCGGGCGCTATCGGGACGAGTACGCTTGCTATCCGGTGATATCGCTGGACTTTTCTGGCGCTGCGAGGCGTGGTGCCGCTGTTGCCGGCGTCGTGCGCGATGCTCTTTCGGGTGAATGCGCTCGTCTGCTTGCACTCTTGGAAGCCCCGGATTTGGCGCGAGATAAGGTGCGTCACATCGAACGCGTTGCGCGTGGCGTAGCGAGCGAGTCCGAGGTTGACTCGGTGCTTGGTGTGCTCATTGAACTGCTGGAGATGGCCTGCGATGAGCAGGTCGTATTGCTCGTTGATGGGTACGACGCGGCGTGGTTGGACCGTTCGAACGCGAGGGGCGCGTCCGGCCCCGGTCCAGCGGAGCTGCTCGACCGTGTGTTGTTCGACGCCATTGCCGCCGCGGGTCATTCGCTACGGTTGACGTGTCTGATGGGGGAGCGTCCCGGCCCTGCCGAAGCGGCGCTTTCTTCGCGCGGCTGCTCGTATTGTCTTTCGACGCCGCTTTCGACGTGGTGCGACCGTTGGTTCGGCTTTTCGGATGCCGAGGTCGAGGCTCTACTGAATCATGCTGGACGCGAGGAATACCTGGATGATGCGCGTGAATTGCTCGAGGGATATCGGTTTGGCAGGGCCTATTGCTCGAGTCCGGCGCGTGTGATTGGTTTTCTGGACCGAGGCTGCACAGCGCCTGTGCGAGCCGATCTGTATGGGTATGCCGATTGCCTGAGTAGGGTAGTTGCCGGGTGGAATCTCGACCGCCTTTCGGTCTTGTTCGATTTGCTTGAGCCCCATGCATGCGTTGAGGTCCCGTTTTGTTTGGGCGCTGCGGGGCCAGAGGCCTCGTCTGATGATGGCCTGTGGACGGCGCTGTATCTGTCCGGTTTCCTGACGACGGATATGATTGAGGAGGCGGAGCAGGGCGGCCGTCTCCGTGCTCTGCGGTTGCCCAATAATGAGCTTCGCCAAGCCTTGCGTCTGGTGATTATTGAGTGGTTTGAGTGCGCTGCCGAAGACGTTCGAGACGTCGATGCGTTTCGCGACGGGTTGTGCCGTGGGGACGAGGATGCGGTGAGACAAGCGCTCGATTGCATCCTGGGAGATGCGGGAATCGGTGCGACCGACCCAGATGCGCCGCTGCCATATCACCTGCTCTTGCAGGGGCTCTGCTTTGGCTTGCCGGGCTATGCCAATCCTGCCTCGAGGCGAAAGCGTGGCGCGAATCGCTGGGACATCCAGGTTTTCCCTACGGGCGCCGTGCTTGACGTGGCAGACACGATCGGTATGCTCGACGAGCGTCCGTTGATAACGATCAACATGATGTATGACCCCGACGTGGACGCGCTCGGCCTGGAGCTGCTGGCCGTTCAGGCGCTGCTCGACATAGAGCGCGACGGTATCGACAAGATTCGCGTACCGCGACCCGGTATGGGCCGTATGCGCTGGGGATTCGGGTTTGACGGGCGTCGTGTGGCAGCGGTGTGCCAGCGGCTGTAGGGGCAGGCGATACTGCAGGGGTGCCCGCTACTCTGCGTCCTTCATGGGCGGCATGGGCTTCCAGTCGGGATCCTTGATGATCTTACGGGCGTCTTTCATGCCGCGGCGCAGCGCCGGGATGCCGGTCTTGAAGCATTTGTCGACGGCTGCCAGACGAATGAACTCCTTGCAGAAGGTCGCGGCGTTGCCCAAGCGGAACAAGATGGGGTGGTAGTCGCCGTAAATCTGCATGTATCGGGCCAAAAAGCCGCGATTGCGCATGATGTAGTAGCGGTTGGTGTCGCTCGTGGAGTTGAGCTGACGTTTGCCGGCGATATCCCAGTTAGAGACGGCGCGGGCACGCTTGAGCACCACGTCGGCAACTACGACAGCTGGGAAGTGCTGGCTGGCAACGTAGCCGTAGCAGGCATCGTCGCCGTAGATGAAAAAGCGCGCATCGGGCAGGCCGATCTTGTCGACTACGCGACGGGAGAACAGGCCGCCTTCAAAGCATAGCTGGTTCATGGCGCGGTAGCCCTCGGGGCCCAGGTCCCACTTAGCGATGGGGTTGGGGATACCAAGCGAAAGGATGAGCTGGTACTGCCAAAAGAAGGCGCCACCGTCGAAGTCCAGGCGCGAACCCTGGATGACGTCGTAGCGGTCCGTCCACTTGGCCAGGCGCTCGATGCCCTCCGGGATAACGAGCACGTCGTCGTCCATGACCCAAAACCACTGGGCGCCCAGGTCGTAGGCGCATTTGGTGCCGGCGGAAAAGCCGCCCGCGCCGCCGCCGTTTTCGAGCTGCGGGGCGTAGATGACGCGGTCGGTGCCGCCCTTCGCGTCGGGCTGCTCGGTGTCGATGCCCCACAGGTTGGCCAGGCGCTCGTTGAATGCGGTGCACATGGCCTCGGTCTCGCGCGAATTCTCGTTATCGACGATCACGATGCGCCAGGGCGTTGCCGTGAGCTCGGTCATGGAGTCGAACAGGTTGGCCAGGAGTTCCTGGCGCTTATAGGTGACGACAACGATGGCGAGCTTGTCGATGGGAGCGGGGAGGGTGGAAGTCATGAACGAGAGTATCCTTTCGCGTGGGCAGTACATCGGCCCTGCGGAATAAACAACGTGTCCCATGGGACACGACTATTGTAAGCGTAGGCGGGCGCCCGCGAGTAATGTTCCGCTAATCACCAAGAACGTTTGCTACAAGCCTGGTTGACGTGTGGCGAAATTTCAAGCGCGCATTGTGGTATTACATAGGTGCCGATTCCTGTGGACGCGATCTTTGTGTTTGGATGCCCTGTGAATAAAACTCGTTTAGCCTCCTTTGCCGATAGCCTTCCCGTCAAGGTCATGTTGCTGTTTTTGGTTCTTCAGGTCGTATTTGTCCTGAGCAATACCGCGGCGAATTGCCTGCCGAGGCCCGTTATCGAGTCGCATGCGCAGGGTTCGGAGTCCTCGGCCCTGTTGTCTGACATGTATGTCTACGACCACCGTGTTGCAGCTGGTCCCGTTTGCTTTGATAACAATCGCTTTATCATTGAAATCGCACAGCAAAAGGACCAAGGTTCTCCGTTTAAGACGATGACTGTTGCCGAGATTGATGACGTTACGAAAGCCGGCGGGATTGCGCATCAGCAGTACTACCGGTATTGGCATGGATGGCAGCTACTTACGAATGTCTGCCTGTTTATTGGTGGTATCGACGTTGTCGCGGTGCCTGCGGCCGCTCTGGCGATTGTCGGCTCCGCTTGCGCTTACGTTGCCTTGCGGAAGCGATTTTCAAAGCCATCGACGTTGGGGTTCCTTGCAATCCTGTTGTTCTCGACCAATCTGTTTTTCAATTTTATCGGTGATCTGCTGCTGTGCATCTCGTTCTTTGTGGCGCTCATCATGATGTCTTGCATGAGCCTTCGTTTGAGCTCGGCCCCGAACGCACGGGTTTTCACAAGCCGCCTTGTCCTTTGGTCGATAGCGACGGGCGCCGTGTTTTCGTTTCTTGACTTTTTAACGATTCCTGCCGCAGTTGTCGCCCTGCATTGCTTTTTCGCCTTCATTGCGCTCCCCAAGGGTGAGCGCCCCAAGCGTTGCGTCGTCACGATGCTGCAGGCGCTCTTTGGGTTTGGGCTTTCGTTTGTGTTTACCTGGGCGATGAAATGGGCCGTTGCGGCGTTTGTGCTGGGCTGGAACGAGGTCTTTTCGAACGTTCTGGGCGAGATGGGCCTTTGGTCTGCGCATGGGACTTCGTCACTGTTGCCCCAGGCTGACTGGCCTCAGATTTTGAAGGAGTTTTATTGCATGAGCCCGCAGCTGTTCGCCATTTGCTCAACTGCCGGTTATGCGATGATCTCGAACGTCGTTTGCCTTGTTTCGTTTGCTGCCGTATTGGCGATTTGGATTGCCGTGCTCGTTTGCTCGATACGGGGCGGCGCGCAAGGCGGTCGTCGTCGAAAGGTGTTGATCCAGTCGCTG
The DNA here is from genome assembly GCA_900549455.1 of uncultured Collinsella sp. Lineage (GTDB taxonomy): Bacteria > Actinomycetota > Coriobacteriia > Coriobacteriales > Coriobacteriaceae > Collinsella. Next base: position 11,594 of record UROM01000013.1, on the reverse strand, counting down.
CTCATGGCACTGCCTCTGGTTGTTGTTCTGGGTTATTTCGTTGTTATGCATGACCATGCGATCGTTCATATTCCGGTATTTGGCTGCAAGAATTGGTCGATTGTCTTTGCGATTTTATTTGTTTCGGGTGTAAGCGCGCTTCGTGGTCTGAGGAGTCAGAAGGTCGCTTAGCCGTTCATACGGGGCTTAATGGACTCGACTACAGTCCGGCGAACGATATCCACGAGGAGCAGGGCAAGCGCGAGGCAAAGACTCATAAGGATTCCGAGCAAATCTCGTGTAGCGAGATTTCGGGCAGGGGATAGACGTACATCGAGACAGGCAGGCAGTGCAATAAAAGAGCGTGGGCAAGACGATCTTCTTTAACCGCGCAAACATGGATATATCGCGTGCGGCTTTGGGCTGCATGACTTCCTTTCGCTTCGGTTTGCCTCTGCGGGCTCCATAGATTATATAAACGCCCGCGGGCGGGACGACCCTTTGATACCATGAAACGACAGGTATTTCCTAAGGAGCACATTTGTCTACTAACGCCTCTGGCAGCCCTGTTCTGTCGCTGCTTATTCCCATTTACAACGTTGAGCGCTACCTGCGCGAGTGCCTCGATTCCGCCGTGGCGCAGACGCTCGAGGACATCGAAATCATCTGCATCAACGATGGCTCTACCGATAGCTCGCCGGATATCATCCGCGAGTATATGCAGCGTGATGCGCGTGTGAAGATGATCGACAAGGCCAACAGCGGTTACGGCGACTCGATGAATCGCGGGCTCGATATGGCGCGCGGCAAGTACGTGGGCATTCTGGAATCCGATGACTTTATGGCGCCCGATGCGCTGGAGAAGCTCGTGGCAGCGGCCGAGCGCAATGGCGCCGATTTTGCGAAGGCGAATTTTGATTTTTACTGGTCCAAGCCCGAGGAGCGCCGCTCGCTACACGAGATGTTTAAGCCCAAGGACTGCGGCAAGCCGGTGCACCCGAGCGACACGACGCGGTTCTTTAAGCAAAAGCCGTCGATTTGGTCGGCCGTATACCGCCGCGATTTTCTTGAGCGCAACGGCATCAAGTTCCTGCCGACTCCGGGGGCATCCTTTCAGGACACGTCGTTTGCCTTTAAGGTGATTGCCTGCGCCGACAAGGCCGTTTACCTGCACGATGCCGTGCTTTCGTATCGTCAGGACAACGAGAACTCCTCGGTCAATTCTTCGGCTAAGGTCTTTTGCGTCAATACCGAGTATGCCGAGATCGAGCGCTGGATCCGAGAGGATTTTGCCCGCGACCACGCAAGCGATGACGTCGCCCGCATGCTCGAGTTCAATCAGCTCATTAAGTACGACTCGTATATGTGGAACTATGTGCGCTTGGCGCCTAAGTTCTATAAGGAGTTCCTGGTGCAGATGGCCAAGGAGTTCCAAGCGGCCTTGGACGCCGGGGAGTTTTCGCTGGACGATCTTAAGCCGTGGAAGCGCGCGAATCTCGCTGCCATCCTCAAAGATCCTGAGGGCTGGGTTGACGAGCATCCGACTTTTGCGACGGATGGTGCGTTGGGACGCGCCAAGTACTACGCATCGGTTGGAGGCCCTGGTGTGGTCGCCGCCTTCCTCATCGAATCGCTGAGGGGGTAGGTCGGTATGGGAGAGGCCTCGATTCCCAAAGCGACTATTGTCGTTCCCGTATACAACTCCGCGCGTTCCATTCAGAGATGCCTCGACTCGCTGCTGGCACAGTCCGAGCGCTCGATTCAGGTTGTCTGTGTCAACGACGGTTCGGCTGACGATTCGCTGGGCGTCTTGCATCAAATTGTGCAGGCCGACGACCGTGTGCTGGTGATTGACCAGGAAAACGCGGGCGTCTCGTGCGCTCGAAATGCCGGTATCGATGCGGCCGATGGTGAGGTTGTCTTCTTTGTGGACGCCGACGATTACATCGACGCCCAGACGGTCGAGTGCGCGCTGCATGCCATGGAGTCTGCAGATGCCGATGTCGCCGTTTTTGGCGGCGTCTGCGAGCCGTCCGACGCCGCGCCCAAGCGGATCCAGCAACTTATGAGCCCCAAGGCGGGCACTTTTGGCGCCCGTGATCCCCAGTTACTGTTCCACGCAAACGCACAACCCTATGCGTGCCGCGCGGCTTTTTCGCGCGAGCTGCTCAATCGCGAAGGCATACGCTTTGCCCCCGGCTTGGCCTTGGGCGAGGACGTTGTGTTCCAGTTTGCAGCTTACGCGCTGGCCTCAAAGACCGTTGTCATGCCGGACAGGTTCTACCACTACGTGATGGAGAACGACTCGGCGACGCACGAGTTCAACAGTGCCGAGGCCCGCGCCAAAAAGCTCGACGCACACATGAAGATGCTCGAGGAAGTTTTGGAAGATTGGGCGGTCTACGGCCTTTTGAACCTGTGTCCCGACGAGCTGATCACCTGGTTCTTGGACCTTATCGTGTTTGATTTGGCGCGCTTGGATGTCGATGGTTTCCGGCGCGTGGCCGGTCGCGTCAATATGGATCTCACGACGTTTTTGGGAACGGAGTGGGCGGATATGCCTGCTAAGGGCGCCGTCCGCCGTGTTGCCCATAAGCTCGTTGCGGCGACCTCGGGCGTTTCGATGGCAGACGCCACGCTGTTCTATCTTTCGACCCGCGGTCTCAAGGCCTGCCTGGAGCGCTTTATCTAATTCTGGGCGCTGCCGCGCGCTGTTGCTTCGCTGCTAAAATAACCTTGTTACACGCTATTCAACAGGAGGTTCTCTTGCAGAACTCTGATACCCCTAAAGTTTCGTTACTTATTCCCATCTGCAATGTTGAGCGCTACCTGCGCGAGTGCCTCGATTCCGCCGTGGCACAGACGCTCGAGGACATCGAAATCATCTGCATCAACGACGGTTCTACCGATAGCTCGCCAGATATCATTCGCGAGTACATGGAGCGCGATGCGCGCGTCAAGATGATCGACAAGGCTAACAGCGGCTACGGCGACTCGATGAACCGCGGCCTGGACATGGCGCGTGGCGAGTACGTGGGCATTTTGGAGTCCGATGACTTTATGTTCGAGGATTCGCTTCAAAAGCTGGTTGCCAAGGCCGACGCCGAGCATGCCGATGTTGTTAAGGGCGACTTTTACCTGTACTGGTCTGTGCCCAGCGAGCGCCGCGAGCTTTTTGGAATTATCGACGAGTATATGACGGGCGCCGCGTATCGCCCCGTCGATCGCCCGGGCATTTTCTACCGCAAGCCTTCCATTTGGTCTGCCATCTATCGACGGACGTTCCTTAACGACAATCAGATTCGGTTCCTTCCCACGCCGGGTGCCTCGTATCAGGATGCGGGTTTTAACTTTAAGGTCTGGGCATGCGCCGAGCGTGTCGCGTTTATTGCGGATCCCATTTTGTGCTATCGCCAGGATAACGAGAAGAGTTCTGTTAACTCGCCCAACAAGGTGTTCTGCGTGTGCGACGAATATGCCGAGATGCAGCGCTTTTTGGATGGGCGCCCCGAGCTTAAGGCTCGGCTTCAGGGCATTTTAATGCGCATGAAGGTCGATACGTACCGCTGGAATGATGAGCGTCTGGTCGATGGGTTGCGCGAGCAGTTTTGGAAGAAGGCATCGCCCGAGCTCAAGGCCGATTGGGATGCAGGCCGCTTTGACCTGTCGCTCTTCGATCCGCGCGGCGAGACCGACTTGCGTCTGATGGTCAAGTCGCCCCGTGCCTATATCGATTCGCGCTTTGATTTTAAGAAGCCGGGCAAGCTCAATACGTTTAAGCACTACTTTAAGATCGGCGGCGTGCCGCTGGTCTGGCGCGTTCTGACGTATCAGCGCGCCTACGGCGATAACCCGCATCCCGATGACGTGCCGGCGGCACAGTAGGAGCGCGTGATTATGGCTACCCCTAAGATTTCCGTCGTCGTTCCCATCTACAAGGTGGAGGAGTGCCTGGCATGGTGCCTGGACTCCCTACTCGCGCAGGATATGCCCGATTGGGAAGGTGTGCTGGTCAACGATGGCTCGCCGGATGGTTCGCGCGACATCGCCGCTTCCTATTGCGAAAAGGATACACGCTTTAAGCTTGTCGATAAGCCCAACGGTGGTCTGTCGAGCGCGCGCAATGCGGGCATCGCTGCGTCCACGGCGCCTGTCGTTGCGTTTTTGGATTCCGACGACCGGTTTACGCCTGATGCGTGCCGCGTAATCGTTGATGCCTTTAAGCGTGAGGATTGCGACGTTTTGACCTTTGGTGCGAACCCGTATCCGTTGGAGGCGGGGTATCCGTGGCTTAACTATGTGCTGAGCCCACGCGACGTTTCGTTTGAGGGCTATAGCTCCGACCTGCTGTTTAAGGAAGCGTCTCGCCCCTTTGCATGGCGCACCGCCTGCAAGCGCGCTTTTTTGCTGGGCAACGGGATTGTGTTCGACGAAACCGTTAAGTATGGCGAGGATCAGGTCTTTGATTTTGCCGTCTATGGTCGTTCGCGCAAAACCGCGCTTATCTCGAACAAGCTGTACGACTATCGCGTGGCACGCAAAGGCTCGCTCATGGACACCATGCGCTATGACGATGAGACGCGTTTGCTGGAGCACGTGAAGATCTACTCAGCGGTGCTGGCCGATTGGCGCCGTGACGGTCTCGATGCCCAGCATGCCGATGACCTGGCGTACTTCCTGTGTGATCTGGTGCTGTACGATGCGCTCAGGCTCCTGGGCTCGGGCTGCGGCAAGGTGTTCGCTGCCGTTGCCGCGGCGCTTGACGGTTCTGCCGTGGGCCGTGATGCCGCTCTTGCGCAATGCAATCCTTCTGTTGCCGCCATGGTGCGTGCGGCGCTTGCCGGTAAGGCTCCTGCTGCTCGTTCGTGTAAAAAGCTCATGTTCAATTACGACGTCTTGAGGTTTGGGCGCTTGGGCGCGTGCAAGCGCATGGCTGCGAACGCCCTGGGAAAGCGAGAAGTGTAGATGAGTATCAAGCGTTTGGCGCTTTGCCGCAGCCAGGGCCGCCTGTTTGTGCTGCTTCGTTTTGTTGGCCAGGATATCGCGGGGCTTATTGAGCAGGAGGGTTCCCAAACTTTTGCTCATGCGACGACCAATGGCTCTTGTGTTCCGTCTTTGGTACTGCCGGCCGATCATGGCCGCGTGCTTGCGCTTTGTCCCTCCGTTGCCGATTATGAGCGCGAGCTCGTCGTCTTGGTGCTTCCGTTTATGGACGGCTTTGCAATTGACGTCTCATTTGCGTCCGGCGACAAAAGGCTGGGCTCTATTTGCCTTGATAGTCGTATTGCCAAGCTGGAATCTAAGATTAACTACAAAGCAAGGCCTGCGATGTGCGCGCTCGTTCGCGATGCGCAGCGCGGCGAGTGCTGCGGTCGCTACGAGATCGATGCCGTTCGTTATTTACCGGCAGATGAGGGCGCCGTCTGGCGCTATGAGGTCAAGTGGGCGGGAGATCCCCAGTGCGCCCCTGAGCTCCAGATTTTCGATACGCACATGAATGCGATTGATGCCACCGTGCATGTGTTTGAGTCGCAGGTCGATGTTCTCCAGCAGAACGGATGCCGCGTCAATAAAACGTATCTGAGCGTTGAGACGCCTCAGGATATACGCGATTTTGTCGCGATTGCGGCTGATCCCACGGGCCTAATCCAGAGTGGATTTTGTGCCATGGATGGTCGCCTGTACAACGGCATGGTTGACGACAGCTGGAATCGCATGAAGGATGCACGTGCGGACGACGCCGCTTATCGACGCTGGTTTGAGCAGCATCGCGCGAAGCCGGGCGACCTGGCGTGCCAGCACGTTGCTTTGGCGGCTTTTGCTTACCGACCGCTCGTGAGCATTGTGGTGCCGTGCTATAAGACCGATCGGGTCTACCTGCGTGAGCTGCTGGACTCTGTGCTATCCCAGAGCTACGACAACTGGGAACTGCTGCTTATGGACGCCTCGCCCGAATGGGACGCGGTGGCTAATCTTGCGGCCGCCGCCAATGACGAGCGCGTTCGTCGCATCGAACTACCCGGCAACGGTGGCATTGTGCTCAACACCAACGCCGGCATTCAGCAGGCGGCGGGCGACTACATTGCATTCTTGGACCACGACGACATCTTGGAACCGGACGCGTTATTCCACTATGTTGCCGCGCTGAACAAGGCTGCCGAGGGCGAGCGTCCCCAGGCCCTGTTCTGTGACGAGGACATGTTCCAGAAAATGGGGGAGTGGGGTCAGCCGGTCTTTAAGACGCAACTCAACGTCGACCTGCTCTATAGCCATAACTGCGTGACGCATTTTCTGATGGTGGAGAAGGCGCTTATCGATTGCATCGGCATGTCGCCGGAAGATGTCGCGGGCGCCCAGGATTACGACCTGACACTTCGCTGCCTTGCATCGTGCGCACGGTTTGAGCATATTACCCACGTGTTGTATCACTGGCGCGTGCATCCGGGGTCGACCGCCGACGGTTCTGCCGACAGCAAGCCGTATGCCATTGAAGCTGGTCGTTTGGCGCTGCAGCGCCACTTTGAGTCGCTGGGCGTTCACGGAACGGTCGAGGAGACCGAGACGCCGTTTGTCTATCGCATGCGTTATGCGCTGCCGGAGCCTGCGCCGCTGGTGAGCATTGTGATTCCCACCAAGGACCACGTAGGGACTCTCGATGCCTGTGTGATGTCGATTGCCCAGAAGGCCACATATGCCAACTACGAGATCGTCTTGGTGGAGAACAACAGCGAAGCCCCGGAGACGTTTGCGTATTACGAAACCCTGCCGGAGCGCGTGGCTGCAGCATCTGAAGGCAAGGGCGTCGCGCGCGTTGTGTACTGGCCGGGCGAGTTCAATTACTCCCAGATCATCAACTTTGGGGTTGAACACGCCAAGGGCGATTATCTGTTGCTGCTGAACAACGATACCGAGGTCATAAGCCCAGACTTTATTGAAGAGATGATGGGCTATCTGCAACGCCCCGATGCGGGTGTGGTGGGCGCCAAGCTTTATTTTGCCGATCATCTGGTGCAACACGCTGGCATTTTGGTCGGCGTGCGCGGCGCACTTGCCCATGCCAACCAGGACTTCTCGGCAAAGCGCGAGGGCTATCTTGCCCGTGCCGTGCGCCCGGGCAACTTTAGCGCCGTAACGGGTGCCTGCCAGATGGTCCGACGCGACGTATTTGAGCAGGTCGGAGGCTACAACGAGGAATTCGCCGTCGGCTTTAACGACGCGGACTTTTGCCTGCGCGTGTGGGAGGCGGGCTACCGCACCATCTTTACGCCCTATGCCGAGCTGTACCACTACGAGTTTACCTCGCGCGGCAGGGAAGAAGCCAACGAGGAAAAGCTGCGCCGCTGGAAACGCGAGCAGGCGCTGTTCATGCAGCGCTGGCCGGAGTTCTTCCTTGATGGTGACCCGTGGCTGGGACCGAACCTATCATCCGAGAGCGAGTATTTCTCGGTCTAAGGCAATGGTTTTTAGGAAGTACTTAACTTTCTTTCGCTATGAGCTTGGAAGAAACAACGTTGGACTACCTACTAAGACAAATTACGAAAGCTCGATACTTCCGCGATAAGTTTATACAAGCTTATACGGCTCGATATTATTCGATATAAGTAGATATCGCGCTTGCCTTTGCCGGTTTACCCGCCGGCGTTATGGATCTTATTAACGGCAAGGCGCTTACGTTCTTGCGTCGCGCCCTCCCCGAAGACCTGGCGCCTATCAACCAGGTGGAGGTGGCGCTCTCTATGGGCTCAACGATATCAAATACCTTTTGGCCATGTGCGAGGATAAACAACAGTCCAAATCAGCCGAGGTTGCTAAGCGCATGAGCAAAAAGACCAATGAGATCAGCTCTATTAGGACCAAATTGCTACAAAGAGAGGTTATTCAGGCGCCGCAGAGGGGTTACGTGCAGTTTGCCGTCCCGGACCTAGATATCTATCTGCGAGAGAATGCCGAGGAGATTCTCGAACGGTTCTAAATCGAGGCGGCGGTGCACCCCTCGCTTAACTAGCCATCATTATCTTAACGATTCCAGCCATATTGATACCTCCAATCATTCCAATTAAGATGAACAATTTCATTGGGATTGGTCGCTGCATCGATGACAGTTGTGGTAAACGATTTGACTAGATTTGCAATAGAAGGATTTCTAGGATTATTCATCCGCCTAGCCGTTATTGTAAAATATCGATCAGACGGTTTATGTCGTTGTCACTAGTGCCCAGAATCTCGATATTATAACTACCCTCAGGATCAAGCCTTAGCTTTTTCTTGATGGTGCTGGGTGTTTCATTTCTGCTGTGGTCGAGGTAGATAAGGCGACTATTCGAACGCTGCATGAAATCTCGCACCATAGCCGAAATATGAGAATCGCTTTCGCAAAATGAATAGCCCAAAACTACGAGAAGAGCCGTGTTGTCAAGTACCTCAATAGCCTTGGAAAAGGATCTCAGCTGAGTCGTGTCGACAATTGGCTTTATCGGTACTTGTGTCATAAGAAATGGAAAGACAAATTCATCCGAGGTTATGGGCTCATTAAGCACATCTCTTGAAGTGAGAGACCCAAGCGATTCGAACAACCAGAGAGTCCCTGATAAGTACACACATGACTTTCCGGCCGAATCAGGAAACAGAATTTCCGACAGCCCCGTGTAATTCGTCGTCAACACGTTATCAAATCTTCCGCGTAACCTTGCGTAGTAAGTATCTTGGACTTCTTGGAGAGTAAACTGATTCTGCGCTGTTATCGTTTCAATAACGGAATTGATATTATTCAATGTGAACTTATATAGGCCCTGCTGCTTAAATAGCCTATCGTCTTCAAATGCCTTGCGAATCAGCGGTTCAGCAACGGAAAAGAAAGCACTCCAATAATAATTGATCAAACGCCAGAGCGATTTGTTCCTTCTTGCAGGATTAATAAGGCTTGAGAAATACGTCTCTATAGTTCCATAATACGCATCGTCCGGAATCACCTTGAGTGCCACTTCCTTCAAAGCGCTCACATAGCCGGCGTCCTTATCTCTCTTGATCAGCATGTCAAATAGAAGATCCCGCCCATACGGATCAAGCTGATTCTCTTCATCGTCATCCTGGCTCTTAACAATATGCTCACTCAGCTGCGAGCCTAAAAATGTATCCATAGAGGCGCTGACGATATAGTTGGACAGCTTGCGAAACGCCACGTTTTTGGACGAGTAGAGAAACAGATTTTGATACGAGGAGGGAGTTCCTGTATCCCGATTTGCACTTTTCGAAAGTCGCCCTCGATAGAATTCTTCCAAGGCTTCATACAATGCCTCATTCTGATAGTAACAAGTGTCGAATGTGAATTCTTTTCCAGCAAGAAGCCCAAAAGGCTCGATACATTCCGCCCCGGCACCCACTAGAAGAGTTTTACTCATAACGCTGCTCCTGCATAAATGTGTTAATGTTCTCAGCCTGCATAGTGCCAGGGCTCGAAATATCTTCCATGATACTCTTGCATAAGAGATTGTTTGCTTAAAGGCCTTCAGCTTCTAGTCTGCTGTTACGCGTCGAACCTCAGTTTCTAGTGATGTAATCAATTGCTTCGGCGCAAGATTGGCACAGATTCACAATAGCGTATTTTTTAATGAAAGTGACTAGGCCTACCTTGCGCATCAATTTATTTATAAACTCATCTGCAAACGATAAGCTGATGAACGGCACGTCCGCAAAGTCCAAATAGACCTTATCATCTGCATCGCTAGCCATGTTTAATGCTAAACAGCGCATTTTCGCAGCGTCGTATCTGCTTCCAAATCCGGATGATTCGTCAGCCAGACGAAGTCGGAGGCTTCTGCCCGAGGGGTCGATTTCATGGGATTCTTTCCAAAGATTGACTGGCGAGTTTCCCTCAAAAATGTCTGACATGGATATTGATGAGTTTGTCGAGACTTGAAAATCTACTAACGTGCTTCCGCCTACCGGGGTGTTGACATTTCTGAATGCGATCGTAGCGTCTGCCCCGTTGTATTTGTGAACCTTTCTATAGCCAATGCCGTCAGACTGAATATCGAGAGAACCAGATGCTGCGTCGACAATACTGTCAAGAAGCCACAATCCGTTGCCTGCGCCATTTCCATCTGTTACGCCCTTGCTGAGAGCAAGTTGTATAGCCTCCTTTGTGTCAGCAAAGGCTACACCGCCACGCCTAAGTGAATTGGGAATGCCAATTCCGTCATCATAGACTGCGATTGCGACTTTGTTAGATTGACGATGAACTTGTGCCATCACGTAGCCTTCAACATGCTCGCTTTGTATTTTTGTCGAATGAACAAGCACGTTATCTGATATCTCGTTTAATCCGTATTCGATTCCATGGAGAAGGCCGGGCGCAAGCACCGTAGTCTTGCGAAGCGAGTCGATAATCCCACTAACCACATCAAAATGCGTATTTCTGTCGAAGCGCCAGACTTTATCAAGGAATGATGCCGAATCGATACCGTTAGGGTCTCCGTAGGGCTTTAGTAGTCCTACTGCGTCGGCATATGTCCCCTTACAGGTCGTTTTGGAGGGAAAGAAAGTACATCCGTGGTCGGTCGAATAGGATGATAGAGTTGCAACTATGGGAAGTACACGATTGGGATACAGACCGTTTTCATCAGCCTCTAGCCCGACCTTGAAATTATAGAAGCCGGCATCGATGGCGGCTTCTATTTTCTTCTTGAGATAGCCGGCCGCACCGCGAGACGGCTTTATGTTTAATACTATATAGGGCTTTTGGGATTCAGATGTATTATTCATGGTGAAACAGCCTAGCCATAGTTCCGAATTGGCAAGTAAGACTATTCTATCAATGAAGCCCCAACCGCCTCTGATGCAAGCGAAACATTGGGGCATTTTTTTGGCGATTTTTCGGTAAACGCGTTTGATATTGTCAAGATAAGTTAGTGAAACTACCTTACCGACTTTCTCCAGCCATATTGATTACTGGCCTTTTGGCTTGTAGTTATTCGCCTTTGCGGTGCTGTATGGACTGGCATTATTGATAGGCTGAGCTGGAGCATTTTGATGTCTTCTGCCGGCGCTCATACACTCTCTCCGCTTGCCGCATGCTTAAACGATTTACGTCGACTTTTCCCGCTGTTGCAGGGATTTCTATCTGTTATGAGTCTGAGCTAGGATTTGATCTCGATACACTGATGAGTACTGCCACCAGGCATTTCCCAATCCTGTTTATTGGCTTGCCGTGTAGATCGGCAAGCTCATGCCTGTTGTCTTGTTGGACCATCATCGCCGTTGTATCCTGCTTGTTGCTCTGGCCTACCTTTGTGTTTTGTTGCACGGGCCTTCTTATGCTGTGAGTGCGGAAAGCCTGTTTATAGACAAGGTCACGTACTACGAGTCGGACGTCTCAGAGGCTGTTGAGCCTGGACCGATGCCGACCATCTGGAATTGGACAGCTTCGCGGTCGAGGCATTTGGCGCCAGGGGGGGCGGGCTTCCGCACCATCTTTACGCCCTATGTCGAGTTGTACCACTACGAGTTCACCTCGCGCGGCAGGGAAGAGGCCAACGAGGAAAAGCTGCGCCGATGGAAACGCGAGCAGGCGCTGTTCATGCCTGTCTCTTATACACATCTCCGAGCCCACGAGACTC
>UROM01000012.1 GCA_900549455.1 uncultured Collinsella sp. | reverse complement strand
GATCTACACTTATGCGATCGTCGGCAGCGTCAGATGTGTATAAGAGACAGCCGCTCAAGGACCCTCGCCGCCCCGGCGGCAGCTTTATCTTCCTGGGCCCCACCGGCACGGGCAAGACCGAGCTTGCCAAGACGCTCGCCGAGTATCTCTTTGGCAGCAAGGACGCGCTCATCAGCTTCGACATGTCGGAGTTTGGCAGCGAGTTCGAGGTCTCCAAGCTTATCGGTAGCCCTCCGGGTTACGTGGGTCACGACGAGGGCGGCCAGCTCACCAAGGCTGTTCGCCGTCATCCGTACTCGGTCGTGCTGTTCGACGAGATCGAGAAGGCGCACCCTGATATCTTCAACATCTTGCTACAGGTGCTGGAGGAGGGCCGCCTGACCGATAGCCAGGGCAAGACGGTCGATTTCCGCAACACCGTGATTATCATGACGTCCAACGTGGGCGCCCGCGAGATCGCGCAGGATGCGAGCGTGGGCTTTGGCACCACCGGCGAGCAGGGTCTCACGTCGAGCGAGATCCGCGGCCGTGCGATGGGCGAGCTCAAGCGCCTGTTCCGCCCCGAGCTGCTCAACCGTATCGATGACATCGTGGTGTTCCAGAAGCTTTCGGGCGAGAACCTGACCAAGATCGCTCACCTGCTGGTGGACGACCTGCGCCAGCGCCTGATTGCCAACGGCATGAACATCAAGCTCACCGATGCGGCCTACGACAAGATTGTGGCCGAGGGCACCGACCTCACCAACGGTGCGCGTCCGCTGCGCCGCGCCATCCAAAAGCTCATTGAGGATCCGTTGTCCGAGGAGCTGCTGGCCGGCGAGTGGGGCAGTGGCGATACCGTCCTGTGCGATGTGGCCGACGGCAAGTTTGTCTTTAGCCATGGTACGGGCGAGATCCCGGCACCGCGTCCGGCGGGCACGCTCGGTGGCGATACCGCTCCGGCAGCGCCGCACACCGGAAACGCTGCGCCTGTGAGTAGTGGCGTGACCTCGGGCCCCGGCGGTATGATGCAAGCTGGCTCCGGCGCGCTGTAGGGCGTGGCGACAATTTGATACGCTCAATCGAGGCGCTCTGGCAAGGGCGCCTCGATTTGTAGAGCTGCGGTGATTGTGACCGTTACGCTATACGGTCCACCGTTAGCCGATGATGCGAGAACGCTCGGCGTTTTCGACTGGTTTATGCAAACGAAGTCTGGGAATATACAAGTCGCATGTTTTATTGTCTAACCAGTTGCGCCAAGGAGGCACCATGGACTACAAGATCACCGGCTACGAGCCCGCCCAGCTGTTCCATTTCTTTGAGGAGGTCAGCGCGATTCCCCGCGGGTCTGGCAACGAGAAGGGCATCAGCGATTTCTTGGTTGCGTTTGCCAAGGAGCGCGGCCTCGATGTGTACCAGGACGAGGTCTACAACGTCATCATTCGCAAGTCCGCATCTGCCGGTGCCGAGAATGCCCCGACCGTGATGCTGCAGGGCCATATCGACATGGTGTGCGACAAGCTGGGCTCCGTTGAGCACGACTTTACGACCGATGGTATCGACCTGGTCGTCAAGGACGGCGTCCTCACCGCTAACGGCACCACCCTGGGCGCCGACAACGGTATCGCCGTCGCGCTTATGCTTACCGTGCTCAACGACGATTCGATTGCTCATCCGGCCCTCGAGTGCGTATTCACCACCGACGAGGAGACTGGCCTGGTCGGCGCCGAGACGCTCGACAAGTCCCAGATTAGCGCCCGCACCATGATTAACCTTGACTCCGAGGAAGAGGGCGTTGCCACCGTCAGCTGCGCCGGCGGCGTCGTCGTTACCTACACCTGCCCGATCGCGCGCGAGCATAAGACCGGTAGCACCCTCACGCTTGACATCTCCGGCCTGCTGGGCGGTCACTCCGGCAGTGATATCCACCTGGAGCGCGGCAACGGCAACCTCATCATGGCCCGCATCATCGACCGCCTGATGGCTGCCGGCGAGCCCGCCATCGTTAGCTTTAACGGTGGCACCAAGGACAACGCCATCAACCGTGAGTGCAAGGCCGAGCTGGTCTACGCCGACCACGCTGCCGCCGAGGCCGCGGCCCAGATCGCAAAGGGCATCATCGCCGACGTCACCGCCGAGCTCGAGGTCTTCGACCCCGGCTTTACCTGCACCGTCGAGATTGCCGACGACACCGAGGTCGAGGCCATGGACCAGAAGTCTGCGCTTGCCCTCATCCGCGCTCTGCGTCTTGCCCCTAACGGCGTGATTCGCCGCAACGTCGCCACCGACGGCTCCGTCGAGGTGTCCTCCAACATCGGTGTGGTTGCCACTTCTGACGACGAGGTCAAGATCATGCTGTCCCCGCGCTCCTCGATCACCTCGCTGCAGAACGAGTTCAAGGACCGCCTGCAGACACTGGCCGATGTCCTGGGCTTCGACGCCAAGTTTGAGTTCGAGTATCCCGGCTGGAGCTATGCCGAGCATTCGCCGGTCCGCGACGTCTTTGTCGAGAGCTATCGCGAGCTCTTTGGCTCCGAGCTGCGCATCGAGTCCATTCACGCCGGCCTTGAGTGCGGCCTGTTTGCCGAGGCCCTGCACGGCCTGGACGCCATCGCCGTGGGCCCGACGCTCTCCGATGTCCACACCCCGGACGAGAGCATGGAGCTCGCTTCTGCCGAGCGCTTCTACGAGCTGCTCATCGACGTCCTCAAGCGCCTCGCTGCGTAAAGGTTGCGCTAGCAGCAGTCTGAGCTACGTGCTAGCGGATTGCAAATGACATTACGAGAGGGGGCATCCGAGCTTTTGCGACGGGTGCCCCCTCTCTTCTTTTAAGAAATGGGAAATTGATTGGCGTCTAGCCCATATCCGCCTTGATGAGGTCGAGGGTGCGCTGGCAGTTTTCGCGGACGGGGCCGAGCATATGCTCGCGCAGGTCCGCCATGCCGGGCAGGTCGGCGTATTCGTCCATGACCTCTTCCATGCAAATGGGTACCTCGTAGGCGAGGTCCATCATGGTTGCAAAGCAAAACTTCTCGGATAGCCCGGCATCGGTAAGCGCCGCCTCCAGCGCGGGGTCGCCCATACCGTGGTATCGGCGGATAGCGCCTGGACCGATGCGCCCCACACGATTTTCGCCGCCAACGCTCATGGCGAGGCGCGCCCGGCGGCGCATGCGCTCATACGCCAAACCCGACGCGACATCGTACATACGAGCCATCATGGCTGCGCCGTCGTTTCCAAGGAGCAGGGAATAGTTTTTCGCGTGCGCATCCGGTGCGCCGATAATGGCGTTGAAGAACAGTATCTGCGTAAACAGATACAGGTTAAGTTGATGGTGGCTCGTATTTACGAGGAGCTCCTGAATATCGCGTGTGGTCGGGCCGCCGTCTGCCGTGTACTTTTGGGCGGGCATCACCCCAAGTGCCTGACAGAGGTCTTCTTGATGTAGACGCCTGATCGTTCCGTCTTTGACTTTCACGCGGTCATAGCGCTCAACAATGAGGGCAGGTTCGTCCTCAAACATTCGATATTCGACGTTTGCCGTTGCGATACCGGCGCGCTGGGCGCTTTTCATGCAGACAAACTCATTGAGAGCCTCGAGTTTAAATCCGATAACGCCATTTTTTAAAATATGCGTCGTGGGCGAGGAGCCCATGCATTCGCACCAGCGGCCGTTTATGAACGCGAGTGCGAACTTGCCCTGGTTGCCTCCAAGTGACCAACTTTCATCTAGACCCATCCACGATGCATCGCGGTCATCTCTGATCGACTTGAGACGGAGAGCAATTTCGTGGTCGTCTATAGGGCGGTATTCGCCAACGCGATGCAGGACGGCGTCGGCATCTTCTTCGGCACAAAACTGCACTCCGCCCGGACAGTCGAGTCCGATATGGCTGAGCAACGCAACGGGATTGTTGGGCCTAACGTCGAATTCGGCGGCAATCGCTTTTCGTTGGTCTTCGCTGTCGGGTAGAAGGCCAAACAGGTACGGATTCATGACCTGTTGTCCGTATGTGCGATTCGATACGGGTATGTTGGTCGATAGGGCTGGCCCGTCATAGTCATGATCGTAGGTAAAGCTGATAAGACCGTTCTCATCTTGCGTGAGCGTTCCCGCAGGCACGCCGCAAATAATGGTCCGAAGTGATGTTCTGGCCATTGGCTATTTCCCTTCGGGCTTGGTTTGGCTAGATGCGTTTGCGGCAATCGAGACTCCGAGATTGGACATGGCGAAATCGGCGAAGACCTCGTCGTAGAGTGCGGATGTAAAGGGGACATCTGCAAGAGCCGGAATGGCGGTACTACGACGGTTGCGATGATGAGGACGTTGAGCGTGATGGCGCCTAGGGATGCTGCGAGGCAGCGGATTGGCATGCGGGGCGTCGACTGGTCGCTCGTTTTTCGCTTCGCCGATATCCCCTTGAGCGGCGAGTGCCAGTCCAAGAGCATTGAAAATCGTCAGCAACTTATCGAGCCGAATACCCGTAGCGTCGCCCAGCTCGAGCGATGCGAGCAGGCGCTCCGAAACACCGGCTTTTTTAGCGAGGGCCGCACGGGTGATTCCCTGCGACTCGCGTGCCTGGCGCACGTAGATGCCAGCTTGGCGCGGTGTGGTGATGGGAAGAGTATCCACGGCGATCTCCTAACGTGCAGACTTTTGCATATCAGTATGACATGCAAAAGTCTGCACGAAAAGGCCTCATGCAAAACTCTGCATAAGGCCTTGTGCTGGCGTTGAGTTTTGAGCGATTGTGTTTGGCGTTACAGCGCCAAAATCCCCAGATGCTCAAGCAAGATCTTAAGCCCGATGAGGATGAGCACGACGCCACCCACGATGGTGGCGGGTTTTTCGTAGCGCGCGCCAAAGGTGTGGCCGATCGCTACGCCGGCGACGGAGAAGATAAACGTTGTGACGCCGATAAGCGATACAGCGGGAACGATATCGACCGAGAGCGCGGCAAACGAGATGCCCACGGCGAGCGCGTCAATCGAGGTGGCGATGGCAAGGATTAGGCACTCGCCCAGGTCGATCTTTTCGGCATCCTTGCCGTCGCCTTCATCCTCATCCTCGTCTTCGGTAAAGGCTTCCCACAGCATCTTGCCGCCGATAAAGGCCAAAAGGATAAAGGCAATCCAATGGTCGATGGGTCCGATGATGCCCATGAATTGACTGCCGAGTGCCCAACCGATCACGGGCATGCCGGCCTGAAACCCGCCAAAGAACAGACCGAGCACCACGGTGACTTTAAGGTTGATCTTTTTCATGCCAAGACCCTTGCAGATGGAAACGGCAAAGGCGTCCATCGAAAGGCCAACGGCGAGCAACATGAGCTCTGCGAGTCCCATAGTCTGGCTCCCTCTTTGCGGGCGAACCCGATTACACGACTACTCCCTCATTTATATGAAACCCGATGCTACCACATGAGCAGCTAAAAGAGCCCCGTCCCAAATGAGCTACCTAAGCGGTGTTCGCTCATTCTGTAAGCATCGGATTTCGCAAGCGTTGCGGGGACAAACCGTGAGAAACTATTTAGCGTTTATGGAGCGTATACGATGGGAGCGATGCCTTGGATAAGAACGAGCTGCAAAAGCGTATGGAACAGGCCATCCGCCTGACGGCACCTGGTCAGCCGATCCGCACCGCCCTCGACATGATCATTGCCGGTCACCTGGGTGCTCTTATCTGCGTCGGCGACACTGAAAACGTGCTCGCCGCCGGTAACGACGGCTTCCCGCTCAACATTTCGTTCACCTCGAACCGTCTGTTCGAGCTCTCCAAGATGGATGGCGCCATCGTCATCGACGGCGACCTCACCCAGATCCTGCGCGCCAACTTCCACCTCAATCCCGATCCCTCGCTTGCCACGAGCGAGACGGGCATGCGTCACCGCACCGCTGCTCGCATGTCGGTGCTCACCGATGCCATCGTGATCTCGGTCTCGGCCCGTCGTGCCGTCGTCAACGTGTACGTTCACGGCAAGAGCTACGAGATTCAGCCTGTCACCACCATCATGAGCTCGGTCAACCAGCTCGTCGCCACGCTCCAGACCACCCGCCAGTCGCTCGATCGCTCCCTGCTGCGCCTGACGGCCCTCGAGCTCGACGACTACGTTACGCTCGCCGACATTACCGGTATTTTCTCGAGCTTCGAGATCATGCAGCAGGCAAAGACCGAGCTTAAGGATTGCATCGTCAAGCTGGGCAACCAGGGCAAGCTCGTGCAGATGCAGCTCGAGCAGCTCGCCGGCTCCAGCATGGATACCGAGTACGACCTGATGATTCGCGACTACGCGAGCGATTCCTCCGAGGCAAACGCCGAGAAGATTCGCGCCGAGCTTGCTCGCATGACGCCTAAGGACCTGTCCGACCCACAGCATGTGGCGGCGGTTCTGGGTTACGACGACCTGGACGAGGACTCTGTCATGACGCCGCTGGGCCTGCGCACGCTTTCGCGCGTGTCCGTCGTGCGCGACGGCGTGGCCGAGAAAATCGTCGACGAGTACGGCTCGCTGCAGGAGCTCATGGACGACATCAGCGAGGATCCGGAGCGCCTGGGCGACTTTGGCGTCAACAACCCTGCTATTCTTGCGGACTCGCTGTACCGCATGAAGGGCACCAAACAGGGGAACGCATAATGGCGCCCGTATGCGCCGTGGTCGTTGCCGGCGGCAGCGGCCAGCGCTTTGGAAATCCCGGTGGCAAGCAGCTCGTTAACGTGGCGGGCCGTCCGCTTATGAGCTGGTCCATCCGCGCATTTGACCGTAGCGATAAGGTCGGCCACATCGTCGTGGTTTGCCCTGCCGAGCGTCGTGCCGAGATGCGACGCCTGGCCATCGACCCGTTTGACTATGACACGCCCATCAGCTTTGCCGATGCCGGCGCGACCCGCCAGGATTCCACCCGTGCCGGTGTGCGTGCGGTTCCGGCGGGCTTTGAATACGTTGCCATTCACGATGGCGCTCGTCCGCTCATTACGACCGAGGCCATCGACCACGCTATCGACGTGCTCGTGAGCGACCGTGCCCTCGACGGTGTCGTGTGCGGTCAGCCCGCGATTGACACGCTCAAGATCGTCGACGGCGACAACATCGTCGAGACGCCGCCGCGCGAGCTGTACTGGGCCGCGCAGACGCCGCAGATCTTTAGTGTCGACGCCATGAAACGCGCCCATGCTGCGGCGATTGCTGAGGGCTTTATCGGCACGGACGATTCGTCGCTGGTCGAGCGCATGGGTGGGCGTGTCCGCTGCGTCCAGAGCCCGCGCGATAACCTTAAGGTGACGGTGCCCGAGGACCTGCGTCCCGTAACCGCGATTCTGCTCGGCCGCATGGCCGAGGGAGAGGACCTTCCCCATGTTCAGTAACCTGCGCATTGGACACGGCTACGATGTTCACCGTCTGGTGGAGGGGCGTCGATGTATTATCGGCGGTGTCGACATTCCCTACGAGCGCGGTCTGCTGGGCCACTCGGATGCCGATGTGCTCGCGCACGCGCTGGCCGACGCCATTCTGGGCGCCTGCCGCGGGGGAGACATCGGCAAGCTGTTCCCCGACACCGATCCTGCCTATGAGGGCGCCGACTCGATGGTGCTGCTTGCCCGTGTGATGGACTATGCGCGCGAGCTGGGCTTTGAGTTTGTCGATGCCGATTGCACCATTGCCTGCCAGCAGCCCAAGATCACCCCGCACCGCGATGCCATGCGCGCCAACCTGGCCCATGCCCTGGGCGTTGACGTCGAAAACGTGGGCGTCGCCGCCACTACGACCGAAAAACTCGGCTGGGAAGGCCAAGGCGAGGGAATTGGCGCCTGGGCCGTCTGCCTGCTACAGAAAACCGTTAAGGAGTAACGAATGCGTATCTACAACAGCGCTACCCATAAAAAGGAAGAGTTCCAGCCCATCGAGCCCGGTAAGGTCCGCATGTATGTGTGCGGCCCCACGGTCTACGACAACATCCACATCGGCAACGCCCGCACGTTCATCAGCTTTGACGTGATTCGCCGCTGGCTCATCGCGAGCGGCTACGAGGTCACGTTCGCTCAGAACCTCACCGATGTCGATGACAAGATCATCAAGCGCGCCAACGAGCAAGGCCGTACGGCTGCCGAGGTTGCGACGGAGTTCTCCGACAAGTTCATCGGCGTCATGCGCGCTGCCAACGTGCTCGATCCCGATGTGCGTCCCCGCGCCACCAAAGAGATCGGTCCCATGATCGCCATGATCAAGACGCTTATCGAGCAGGGCCACGCTTACGCAGCCGATAACGGCGATGTGTACTTTGCCGTGCGCAGCGATCCCAACTACGGCCAGGTCTCGGGCCGCAACATCGACGACCTCATGGTGGGTGCGCGCATCGAGGAGAACGAGGACAAGAACGACCCGCTCGACTTTGCCCTGTGGAAGGCCGCCAAGCCCGGCGAGCCCAGCTGGCCGAGCCCCTGGGGCGAGGGCCGTCCTGGTTGGCACACCGAGTGCGCCGCCATGGTGCACCGCTATCTGGGCACTCCGATCGACATTCACGGCGGCGGCTCCGACCTTGCCTTCCCGCATCACGAGAACGAGTGCGCCCAGGCCACCTGCGCCTGGCACCAGGGCTTCTCCAACACCTGGATGCACACGGGCATGCTGCTGGTAGACGGCGAGAAGATGTCCAAGTCGCTCGGCAACTTCTTTACGCTGGCCGAGGTCCTCGAGCAGCACTCCGCTGCCGCCCTGCGCCTGCTGATGCTGCAGACGAGCTATCGCTCGCCGCTCGACTTCTCTTGGGAGCGCTTGGAGGGTGCCGAGAACTCGCTCACGCGTATCGCCGGCACGGTCGAGAACCTGCGCTGGGCCGCGAACCATGCGACGGCCGACGCCGATGAGGCTGTCGTCGAGGCGTTTGCCGCCAAGGCCGCCGAGACCCGTGCCGCCTTCAAGGAGTGCATGGACGACGACTTTAACACCGCCGGTGCCATGGGTGCCGTCTTTGGCTTTGTCACCGAGTGCAACCAGTATCTGGAGCAGGCGGGCGATGCTGCCGACAAGGCCGCAGCCCTGGCTGCCGCCGATACGCTGGCCGAGCTGCTCGATACGCTTGGCGTCGAGCTTCCCGAGCCCAAGGTCGAGCTGCCGCTGGGTCTGCTCGGCGTTGCCGCCGGCCTGGTTGCCTACACGGGCGACGACGTGGACGAGGCCGCTGCCAAGATTCTCGAGGCCCGCGCCGAGGCTCGTGCCGCCAAGAACTGGGATCTGGCAGATGCCATCCGCGATCAGCTCAAGGACCTGGGCCTCACGATCGAGGATACTGCCGCCGGTACCCGTATCAAATCTCTCTAATCCCTGCGGGTTTCCCAAGCACCCGACCTTGCCGTTCAAACCGTCGCTCGCGTACTCAAGTACGCGTCGCTCCTCTTTCACGGCAATCTCGGGCACTTGGAAAACCCGTACCGACCGCCCGAATTAATATTCATGGGCGGTCGTTTATTTTGTTTCGATTGATAGTTGTATTTAGGAGGTCGCTTTATGGCCGACAATCGCAAGCGTGCGCCTCGTGGCGGCAAGCAGGCTGCTTCTAGCTCGCGTCCGATTCGCCGCAATGATCGCGCTGCCGCTCCTAAGGGCCAGCGCGATCGTGCCCAGGCCGCTCGTCCGCAGCGCGATCGCAACCGCGACGCTGTTCAGGCCCCCAAGGGCGAGTTTATCGAAGGCCGTCGTGCTGCCGCCGAGGCGCTACGCACCGGTTTTCCCATCAAGTGCGCGCTCATCGCCGAGGGCGGGGAGCGCGATGCCGCCCTGTCGCGCCTGGTCGATGACCTCAATGCCGCGGGTGTCCGCATTAAGTACGTGCCGCGTGCACAGCTCGATGCGCTGTCGAGCCATGGCGCTCACCAGGGCATCGCACTCGAGGTAGGCAACTTCCCCTATGCCGATGTCGCCGATATCCTCGACCGTGCGGGCGACGGTCCGGCGCTTGTCGTGGTGCTCGACCACGTGACCGACGACGGTAACTTCGGCGCCATCGTGCGCTCCGCCGAGGTCGTGGGCGCCGCGGGCGTTATCATCGCCAACAAGCGTGCCGCTGGCGTAACCGTGGGCAGCTACAAGACGTCAGCCGGCGCCGTCATGCATTTGCCCATCGCGCAGGTTCCCAATATCGCCCGTGCGCTCGATGACCTCAAGGCCGCTGGCTTTTGGGTGGGCGGTGCCTCCGAGCACGCCGAGGGCAGCTGCTGGGACGCCCCCTTCGAGGGCCGCGTTGCGCTCGTCATGGGCTCTGAGGGCGACGGCATCTCGCGCCTGGTGCTCGAGAAATGCGACTTTTTGACCAAGCTTCCCCAGCGCGGCATGACCGAGAGCCTCAATGTTGCCCAGGCAACGACGGCGCTATGCTTTGAGTGGCTGCGCCGCAACGCCGGCGAGCTCATGGGGGAGGAGTAACGCATGTCCAAGAAGAACCGTGCCAAGTCCAAGGCCAAGCGCTTTGGCGAAGGCTCGGCCAAGCCGATTGTTTCGGCCGCGACCTATGGCGTGGGCGGCAATGCGTTTGCACAGGCTATCGCCGACCCAGTCTCGACGGTGCATTCCAATAAGCCCGAGCTGCTGGTGGTCGACGGCTACAACGTGATCCACTGCACGCCGCGCTACGAAAAGCTCGTCTACGACCATTCCGACGATCCGTATTCCAGCGACGTCCACGATATGGCGCGCACCGCACTCATCAACGATGTTGCGGCGTTTGCCCAGGGCCGCTACGAGGCCGTGATCGTGTTCGACGGCGCGGGCAATATCTCCAGCGAGCGCCCCAACCTGCCGGCCCGCGGCGTGCGCATCGAGTTTTCGCCGACGGGCGTCTCTGCCGATACCGTGGTGCAGAAGCTCTGCATCGAGGCACGCGAGGAGGGCCGCGCGTGCTCCGTGGTATCGAGTGACGGCACAATCCAGGCCGTCGTCATGGGCAAGGGCGTCACGCGCATCTCGAGCCGCATGCTGGTGGACGAGATCAAACAGATCGATAACGACGTTCACGAGGCCGAGGAAGCCCCGCAGATCAAGATGACCCTGGGCAGCCGCCTGAGCCCCGATGCCCTGGCCAAGCTCAAGGCCCTTCGCGGGAGGTAGGGAAGTTGGCGGGGCAATGCTGCCTCGCTAACTCCATTCAGCGATGTCGATTATTCTTTCGAGGCGCCACGTTAGCGCCTCTTTTAGATAAGGCAGTCTCGCTGCTAGGGCATCGTTTTTAGACAGAATCTCGATCGCCTCGTCGACAAAGCCCTCGAGTTTGTCGCCGTCAAACCAGCCCATGTCCTCGACGAGCAACATTTGTTTGGCGGGACTTGAATGAAATTGTGCGCTGGTAAAACTGTGCTCTCCCGCCCTAAGCTCCTCTAGTGATATGTTGCACCAGAGTGATGAGCCCGAATCGAAGATGGGGGCTGGTCTGCAGGCCAGTGAGTTGACGTTTCGCACGAGGCCGAAGTTGCGCCAATGACGGTCGTAGTTGGCAATGATGTCATCGCATACGATCATGCGGTCAAGGGCGTCTTTTATATCTGTCGCTCCAAGCTCCTCGCTGTTTGCTACATACCGTTCGTAATCGGTTAGTCGCTCGTCTGCATTTGCATGCTGGTTTACATAGAACGCAGGGACATATTCTTCTTCGTCAGTTAAGAAGACATTGCATGTGCTCAAGGCGGAAGTACCCGCGCCTTCGAGCGAATAGGGTACATAATCGCAACCGTTTAGGATGCGACGGTGAAGTGCAGTCGCCACCAGCTCGTTATAAGGTTCCTGGTTTAGATGTGCACCTGCCTTGTGGAGGATTCGACGGTCACCCTCGCATGTCCAGTACTTTTGAAGATTGCCGTCCGAGGTGTTGTCAGGCTTTGCGGCAGCTGCCTTACCCTCCGGGGCGAAGGGTGCAATGGTTAGCGAGACGTCGTCAAAAGCATTATTGAAGAAATTGATATCTTCCCACGCGAGACCGGAGTCTTGGGGCCTAATCCAATACTGGTCGGATAAGGAGAGGCCAAGATTTCGCTGTACGAGTTCATCGGGAACATCGACTGCGGCTTCTGCCAACAGGGATGCAAGTCCTATGCGCGCGAGCGGGATACCGCGGCCTCGCCACCAAATGCGGAAAGAGTCGAGCGACACGGGACTATTGGGGCCAAGTATTCCAATAGGGGCGTGGGTGTAATCGATGTCGGCACCGATGTGGGTAAAGTCTTTTCGCGATGTGCTGTAGACCAGCTGGGCGACTTCGTGCGTGCGGTTCATGAGGGTAAACGTAATCTCGCTTTTTCCATGGCCTCGACGGGGGCGTCCCCCCGCTTTGGTCACGGAGCGGAGTCGTGCGTTGACGCTGTCTTTGTCGATGAGCCATACACCAGAAGCCTTGCGTGCCTCAAGTGCTCCGTTTTTTATGAGCTCTTGCACCCTGCGCGGGGTGATGTCGAGTAGCTCTGCAGCTTCCTTCGTGGTCAACATCGCGAAACCCTTCGCCAGAACGAATAGTTTTATCTATTCCATTGTAATTAAAACTATTCGTTCTGACGAATAGTTTTAAGATGTGGTCGGTCAAAGGGTCTGTTGCGCCTCGTCCGCAATTCCTTTATTCTTATCTGGCTTCGCGCGAAAGTGCCAAGTGTGCCAGTGTGGCGCAACGGTAGCGCAACTGATTTGTAATCAGTGGGTTGCAGGTTCGATTCCTGTCACTGGCTCCATGAGAGTTTCGGGCTCTGTTCCCTTGTGGGACAGGGCCCGTTTCTATTTAGGTGGTGCGCCATCGGGTTAGCGCCCATTCCGTTTTTGGTTTGTCTCGTCCTCCAGTTTGTCTAAATCTGTAACACCAAGACCGATATTTGGCATCTAACTGTTACAGATTGAGATAAAACTTAGGGTGTTTCAGGAATATCTTGATCTGTAACATGTAGAAGCGGAATAGGCCTCTTGCTGTTACAGATCGAGACAAGGGCGGGTGCGGACCTGGACGTCCTGCTCGAGCGTGGATTTCTGGACACGCGAGAGAAGAAAATCTGCCGGCCGGAGAACGAGCGTGGATAATTAACTTGGATAGGGAGCTAAGGTAAACACCGATTGTCTATCGAAGGCTTCAGAAACAACGACCCCGATTTCATTGTGGAATCGGGGTCGTTTGTGCCTCAGGAATCCGAATGGATTAATCGAGCCCCTAAGGGACTTCTTGGGTTCTTGCTAACGGTCTGCCGAGGATGTCCCCAATGCAAACAGCGGGCATTTACTCAATATAGTTGGGATTCTTCTTGATAATCACGCGTGCAGCGATGAACGAGACGACGATGGCGATGACGGCGACAACGCACGCCAGTACGAAGTTGCCCATGGATCCATCGGGAGCGATAAAGATCAGCGCAGAAAGAAGACCGGGGCATGCTCCCGCAACATACTCCTTCAGGACGAAGATACCTGCAGGGAGTCCCGCGCAGAGGGCGCCGATTGCCGTGCCGACAAGCAGGCGGGGACGCTCGATGAGGCAGCCGTAAAATGCGGGCTCAGTTACGCCGCAAAGTGCGGTGACGGCAACCGTGGTGACCATACCTCTCTTCTCCTTGTTGCCTTTCATTGCAGTTGCCAAGGCGAGACTCGTGCCGCCAATGCAGAGGTTTGAGATGAAGCCAAAGATGATGGGCGCCCAGCCGAGCTGCGCCAAGCTCGTAACTTCGATCGCGATGTAGGCCTTATCAAGACCGAGCATGACAAAATAGGGGTTAAGGGCTGCAAGGATTGGAGTAGCGATAAATGCCACGTTATCCATGAGCCACGTGGCGGCATCACTCAGCGCGTAGCCCATCATGCTGCCGGCGGGGCCGAGGATAATCAGCTCAACAGGCACGACGATGAACATGGTGAGCAGCGGCTTCAAGAACAGTTTGGTAATGTCGGGGATGATTTTCTGAAGACCGCGATCAACAAAGTACATGAACACAACGCCCAGTACGATTGGCACCACCGTGCTCGAGTAGTCATTCGTCGGGATGGGGATGCCAAGAAAGTCGAGACCCTCAGCACCGCTAATAGACGAGCTAATCATGATTGCGCCCAGCAGTGCGCCCATGATAGGCTGCATCTTCATGACGGCGGCGAGCTGATAGCCGAGGTAAACGGGCAGGAAGCTAAATGAGGCGCTGAAGATCGCCAGCAGAACCTGGGCGGTTCCGCTATCGGTGCTCAATCCACAATAATTGACCAGGAGATTCTTGATCGAAAGAATGAGTCCGCCAACGATGAGCGCCGGGACGATGGGCATGAATACCTGTGCGGAGACATTTCCGAATTTCTCAACTAGGCTCATGGCAGTGTTGCCGCTTTTGATACCCTCTGCAAGATCCTTGGCGGTTTGGGCATCGTCGGCAACCGCGCCTCCGCCGACTTCGATTCCCGCAAAGTCGAGGAAGTCGTTGTAAGCCTCGGTGACGTTGGGGCCGATGATCACCTGAAGCTGGCCACCGCTGACTACTGCCCCGAGCGCCTGGTCGGCCGATTTGGCGAGCTGGAGATCGATGATCGAGGTGTCTCGTGCGTCGATGCGAAGGCGCGTCGCACAATGAGTTACCGATGTAATGTTCTCTTTGCCGCCAACAGCCTTTAGGACTGTTTCGGACATTGCCTGATATTTCATCTCTTTCTCCTAACCTTCCTGCTCCTGATACTTCGAGATAAGGTCTCGGTACCAATACCAGCTCTTTTTGGGGGTGCGCTCCAGATTGTTCTCGAAGTCGATATGGACAAGTCCGTATCGTTTTTCGTAGCCGTTGATCCAGCTATACAGATCCATCGTCGACCAAAGGTAGTAGCCCTCAACGCGTGCGCCGTCGCGCTTAGCCCTCATCATGTGCTCGATGAACTGGCCCAGAAGCTCGATGCGGTCATCATCGTGGATCATTCCGTCTGCGTCTGGTTGCTCATAGGCGCCATGTCCGTTTTCCGTAATAAAGATGCGGGGCGCGTCATAGCGCTCATGGACATCCATGATGGTTGAATACATGCAACTTGGGAGTATTTCGCGGCCCCATTTATTGCGGGGAACATTGCTGTCGCGGGCGCTTTCAAACAAGGGTGCAATGCATTTTCCTTCGACCTTTTTGCTCGAACCGCCCTTATTGTTCGCCGAAACGGCAAGCTCTCCACCGTGCCAGTCGGTTACATACTCTCGGCAATACACGTTGAGTCCAATAAAATCGACTTTACCGTCTCTGAATTCTTCTACGTCATTTGGGGATCGATAGAGCGAGACGCCAAGTTTTTCAAGGATTTCGTCCATTTCTGGCGGCAGTTGACCCTGAAGTGCTGGTGCCAGAATCATGCGATTGGCGAAAAAGTCTGCGTATCGAAATACGTCATCGGGGTGCTCGGTTGCCGGGTCGAGTTCGACAACGCCGCCATCGTGGACGGCGCCGATGATGCCGTCGTAGCCCATTTGACGATATGCTCGGACTGCGAGTGCGCTTGCGCGCATCAGGTTGTACTGAAACTGCATGTACGACTGAACGTCGAGCGATCGATTGGGGGGATAGTTGCCCAACATGTTTACGCAGTAGCTGTAGAAATGCGGCTCGTTAACGGTAGCCCAGATTTTGACGCGGTCTCCAAAGCGCTCAAAGCAAATCTTGGCGTATTTGCAGAACCACTCTGCCATGTCGTTGTTCAGCCATCCGCCTTTGCAAGCAAGCGTGAATGGCAGATCGTAATGGAACAGCGTAACGTTGGGCTCTATGCCATTTTCGAGGCAGCAATCAATGACCCGATTATAAAAATCGATACCCTTTTCATTCACTTCGCCGATACCCGTGGGGATGATTCGACTCCATGAAAGAGAGAAGCGATAGGTGTTTTGTCCGCCTTCTTTCATCATGCGGATATCTTCTTCATAGCGATGGTAGAAGTCGCAAGATACATCACCGTCAACATGGTTGATGTTCTTATTGCTTGTGTGGTTAAAGAAATCCCACTCGCCGAGGCCTTTGCCGTCTTCGTTCCAGGCACCCTCGCACTGATAAGACGCCGTGGCGGAACCCCAGAGAAACGGCATGTTGTTCACGTTGCCCATGAATCCCCTTTCCATCATTCAACACGGTGGATACGTGTGACGGAATTACGATTAAGATGACGTCAACTGATTTGAATCATAGGAGAACGACCAAAGCTGTTTGATTCAATAAATGAACCATAATATCGAGGAGAGCGGAAAGAGAGATCACGTGAATATCAATGACTTCGATGTGCTCAATCGCATTAGCTCCATCATCAACAGCGAGTTTGGGTCAAACGATGCCGCCATCGCTCGATATCTCATCGCTCACATTAGGCGTTCGAGCGAAATCAATGTTGCCGCAATAACCCGCGATGCATTCGTGACCCGTTCCGCTGTTCGTCGTTTCTGCAATCGATTGGGCTACCAGTCTCTTAGCGATTTGAAAGAATCATTTACTCAATCAGTCTTTCCAAGCGACTTAAGCCATCGAGAGGAGGAATTTGGCTACGAGGAGTACAGGGCAGAGCTCGACGTTCGCATGATCGAGATGTTCGCTGAGGTTGAAAGCGGCGTGTCCGATATCGCTATTAAGCACCTTGCCGACGAAATTGATGGCCATAAAAACGTTGAAATCTGGTGCACCAATAATGTGAGCGCCAATCTCGTACGATTTCAGCAGGAAATGTTTTATGCGGGCAAGATAGTTCGCATAGTTGCTGGGGCTAACGTCGCGGAATTGAAAAACATGGGAGACGCTTCGCAGTCATTGATAATTCTCGTATCGGTCTCCGGGCTATTTGCGTCACAGGCGCGAGAGTATCTTGATTGCCGTTCGGGCAGGAAGATTCTAATTACTGCGTTTAGCAACGATGACAAATCGAGATCTTTTGACCGTGTATATCGTCTTGGCAATGCGGGAAACGGAATTGACCGACTCGGCGTTTATTCGAAATACGCCATGACCTATTTCTTCGACTTGCTATCGTCGTGTTACTTGAGCCGCTACTCCTGCACCAAGGGGGAGCCGCTCTATGGGTCTACTTTGGTCTGGCCCGAGTAGTAGCGGCTCTATAGTTCTCCCGTCTGGAGAATGAGAGTGGATAATCTCCAACTTTGGGCTTAGAGCCGCGCTAAAAGCGGGAGATTATCCACGCTTGAACGTGCCGTGGAAGCACGATCGCGACCTATGTAATAGTGCAAGGTAATAGTGCAAGAGGGTCGTTATCAAAGGTCGGTGCAGCAGATGTACTCCACTATGCCAAAGTGTTCCCTCGGGAAATGTCACCGCTACATGCAAATCCACCGTCCTCTATATCCAAACTCAGCAAAACAGCAGGTCAAAGGTATATAGATACGCCCGGCACCGTGTATCTAGAGGTTTTCGTTGACAGCCCCCAAGGTTGCATCGTATTATCTTTTTCGTTCGCGGGGGCGGCGGTCCAAAAGACCAAAGAACCTGCGGATACTTGAACGATTGGGAGTTTGCCCGAGTGGTTAATGGGGACGGGCTGTAAACCCGTTGGCTCTGCCTACATAGGTTCGAATCCTATAGCTCCCACCCGTCAAGTGCCTGTATAGCTCAGTCGGTAGAGCACTTCGTTGGTAACGAAGAGGTCACCAGTTCAAGTCTGGTTGCAGGCTCCATCCGGCGGTGTAGCTCAGTTGGTTAGAGCACACGGTTCATACCCGTGGCGTCACTGGTTCGAATCCAGTCACCGCTACCATAGGTAACACGGTGGCTTCTCAATAGTATGTTGAGAGGCCACTATGGTATAAAGGCAAAGTCCCGTCCGGGGACGACCTGTTAAGAGGAGGGCTTTATGGCCAAAGAGAAGTTTGAGCGCACTAAGCCGCATGTTAACATCGGCACCATTGGTCACGTCGACCACGGCAAGACCACGCTGACCGCCGCCATCACCAAGGTTCTCTCCGAGACCGAGGGCTGCAAGGCTGACTTCACTGCGTTCGAGAACATCGACAAGGCTCCCGAGGAGCGCGAGCGCGGCATCACGATTTCCGTCTCCCACGTTGAGTACGAGACTGCTGCCCGTCACTACGCTCACGTTGACTGCCCGGGCCACGCTGACTACGTCAAGAACATGATTTCCGGTGCTGCTCAGATGGACGGCGCTATCCTGGTCATCGCTGCTACCGACGGCCCCATGGCTCAGACCCGCGAGCACATCCTGCTCGCCCGTCAGGTCGGCGTTCCCTACATCGTCGTCTTCCTGAACAAGTGCGACATGGTCGACGATGACGAGCTCATCGACCTCGTCGAGATGGAGACCCGTGAGCTCCTCTCCGAGTACGATTTCCCCGGCGACGACATCCCCGTCATCCGTGGTTCTGCTCTGGGCGCTCTCGAGGGTGACGCCAAGTGGATGGACGCCATTCGCGAGCTCATGAAGGCCGTCGACGAGTACATCCCGACGCCTGCTCGTAACAACGACCTCCCGTTCCTGATGGCCGTTGAGGACGTTATGACCATCTCCGGTCGTGGTACCGTTGCTACCGGCCGTGTCGAGCGCGGTGAGCTCAAGCTCAACGAGCCCGTCGAGATCGTCGGCATCAAGGATACCCAGAACACTGTCGTTACCGGTATCGAGATGTTCCGTAAGTCCATGGACTTCTGCGAGGCTGGCGACAACGTCGGTCTGCTGCTCCGCGGCATCAAGCGCGAGGACATCGAGCGCGGCCAGGTTCTCTGCAAGCCCGGTTCGGTTACCCCGCACACCAAGTTCACCGGCGAGATCTACGTTCTGACCAAGGAGGAGGGCGGCCGTCACACCCCGTTCTTCGATGGTTATCGTCCTCAGTTCTACTTCCGTACCACCGACGTTACCGGTACGGTCAAGCTCCCCGAGGGCACCGAGATGGCTATGCCTGGTGACCACATCACCATCGAGGGCGACCTCATTCACCCGATCGCCATGGAGGAGGGCCTGCGCTTTGCTATCCGCGAGGGTGGCCACACCGTCGGTTCGGGCATCGTCTCCACGATTATTGAGTAAATTAGCTCTTTGATATAGCTGACTTAGAGAGAACCCGGCACTTATAGGGTGCCGGGTTCTTTTCTACGCGGGACTTATTCCCCGCCGATTACGCTTCGCTCGCCCTTAAGCCGAGCGTGAGGGATCGATTAGATCTCGCTGGCTTCATTGATGTGTTCCAAATATGAATGGATCCAGCGAGAACCAATTGATTCGAGGTTTTCATTGACAGCACTTACATAGAGCTGATAAAGTACCATCTCGTGCCCGTACGGGGCGGATATGAAAGGTTCAGGATACATGCGTACTCTAGTTACTCTTGCGTGCACTGAGTGCAAGCGCCGCAACTATACGACCACCAAGAACAAGGCGAACATGCCTGATCGTATGGAGATCAAGAAGTATTGCCCCTGGTGCCGTCATCACACGCTGCACAAAGAGACTCGCTAGTCTCTAGTTACATACGCCAGTAGTTCAATTGGTAGAGCATCGGTCTCCAAAACCGAGTGTTGAGGGTTCGAGTCCTTCCTGGCGTGCCAGTCATTATTCCGTAAGCTCCCATTTGGGGGCTTACGGTTTACTCATGTATAAGCGCATTGCGCGGAGGTAACCCAAATGGCCAACAAGAAGAACAAGAAGAAGGCACAGCAGCAGGCGCCTGCCAACAAAGCTGCCGCCAACTCCAAGGTTGAGGCCAAGAAGGCCGTTGCCAAGAAGAGCGAGAAGGCTGCGAAGTCTAAGAAGAACGAGAAGCCTGGTTTCTTCGCCCGCACCAAGAAGTATTTCGCTTCGGTGAAGTCCGAGATGAAGCGCGTCACGTGGCCCGACAAGAAGGAGCTCGTGAACTACTCGGTCGTTGTTTGCGCTTCTCTGGTCGTTGTCGGCGTCGTCATCGCTCTGCTCGATGCTGGCTTTGGCGAGGCTCTTGCTCTGTTCTCTGGATTGAGGGGCTAAACCATGTCTAAGCGTTGGTACGTCGTTCACACTTACTCTGGATACGAGAACCGCGTTAAGTCCGATCTCGAGCATCGCATCGAGACTATGGGCATGCAGGACCGTATCTTTGATATCGAGATTCCTATGGAGCGCGTCACCGAGATTAAAGAGGGTGGCAAGCGTGAGACCAAGGATTCCAAGATCTTCCCGGGTTATGTCCTGGTCCGCATGGAGATGGATGACGATGCATGGACGTGTGTTCGCAACACGCCCGGCGTCACCGGTTTCCTGGGCGGCAACGGCAAGCCCGCTCCGCTTTCCCGCGACGAGTACAATAAGATGACTCGTCGTCCCGGTAAGGGCGATTCGCCCAAGCGCACCTCGGTTGATATTGAGGTCGGCACGTCCGTCCGCGTCACCGATGGCCCGCTTACCGACTTTGATGGCAAGGTCTCCGAGGTTAACACCGAGGCAGGCAAGCTCAAGGTCACGCTGATGATCTTTGGCCGCGAGACGCCGGTAGAGCTCGACTTTAACCAGGTCGCTGTCATCGCTTAAGTTTTCGTCCGTTCGCGCGAGCGTGCTTCTTCTGTGACTGCTCATCTCAGGAGTGCTTCTAACACGTGCGTGCTTACGATATAGCAAGTACTACTTCACACTCGTGATTTGAAAGGAATGACCATGGCTGAGAAGAAGGTTGCCAACGTCATTAAGCTCCAGATTCCTGCTGGTGCAGCTAACCCCGCTCCTCCCGTCGGCCCCGCCCTGGGCGCTGCTGGCGTGAACATCATGCAGTTCTGCCAGGCCTTTAACGCCGAGACGCAGGACAAGAAGGGTGACATCATCCCCGTTGAGATTTCTGTCTACGAGGACAAGTCCTTCTCCTTCATCACCAAGACCCCGCCGGCGGCTCACCTCATCAAGAAGGAGCTGAACCTCAAGTCTGGTTCCGCTAAGCCCCAGGCCGACAAGGTCGGTCAGCTCTCCCAGGAGCAGCTCACCAAGATCGCCGAGATCAAGATGCCGGACCTCAATGCCAACGACATTGACGCCGCCAAGAAGATCATCGCCGGTACCGCCCGCTCCATGGGCGTCACCATCGCTGAGTAGCGATTTCTTTAGGTAATGACGGGTGCTCCAACCGGGGCGCCCGTTAAATGTGTGCAATAGGGCACACGATACGATGTGGGAGGGCTCACGCCCGTTTAACCACAGGAGGTAATGCACATGGCTAAGCATGGTAAGAGCTATAACGCCGCTGCCGAGAAGATCGACCGCGCCACGCTCTACACCCCCCTTCAGGCTGCCAAGCTCATCAAGGAGCTC
This sequence comes from uncultured Collinsella sp., assembly GCA_900549455.1. Classification (GTDB taxonomy): domain Bacteria; phylum Actinomycetota; class Coriobacteriia; order Coriobacteriales; family Coriobacteriaceae; genus Collinsella. The sequence continues at coordinate 8,283 of UROM01000012.1, read as the reverse complement.
GACACCGCCAAGTTCGACGAGACCGTCGAGGCCCACTTCCGTCTGGGCGTCGATACTCGTAAGGCTGACCAGAACATTCGTGGTTCCATCTCCCTGCCCCACGGCACCGGCAAGACCATTCGTGTTGCCGTCTTCGCCGAGGGCGAGAAGGCTCGCGAGGCCGAGGCTGCCGGCGCCGACATCATCGGTTCCGACGAGCTCGTCGCCCAGATTCAGAAGGGCGAGATCAACTTCGACGCCGCTATCGCAACGCCGAACATGATGGCCAAGGTTGGCCGCATCGGTAAGATCCTTGGTCCCCGTGGCCTCATGCCGAACCCCAAGCTCGGCACCGTGACCATGGACGTCGCCAAGATGGTCTCCGAGCTCAAGGCCGGCCGCGTTGAGTATCGCGCCGACCGCTACGGCATCTGCCACGTGCCCCTGGGCAAGAAGTCCTTCTCCGAGAAGCAGCTCGTCGAGAACTACGCCGCCCTGTACACCGAGATCCTGCGCGTCAAGCCCTCTTCTGCTAAGGGCAAGTACGTCAAGTCCATCTCCGTGTCTTCCACCATGGGCCCTGGCGTCAAGGTCGATCCCGCTATCCAGCGTGACTTCCTGGCTGAGTAACTAACAGTTACTGCCTGAGCAAAGCAAGCATTGCTAAAGAAACCCGGTTCTGTCTCGTGCAGGACCGGGTTTCTTGCTATCGCGTCAAAACTGCCTCAAAGGGGGCAGTGACCCCTTTGAGGCAGTTACCAGGGTGTTCTGGCGGTTGAGGACTCGATGGCCTCGTGGCGCTTGAGCTCGCGGCGCATGGTTTGTGAGTTGAGCCAGGCTGCCTGCCAGCCACGGATGGGGTAGCGCGTCTGGTCGAGCTCAAACTGCGTATATCCGCTGGCGTTGATGATCATTGCCCCGCATGCATGTTGACGCTCACGCTGAAAGTCGCGACCATAGCATTGGTGCACATGCCCGTGCACCATGTAGTCGGGATTCCAGGATTCGAGCGCTGTGTTAAAGCATTCAAATCCTCGATGTGGCAGATCATCCAGATCGCCCATGCCGGCGGCGGGCGCATGGGTCAGCAGGATGTCGCAGCCGCCGACCATCCTCACTTTGCGTGACAGCTTGCGCACGCGCTTGGCCATCTCGCGCTCGGTGTACATGTTGGCGCCATCTCGGTAGCGCATGGAGCCGCCAAGCCCCGCAATGCGGACGCCGCGATACACGTAAACGGAGTCTTCGACACAGATACAGCCGCCTGGTGCATGGCGCGCGTAGCGGTCATCGTGATTGCCGCGAACGTAGATGAGCGGTTTGTTGATGACGGTGACCAAAAACTCAAGATAATCCGGGTCCAGATCGCCAGCGGACAAAATCAGGTCGACACCCTCAAAGCGTTCCTTGCGAAAGCACTCCCATAGGCATCGTTCTTCGGTATCGGCTATGGCAAGGATTTTCATAGGGCGTGGACCTTCGGCTCATCGTTGGGCTGCGGAATGGTGCCCACCACGTTGTCGGCCAACCAGTCCATCTCGACGATTTGCGTGCTCGGCAGTGGGGGAAAGCCCTCGATCTGCACCACGCCGTCTTGGCTATGGAGCTCACCGCCAAACGGATTGATGGAACCCTCGACGATGCCATTGCGGAGCAGCTGAACAAGCTTGCGCGTCTGATAGGGCAGGCCCGGAGCGTAGCGAATGTCGATGACGCCCGAGCTCATGCCATACCAGTAGTTGACGGCGCGAACCTGATTGTCGTCGCTGGTCTCGTCCCAAGTGCCGTGCAGCAGGCTGCGCACGATGAGCTCATAGTATCGGCCCCAGTTCCATACCGGCATGGCGATGCCGACGACCTTGCCATCGACCAGGCGGTGGAGTCCGTAGGCCGTAGGGTCTACGAGCGACTTTGACATGTCAGCGCCGGTCATGACGCTCACGCCTTCGCGGCACATGGCCTCAGCAAGACCGCCGGCGGGCACATCGCCCCAGGTCAGGATAATTTGCGCGCGGGGGTCGAGCAGCGAAGCGCCAATCGCAAAGGCGTTGATCTCGCTGAGTGCGCCCGAGGCGAAGACCGACGCGTGGTAACCGATGCGGTGGTTATCCGCCATGCTGGCCGCAAGGGCGCCCAGGAGGAATTTGGCCTCGTACATCTTGCCAAAGTACGAACGGACGCTTTGATGGGGAAGACCGATAGAGCAGTTGAGGAACCGAACCCGGGGATACTCAACGGCAGCCCTGAGCGTGTATTCCATCAGGCGGTGCGAGGTCGAGAAGATGACGTTTGCTCCATGTTTGACAGCCGTTTCCACGGCGGCGTAGAACGCGTCCGGATCATGGCAGTCCTCGAACGCCTCGGTGCGCACGATACCGCCAAAGTGCTCATCGAGATACTGACGCCCTTGGTCGTGCAGGCTGTCCCAGCTCGACGTCGCACAGGGGAACTCATGGATAAAGGCGATGCGCAGGGGGTTGGCCGCCGAATAGACGGTCTTGCCCATAAAGAAGCTGAGCACGCCGGAGGTGGACTTGGCGGGCGACTCCTCCTCGTCGACGCTCGGTGCTTCGACAAGATCTACCTTGTCCTCGTTATTTTTGCCGGCAATGACCAGCTCGCGCCAGATCTTGCACAGGCGGTTTACGACGATATCCGTCGGTGTATCCAGCAGGCGGTCCTGGTTGTACACATTGAGGTAGACGAGCATGGCGTCGGCGGGCGTAATGTCCAGGTGGTCGCCGCCCGCGCGAAGGTAGGCGCGCTTAAAGAGTAAGAAGGTGTGGCGCAGGTAGTCGACCTTTTTCTGCGGCCATTTTTCGATAAGGTCCTGACCGAGCATCTTGGCGAGCGTCTCGTAGCTTCCCTCGCGTGAGAACTCGATCTCGTATAGGGGGCAGACGCGCCAAAACGCGCAGAACTCACCGTACAGGCGGCTTTCGACGGAATCCCATGTGCCGGGGTAGAGACGGGTGACCTTGGCCGAAACCGTCGGGGCGTCCAGGAATTTGAGGACACTGACGCGCTTGTTGCCCTCTTGGACGTAAAACCGATGCATGAACTCGGTGACGATGACGGGATCGCGATAGCCCTCGGTCACCTGGATGTCGTAGAGGTTGGACCACTTGCGGGCGAACTCGGTGCTAAACGGCAGCAACGGCATAAAGTTGCATGAAAAGGCGGACTGACGGCCCTTAGTAACCGTACCGACGACCATTTCGAGCGGAATGTCCCTTAGGCCGACGCTCTCTCGCTGACCTAAGGGGAGCTGGGCGACCAAGTTATCGAGGTCCGTGAGGTACGGATGCTCGCTTTGACTAATGGCGCGTCGACGTCCTTGCTCGCCGCGCTTGCGTGCTTGACGATAGGCCTCTTCCATGGTGTCTACTCCCTTAGTCGTTTAAACAACGATATGAACCATGGTACCACGATGCGAAACCACCACAAAGGTGCCTGTCCCCTTTGTGGTGGTTTAGGCGATGATGGGGGCGATGGCGCGGATGCAGGCGTCGGCTGCCGTGAAAGTGGTGCTGTCGTCGCTGACGATAAAGATGATCTTGCCCTTAATGCCAAAGTCGCCGATCTCGCTAAAGAGCACATAGGGCTCCTTGTCAAAGCCCGAGATGGGAAGCACGGCGGCATTGGTGGCGCTGGTCAGCTCGTCTGCTAGTGCATCGAGCGACGCCCATTTGGAGGGGTCTTTCACCGCGACGGGGACGGCCACGCGCCCAAAGGGCATCAGATGCACGAGCGTGTTTTTGGAGATGTTGGAGTTGGGGACGATGATGGTCTGTCCGCAGGCATCTTCGATGGTCGTGTGGCGCCAAGTGATGTCCTGGACCACGCCCGACACGCCGCCGACCTCGATATTGTCGCCGGGCTTGATAATGCCCATAAAGGTCACCTGCATGCCGCCGATAAGGTTTGACAGCGTATCCTGAAAGCCCAGCGAGATGGCGATGCCGCCGACGCCAAGAGCGGCGACGAGCGCGTTTGCGTTAATGCCAAAACAGTTGTCGAGGATAAAGCTGCCGCCGATCATCCAGATGACGGCGCGCGCGATGTTGATGAAGATACTCGATGCCGGAAGCGGGTTATCGTCTCGGTTAAGCAGATGGTGCAGGGTCTTGGATGCAACCTTGGCGGCGACGGCGGTGCCTATCGCCAAGATGACGGCCCAGATGATGTTGTGGACCCACCGTTGCTCAAAAAAATGAAGAATCGGCTCAAACAATTCCATGTAGGGAAAACCTCCTAATGATCATTCAACCATGATACCCACCAAAAAGCCCGTCCGATCACATCGGACGGGCCGATAACTTGAGATAGGGCGGTCGCGGTGGCGTAAGCTGGGGCGCCGGCGAGCACGCCGGTAAGGAGTGCGGCGGTCAAGCAAGACGGGGAAGAGGTCTTCTCATGGCAGTTTCCTTAGTTCTTAACCAGTGGTCCCTGCTGACGCTGGATTATCGACATAATATGCGAAAACCGCCGCAAAGGTATCTGCCCCTTTACGGCGGTTTTGACGTTTGTGCAGATAAAACCTGCCAAAATTAACATCCCTTTTTGGCAGGTTTAACTCAGCAGCATGCGGTCGTTGGCGAGCTCGCCGCCCGAGACCTCCTCGAACTTCTGCAGCAGGTCGGCCACGGTGAGCGATTTCTTCTCATCGCCCGCCACGTCGTAGATTACGTGGCCCTCGTGCATCATGATCAGACGATTGCCCAGACGGATGGCGTCGTTCATGTTGTGCGTGACCATGAGCGTGGTCAGGTGGTTCTCGTCGACAATCTCCTCGGTCAGATTGAGCACCTTAGAGGCCGTCTTGGGGTCGAGGGCCGCGGTGTGCTCGTCGAGCAGCAGCAGGCGCGGCTTGGTGAGCGTTGCCATGAGCAGGGTGAGTGCCTGGCGCTGGCCACCCGAAAGCAGGCCGACCTTGGCGTTGAGGCGCGTGTCCAGACCAAGGTCCAGGCGCTTGAGCAGCTCAACGTACTCGTCCTTCTCGGCCTTGGTGACGCCCCACGAAAGACCGCGACGCTGGCCGCGGCGCTTGGCGAGGGCCAGGTTCTCGGCGATCTGCATGTCGGCTGCGGTGCCGCGCATGGGGTCCTGGAACACGCGGCCCAGGTACTTGGCACGCTGCGACTCGCTCAGGCGCGAGATATCGGTGCCGTCGAGCTCGATAACGCCCGAATCGAGCGGATATACGCCGGCGATCATGTTGAGCAGCGTGGATTTGCCGGCGCCGTTGCCGCCGATTACGGTTACAAAGTCGCCATCGTTGAGGGTAAGGTCGACGCCGGTAAGAGCGCGCTTCTCGGTGACGGTGCCCTTGTTAAAGGTCTTCTTGACGTGTGAGAGCTTAAGCATCTGCCTCATCCCCCTTCGTGTAGGAGCTGCGGAGCTTATAGCGCTCCCAAACCACGGGCACGCACAGGGCCACGGCGACGATTACGGCGGAGAGCAGCTTCATGTCGTTGGCGTCCATGCCCAACTGCAGCACGATGGCGCGGATAAGGAAGTACACTACGGAGCCAAAAACGGCGGAGGCAAGACGGACACTAAACTGCGTGAGACCGCCGGGCAGCAGGCGGCCGAGCACCTCGCCGATAACAATGGCGGCAAGACCGATAACGATGGCACCGGTGCCCATGCCAATGTCGGCGTACTTCTGGCTCTGGCAGATGAGCGCGCCCGAAAGGCCAATGAGGGCGTTGGAGAGCACGAGGGCGATCATCTTGGTGGAGTTGGTGTTGACGCCCAGAGCGCGGATCATGTATTCGTTGTTGCCGGTGGCGCGCAGTGCCGAGCCGATCTCGGTGCCAAAGAACCAATACAGGATGGCGACGATAGCCACAGCGAGCAAGATGCCCAGGATGATGGCGACGGTGGACTGCGGCAGGCCCGTCATGTTGCTGACAGACGAGAAGATGGTGCCCTTGGCAAGGATGGGCGTATTGGATTTGCCCATGATGCGCAGGTTGATGGACCACAGGCTGATCTGGGTGAGGATTCCGGCGAGGATCGCGGGAATCTCAAAGACGGTGGTCAAAATGCCCGTGACGGCGCCCGCGATGGCGCCGGCGCACATACCGGCCAGCACGGCGAGCAACGGATCGACGTTGTTATTGACGATGAGCACGGCGCAGACGCAGCCGCCGAGGGCAAAGCTGCCGTCGCAGGTCATATCGGGAATGTCGAGCAGGCGGAACGTGATAAACACGCCAAGCACCATAATGCCCCAGAGGACGCCCTGCGAAACGGCGCCCTGCAATGCAATAAGCATGCTTTATACCTCCTAGGATAGGGTGGACACGTGAGTCACCATGATAGCGGTAACAATGCATAAAAGAGCTGCGGCCGGATGTTTTGTCTCATCCGTAACAAGCAGGGCGAACGCCGGTCTTTGGCGTTCGCCCCTGTGGCTCACATATTGAATAACACGGCAACGGCACGAGTGCGTGCCCTAGACGCGCTGCCGCGCATGGCGTTACTCGTCCAGAGCGGAAAGATCGATGCCCAGAGCCTCGGCCATCTCGTCGTTCTTGACGACGACCAGGTCCTTGCTCGAGAGATGCTTGATCGGCATATCCTCGGGCTTGGCCTCGCCCTTCAAAATCTTGACGGCCATCTCGCCCGCGGCGTAGCCCAGATCCTCGTAGTTGATGGAGAGGGTGAACAGGCCGCCAGCCATGCACATACCCTCCTCGCCGGTCACGTAGGGAAGCTTGTTCTCCTTGCAGATCTGGCCCACCTGCGAGGCGCCCGCGGCGATGGTGTTATCGGTGGGGGAGTACAGCGCGTCGACCTTGCCCACGGCAGATTCGACGACGGACTGGATCTCGTTGGAGCTCGAGACGGTGTAATCGGTGTAGTCCAGGCCCAGCTTGTCGAGTTCCTTCTTGGCGGCCTTGATCTGGACGTCGGAGTTGGACTCGGCGGTGCAGTAGAGCAGGCCGATCTTCTTTACGTCGGGCAGGACCTTCTGCATCATCTCGAGCTGCTCGGCGACCGGGGTGAGGTCGGAGGCGCCAGTGACGTTGGTGCCGGGCTTATCGTTGTCCTGGACCAGGCCCGAGGCGGCGTAGTCGGTGATGGCGCAGCCCACGATGGGGATATCGGCGGTGGCGCCAGCGGCGGCCTGCGCGGCGGGCGTAGCGATGGCATAGATCAGATCGACGCCATCGCCCACGAACTTGTCGGCGATGGACTTACACGTGGACTGGTCGTTCTGGGCGTTCTTTTGATCAATCTTGACCTTGAGACCGCTCTTCTTGATAGCCTTGACAAAGCCGTCGTTGGCGGCGTCGAGTGCGGAGTGCTCGGTGAGCTGCAGAACGCCGACGGTGTAGTCGGAACCGGCGGCAGCAGAGCCGGAACCAGAGTTGCCGCCGCATCCGGCGAGCGGAGCGAGCGCGAGCAGGCCAGCAGAGACCAGAAGGCTCCTGCGGCTGATGGTGATGTCCTTCATATCGTTACCCCCCAGTATAGAAATGGCTGGAAACACTGCACTCAAACAAAGTGCAAGTGGAACTATAGTAGCGCGGATGTCCATTTTTACAATAACTTGGCGGGTTTTTTAATACAGAACCGGATGGGCGGTACGGGTAGTTGAATGGACGGCGGAGGTTCTTATGCGGCGGAGGCGTCCTCCTCGTCTAGCGCAGCAAAGAGTTTCTTGCCGTCGAGCAAGCGCGTGCTGACGTTTTTCATGCGGCTGACCTCAACGGTGCGCAGGGTGTCGTCGGCGCCTCGGGTGTCGTAGACCGTTCCCAGCAGATACGAGACGCCATCGCGTTGCCTGATGGCAAAGGGCCGGACCGTCATCCGCACCACCTCGGTTTCGCCGCGTGCCGTGACGCTCGAAATATCAAAGCTCACCGTGGTTCCGTGGTCGATGGCCTGCTCGATGAGCTCGCAGGTGTCGATGCGCTTGACGGGCGTGCGCGTGGCCTTGGTGGATTTGCTGCCGGCACTTGGAGCAGGCTCGGGTGCATCGAGGTAACCGCGAACGTCGGCACTCGCCATGGCGACCAAGTGCTGAGCCATGCTTTTTCGAATGGCGATGGGCGTGGAGCGGTTGCGCATGACCATGCCGTGGAGCCGGATGATTTCCTCGTCGGTGAGCGGACGGGTCAAGAGCCGATACCCCACGCCGCGCTTGTACTCAATTTCGTATCCGGCATGGCGAAGTGCGGAGATGGCGGTGTAGATGCTGCGCCGCGCCGCCGAAATGGGCATGCGGGCGGGGTCGTCGGGATGGGCGAGGCGCTGTCTCTTATACACATCTCCGAGCCCACGAGACTC
>UROM01000011.1 GCA_900549455.1 uncultured Collinsella sp. | reverse complement strand
TACGAGATGCTCAGGAGTCTCGTGGGCTCGGAGATGTGTATAAGAGACAGGGGTGCCGCGCTGCTGGCGCTCGGGGCGGAGCTGCGTTCGGGCGTGGAGACGGTGCTCGATCTGATTGGGTTTGACGAGTGCGTGCGCGATGTCGACCTGGTCATAACGGGCGAGGGCAATATGGACGAGCAATCCGCTGCCGGCAAGGCACCGGTGGGCGTGGCTCGTCGTGCGAAGCGATATGGCAAGCCGGTTGTTGCCGTCGTGGGCGGTCGTGCCGACAACCTGGATGCGGTGTATGGGCAGGGTGTCGACTTAGTTTTGCCGGTCTGTCGCAGGCCCATGCCCCTTGACCAAGCGCTCGACCCCCAGGAAGCCACAACCAACCTCATCTGCGCCGGTGAAGCCGCCGCCCGATCCTACGACCTCGCCCGCCTCTAAAATCCAACTCCCTATAAGTTGCGGTGGAATAGTTCCTGTTTGGCGGCTCAGGCGGCAAAAACAGGAACTATTCCACCGCAACTCAAAAGTGGTCTTTTGGCCCCGTCCTAAATTAGCTGCCTTGCCGTGGAGGGCGGGAGCGGGTAAGATATACCAAGCGCCTAGCGCGTTCGATGGGTTCGGATGACGACATGTTCCGAATCTGGTCAGGTCCGGAAGGAAGCAGCCATAAGGAGCCTCTGTCGGGCATCCGAATCCATCGAGCGCACGGGCGCTTTTTGGTGCCGCGATGTGGTCCCGGTGCCGGCGGGCTGTTTGGTGTCTCGCTGGTCCTCGGCTTTGCCTGCGGAATCGCTCGACTACCAAACAGCCCGCCGGCACCGGGACCACATCGTCCAAAATGCGCCCGTAGAGGCGCGTTAATCTGAACAATTAATCCCTTGTCTAGTGCTGCTCGTTGGCTTTGCCAAAACATGTTCGGGTGCTTTGTCTCTGTGCCTAGTTTCCTGATTGTTTCGGGGGCTTGTTCTGTGACGAGTTGATTTCATATCTCCAGGGCTCTCCGTACTATCATGAATCAGATTGAAGAGAGATGATGATAAGGAGCGCCTATACATGATTGAGCTGCTCAGGCGTTTTGGTGGTAAGTTTCGCCGGTATATGGTGATTGGTCCTGCGTGCAAGCTGATCGAAGTGATCTTTGACCTGCTGACGCCGCTGGTGATTGCCCAGATGATCGATAAGGGCATTGGCTCGCACGACGTGAACGCCGTTATCCACTACGGCATGGTACTTGGCGCCATGGCTGTGATCGGCATCTCGTTTACGCTCGTCTGCCAAAAGATGGCGGCGCTGACTTCGCAGGGCATGGGTACCGACATTCGCGGTGCACTCTACCAGCACATCAACGAACTGAGCTATGTCGAACTCGATCGCTTTGGCACGCCGTCGCTCATCACGCGCATTACCAACGATGTCAACCAGGTGCAGCTCGCTGTGGCGCTGGGCGTGCGCATGCTTATCCGCTGGCCCTTCTTGGCGGTGGGTTCTATGTGCGCGGCCCTTGCCATCGACCTTAAGCTCGGCATCATCTTTTTGATTTGCACACCCGCCATCGGCTTGGTGTTTTGGTTTGTCATGGCGCGCTGCATTCCGTACTACAAGCAGCTGCAGGCAAAGCTCGATCGCATCGCGCTTATTTGCCGCGAGGGACTTTCGGGTGCCCGCGTGGTCCGGGCGTTTGTGCGCGAGGGTCACGAACGTGAGCGTTTTGCCCAGGCGGCCGATGACCAGGCGCATGTCGCAATCGCGGTGGGCAAGCTCTCGTCGATCCTCAACCCCGTCACGTTTTTGGTGATGAACCTGGGCGTGTGCGCCATCCTGTGGGTGGGCGGCATCCAGGTCAACGTGGGCGAGCTCACGCAGGGCCAGGTCATGGCGTTCGTCAACTACATGACGCAGACCCTGACCTCCATCGTGTATGTCGCCAACCTGGTTGTGGTCTTTACCAAGGCGAGCGCCAGTGCGTCGCGTATCAACGAGGTGCTCAATTGCGCGCCGAGCATCACCGACGAGGGCAACCAGCCGGTTGCGCTACCCGAGCCGAGCGCACTGGCGGGTGGCGCTGTTCCGGTCCCCGCGCTGAGCTTGAGCCATGCGAGCTTCTCCTTTGGCGCGGGCGCCGCCAACGCCGTCAATGACGTGACCCTGGAGCTGCCGCTGGGCAAAACGCTCGGCATTATCGGCGGCACGGGCAGCGGTAAGTCGACGCTCGTCTCGCTTATCCCGCGCCTGTACGATGTGAGCACCGGCCGCGTGAGCGTGATGGGCGCCGACGTGCACACCTGGCCGCTCGACCAGCTGCGCCGTGTGGTCGCGACCGTTCCGCAGCGCGCGTCGCTCGTGAGCGGCACGATCCGCAGCAACCTAACCTGGCGCGACGAGTCGGCAACCGATGAGGAGCTGTGGGCGGCGCTCGATATGGCGCAGGCCAGCGAGTTCGTACGCAACAAGCCCCAGGGCTTAGATGCCCCGGTCGAGGCGGGCGGCAAGAACTTTAGCGGTGGCCAACGTCAGCGTCTGACTATCGCGCGCGCCTTGGTAGGTTCGCCTCAGATATTGATCATGGACGATTCCGCCTCGGCGCTCGACTTTAAGACCGATGCGGCGCTTCGCCATGCCATTCGCAAACGAAGCATGCGCGGTGCCGCCGAGGGCGGGTTGCCGCTGACGACCGTTATCGTGAGCCAGCGCGTCTCGACCGTGCGCGACGCCGACATGATCTGCGTACTCGACCACGGTTCGGTTGCGGGCCTGGGCACGCACGATGAACTGTACACGACCTGCCAGCTCTACCGAGAGATCTGCCAGTCGCAGCTTCGCCGCGAGGAGCTCGAGGGCCAGCAGGGGAGTGCGGCGCCCGCGCCCGCTCCAAGTCCCGCGCCCGTCCCAGGCGCCGCGTGCGCCCCCGCATCCGTCTGCGCAAAGGAGGGTTACTAGATGAATCCGTATACTTCTTCCGGTTCGGTCGCCACGATGACGGCCAACGTGTCCGGCAACGATAGCCTCAATGACCTGGGCGACGGTCCGCGCCAGCCCGGCGACCCCGAGCGCTACCCCGTGGGCGCGGTAACTCGCCGCCTGCTGGCCTACGTCCGCCCGCATCGCATTTCGTTTACGGCGTCGTTTGTGAGCGCCGCCATCTCGGTGATCTTGCAGCTCTACACGCCCATTCTTATCGGCGAGGGCATCGACCTCATCGTCGCCGCCGGACAGGTGGACTTTGACGCGCTGCTGCCGCTCGTCACCAAACTCGCGATTGTCGTGGTGGGTGCCGCGGCCTTCCAGTGGCTGCAGGGCTACTGCGTCAACCGTCTGTCCTACGAGACGGTGCGCGACATGCGCGTGGAGGCGAGCGACAAGCTCAGCCGCATGCCGCTCAGCTTTATCGACAGCCACGCCCACGGCGACCTCATGAGCCGCGTGGTCAACGACGTCGACCAGGTGGGCGACGGTTTGCTACAGGGCTTCACCCAGCTCTTTACCGGCGTCATCACCATCGTGGGCACGCTCGCGTTTATGCTCTCCATCAACCTGACCATGACGTTCGTGGTGGTGCTCGTCACGCCGCTTTCCATCTTTGCGGCCGGCGCCATCGCCAAACTCTCCAACAAGAGCTTTACCGCTCAGCAGCGCATTCAGGGTCAGCTGGGCGGTCATATCGAGGAATATGTGGGCGAGCAAAAACTCGTAGACGCCTTCGCCTACGGCCCGCACGCTCAACAGCGCTTCGATGCCCTCAATGCCGAGCTCTACACCGCGGGCGAGCGCGCGCAGTTTATGGGTTCGCTCTCCAACCCCGGCACGCGCTTTATCAACAACATCATCTATGCCGTGGTCGCTGTGATCGGCTGCGTGGGCGTGATCACGGGCGTGCCCGCGGCGCTCACGGTGGGAGGCGTGCAGGTTTTCCTGTCCTACGCCAACCAGTACACCAAGCCGTTCAACGAGGTCACCAACGTCATTACGCAGATCCAGACGGCGTATGCCTCGGCGCGCCGCATGTTTGCACTGCTCGACGCCCGCGAGCAGGAGCCCGATGCGTCAGATGCCGTGGAGCTTGCCGTCCCGCGTGGCGAGGTGACCTTTGAACACGTGGACTTTAGCTATGTGCCCGACCGCAAGTTGCTGCAGGATATCTGCATCGAGGCCAAGCCCGGCATGCGTTTTGCCCTGGTCGGCCCCACGGGCTGCGGTAAGACAACGCTCATCAATCTGCTGCTGCGTTTTTACGATATCGATGCCGGCCGCATCATGGTCGATGGCCGGTCTTCGCGTGACTACACGCGCGCAAGCCTGCGCCGTGCCTTTGGCATGGTGCTGCAGGATACGTGGCTGTTCGAGGGTACCGTGGCCGAAAACATCGCTTACGGTTGTCCCGATGCTACGCGTGAGCAGATTGTCGAGGCCGCCAAGCGCGCTCATGCGCATAAGTTTATCGTGCAGCTGCCAGGCGGCTACGATACGGTGATCGGCGAGGACGGCGGCACGTTTAGCCAGGGCCAAAAGCAGCTGCTGTGCATCGCGCGCGTTATGCTCACCGATCCGGCTATCTTGCTGCTGGACGAGGCGACTTCGAGTATCGATACGCGCACCGAGCTGCAGGTGCAGGCGGCATTCGACGAGCTTATGGCCGGCCGCACAAGCTTTGTGGTGGCGCACCGTCTGTCGACGATCCGCAATGCCGACTGCATTCTGGTCATGCGCGACGGCCAGATTATCGAGCGCGGCACGCACGACGAGCTGCTGGCGGCAGACGGCTTCTATGCCGAGCTCTACCGCAGCCAGTTCGCCCAGTGAGGAAGCCCGTGGGGCAAATTAATCAATCGACAGACGGTGGTTTACATCTGTCACGTAAGTACTAAGATATTCATCTAATAAATTGCATTAGTGGCTTTAGTTTTGGGGGAAACGAGGCAACGTGACTATGACGTGCTCTTTGGTGGTTAACAGCAAGAGCGGTAATACCAGGATGGTTTCGGGCGCGATCAAGCGCGCTCTGCAGGCTGCAGGTGTTGAGTTTGTCCATGCCGCGGCGTTGAGCGACGATGCGGATGCAGGTCAGGTTGCGCTCGAGGCGCAGGGCGCCTGCGCGGCCGACACGGTGCTCGTCGGTTTTTGGTGCGACAAGGGCGCGTGCGCGCCTTCGGTCGCGGCGTTGCTCTCCGCCTTGCACGGCAAGCGCGTCTTCCTGTTTGGCACCTGCGGTTTTGGCGCTGATCAGAGCTATTACCAGCAGATTATCGACCGCGTAACTTCCAATTTGGCTGGGGATGCCGAGCTTGCGGGCTGGGTGATGTGCCAGGGCAAGATGGGCCCCGCGGTCAAGCAGCGCTACGAGGCCATGCTCGAGCAAGATCCCGACAACGCCCGCGCTAAGTTGCTGCTCGACAACTGGGTTGCCGCGAAGGACCATCCCACCAAGGATGATCTGGACAACATGGCTGCAGCCGCCAAAAAGGCCGTGCTGGGGGAGTAGCTCCCATCGCTGACGGCGGTCGGTCCATCTTTCTAAATGAAACATCCTCCCGGGCGTCGGGGCACGAAGTTCCCTGCTCTACAGTCCTGCGCAAGACGAAGGCCACATTAAGTGGCCTTCTTTGCGTGCGGAACTCGCGATGAACTTCGTGCCCCGCCGTCCGGGAGGACGCCTCTTTATTGTGATGGGAGGCCTGATAGGTCGATGGTTCCGTGCCCGGATGCGTCCAAAGTGGACGGGCTTTCCGGATGGGCAGGCTTTCGAAAAATGCGTCCCGGAATTTGCCTTTGGAATGGGACGTAGTTTCCCGTTGAGGTGCTTTGCGGAAAGTGCATCCCACTCTGGGCGGTCGAAGTGGGACACACTTTCCCAAAGGCGCTCCAACGGGAAATTGCGTCCCATTATTCGGTCAAGAAACGGGATGCATTTTCCCAATGAGAGCAAAACCGGAAAATGCATCCCACAATCAGCCCTCAAAGTGGGACGCCGTTTCCCAATGAGGCTCAAGCGGAAAATGCATCCCGGAATTTGCGCTCAAAGTGGGATGCGGTTTCCGGTTGAGGGTCTAAGGGGAAAGTGCGTCCCAGAATCGACGCTTGAAATGGGATGCAGTTTCCCGATGAGGCACTCGACGGAAAATACATCCCAGAAATGGCCTTTGAGCTGGGATAAGATTTCCGCGGCATCTCGGATTCTCAAAAATGAGACACGCCGTTGGCGAAAATGAGACACGTGATATCGGGCATCGGATGTATCATTTGCAAAAATGAGTCCACTCCACTCGAATAAAGCGAGGTCCCTCATGTACGTTCCACACCCCCGTATCCGTAGGCTGTCGAAAATCCCGCTTGTTGGGACGGCGGCGCTTGCTGCGTTGATCGCCACGAGCGTCGCCTGCTTCACGGCCACGCCCCAGGTTGCCCAGGCGGCAGACGCGCCCGCAATCACCGATATGACCGAGCAGGATTATCAAGCCCTGGGTCTGGGCACGAGCGAGGACATTCCGGCCGATACCGTTGGCCCCTATTCCACTGATACCCCCACGACGTTTGCCACGCGCAGCGAGGTCTATATGGCAGCTAACGGTAGCCATGGCAATCGCTACACTCTGCGCGACAAGCTCGAGAACGTCGAGCGCGGTGACATTGGCGGCAGCAGCAAACTCACCGATGGCTATGGAAGTGTGTGGGGCGCCGCAAAGTTCTGGCAAAACGTCAACAACTTCGATACGAACAGCGATCTCTACAAGCATAGCGACTACGGTGGCGGCACCTGGTCGTACCTAAGCAACAATGAGTCCTCAACAGTACTCGCCAACGACAACAACGGTTTCTCGGGCATTCACGCCACGAGTGTTGAGTTCTGCAGCGACGCCAGCACGGGCAAAAAGAGCCGCGTTGCCGAGCTCCGTGCCTACGGCGACAGTTCCTCCACGACGATTGACGGCAAGTCATACGCCGGAAAGGTTGAGCTGGTCCTCTACTCGTTTAGCAACGGGCGTACGCGCACTCTCGACACACACCTGCCGGTGACGGTCAACACTAATATGATGTACGAAGGCCGTTTTAAGTACCTGGATGCCGGTTACCTGCAAGAGCACGACGCCGTCTTTGATGTCGAGGCGGGCGATGTCGATGGCGACGGCGTCGACGAGCTTTTTGTCTACGCGGGCTGCTATGTCGACGAGAACGGCGTGCGCAAGGCTGTAGTCGACATGTATGACTTGGAGGGCGGCAACTGGAAGCAAAGTGTCGTCAAGATCGATGCCGGTAACGCCGCGGACTACACCACGCACAACAAGGGCGGGAACGACTCCTGGACGCAGCTTCAGTCAGCTCCTGTCGTTTCGCTAGCGGCCGGCGACCTCGATCGCGATTTTTGCGATGACCTCGCCATCGTGGTCTCGGCACCCTACGGCAAGAAGAATATTGATAAGTCGACGCATTGCGAGCTGTTTTCGTGGGATGCATCCAAGGGTGCGCTCGTCCATGTCGATGCTCTGGGCGACGCGGGCGCAATCTCCCTCTCCGCGAACGGCAAGACCATGGTCGCTGCGAATGCGACGTTCGGCACGTTTGCCGCCTACGATGAAGAAGGAAAGAAGACGGGTGAAACCGTCACGGGCCTTATTCTTGCGGGCTATGACTGGCAACGCAGCGCTTTTGATTACGGCGCTTCTGACGGCAGCAAGGGGCTGTACGGCGCGCTGTACCGCTACGCGTATTTTGACTCGGAGTCTGGCGAGTTCAAGCTTTCCGATTGCAAGGAATACAGAGACGGGCTCCTCGCCTCCTATGGGCTGATGCATGTGCCCAACAGCGCATGGAAGGATAGCTCTCAGGATAAGCGCTATCCGTGCACCTTGGCGCCTATTGCCCTTGCCACTGCCAATCTTGACGGCCTGTCCGAGCAGCTGGCGGTCGACGAGGTGCTCGTGGGCGGCGATGTGTTCCGCGACTTTGCCTGCAACACGGCACAGAGCGGGGCTCAGGGCTTGGGGTCCATGGTCGGAACCATGAGCATGAGCGGTCAGCAATACAACAGCAGCAACAAGCATGACCACAAGGGTATAGAGCAGGTGTGGATCAGCGACGTCAAGGCGGGCAGCGTCTCGGGTTCGGACCGCTATAACGAGAGCTTTATCGCCGTGGTGGGCAAGCACCGCGACGAGGACCTGCGCAAGAACGATGACTACTATTGGATGACCGCCTCGCATTTTTCGCTCGACGAGAACGGAAAGGTGCGCCGCGGCGAGGAGCAGGTGATTAGCGAGAGCAACCGTCGCGGCACTACCTACGGCACATTTATCTCGCTCGCGCTGCCCGATGTCGACAACGACAGCGTCAAGATCACGTACAAGGACCGCTACAAGGTCTATACCAACCCGCGCGTGCTTGCCGTGCTGCAGGATGCGCCCTATGTTGAGGATCTGGAGCAGGCATACGGCTATCTGGTGTTGGGCGGCACGTCATACGGAGAGGAAAAGGGCACGGGGACATCCCAGGGCTATACCATTGGCGCCGAGTTGGGCGTTGCCGTCGAGGTGCAGACCGGTCCGCCCCTGGTCGCGATGAATGCTTCAGTCGATTTTGCCGCCGAGGGATGCTATGACTACCGGAGCGAGCGCACGGTCAGCGCAAGCGTAAGCTATGAGTCGCATGCCGGCGAGGGTGACAAGGCCGTGCTCTACACGATTCCGATGGTCTATTACGAGTATGAGATCGAAAATGAGGAAACTGGTGGCAAGGGCGTGATGGCGGCGCCCGTGTCGCTCGGCGCGCAGACCTCGGTCGTTAATGTCGAGGCCTATGACCGCATTGCCAAACAGCACAATATGACGCCGCTCAGCTACTTTTTGACCAACCGGTCGGGAGAACCCGGAACCTATCAAACGACGCTCAACGGCGAGACTCCCGTTGGGGATTCCTTTGGCCTGGGCAAGCCTGGCGTAACGCGCGCCTACACGCACGATGGGTTTAACGGCGCCGCCGCGCAGTCGGGGGCGAGCATTGAGCAGACCATCGAAGTCGAGGAGGGCAAGGAGCAGGAGCTCGAGCTCGGCTTGACGCTGAACGGCAGCGTTGTCATGGGCGCGAAGCTCGCAAAGCACGAGTTGTTTGGCGGCCTGTGCTTTGGTGCCAACGCCGGCTTTACTACGGGTAACTCCTCGAGTGAATCGACCGAATACGGCGGCACCGTCGACAACCTGCCCGAGGCCGCGCAGGGCAAGTACGGTTTTGTGTGGCGTCTGGGCGTCAACGCGGTGGATGTCGACAAGTTCGAGGCAGACTCGGGCGACAAACTCGGCACCAAGGACACCGACCAGTTCTGGATCGTGGGCTATGACGTCAAGGATGTCGAGATGCCCGAGGCACCGGCCGTGACGGGCTTTACGGCAAACGCCGTTGATTCGACCAGTGTCGCGTTTAGCTGGGACGACGTGCTCGCAAACAAGAGTGGCTTTAGCTACGGCGTGGGCATGCTGCAGAGCAATGCGGCGGACGCCGTCGTCAACAGCTGGAAGATTGCCGGCAACACGCAGACCTCGCTTACCTGGGATGGGTTGCAGCCCAACACGGAGTATCGATTCGCTATCGCAGCTGTTGAAAATGGATCCACGACCGAAACGGGTATTCGCTCGGCAATCATCACGGTCAAGACCATGCCCGTTGGCATGACGATGACCGTGAGCGGACCTGCGGCGGATACAGCGGAGAGGTCGGATCTTGGATACGACTCTTCGGTTGAGCGCACGGCGGGAAGCCACCTGACGCTCTCGGCGATTGGCCATGTGAAGCAACTCGGTGCCGACGATAGCGAAACAGGGCTGGCACCGACCTATATGTGGTACCGCAAGGGCCGCGGCGAGACAGAGTTTAAGCTCGTGGGTGCCGATGGCAACCTCGCGGCTGGAACGGCCTCAAAGCTCGAGATTGACCTGACCGCAGACGATGACGGTGCGCAGTATTACTGCCACGTGGGATACAACGAGGTGGGCCTCGACACCGGCACGACGCTCGTGAATATCGAGGCCGAGGAGACGGCGCTCACAACGGTGAACGCCACCCCGATCCGCACGCGCCGCCTGTTCTCACAGGCAAGTGCGGGCGCCAAGAAGTTCCTGGACCATACGCTGGTAAACACCGCCGGCCCAACCGATTCCGAAGGCTCAAAGGACCCCGAGACTCCTGAGACCCCGACGAACCCGGACAAGCCCAAGTCCGACAACGGAGCTAAGACCGACACCAAGGTCGAGACTACGACCACAGCGAAGAACCTCGCAAACACCGGCGACCAAACATTCGCCCTAGTCGCCACCGCAGCAGCAGCGGGAGCAACGCTCGTGGTGATAGCCCTCATCATGCTGATCAAGCGCCGCAAGACCCACTAGTAGCCAGTCGAACATATCGACAACCCAAAAACCCGGGTAGCCAAAAAACAGGCCACCCGGGTTTTCTGTTGAGTGGAGACTCCGCAAGCGGAAACTGCATCCCACAATTAGCGCCCGGAACGGGACACATTTTCCGTCAAGCCCTCATCCGGAAAATCCATCCCAGTTTGAGCGCCCAGACCGGGACGCACTTTCCCAAAGGGTCCTCAACGGGAAACTGCGTCCCATAATTAGGCCGAGAAATGGGATGAACTTTCCCAATGAGAGCCAACCGGAAACCACGTCCCAGAATCAGCCCCCAAAGTGGGACGCACTTTCCCAACGAGCCTCAACCGGAAAATACATCCCGGAATCCAGCTGAATAGTGGGACACACTTTCCCAATCAGGTCCCAAGCGGAAACTGCATCCCATTCCAGACAAGAATTCCGGGACACGCTTTCCGGATACAAACAAGGCCGCATGACGTGGCCTTCAACTTATATATGTTCAGCAGATGCCCCCATGACAAGCCGCGCTTCAACACCGAGGCGTCTGCCCGGCGACGCGGAACGTAAGGTTCATCGCGAGTTCCGCACGAGCCGGAGAGCACTTAATGTGCTCTCCGTGCGAGCAGGACTGTCCGAGCAGGGAACCTTACGTTCCGCGCCGCCGGGCAGACGAACCAGTTAAGACGTGTCGCTACTTGATCTTGGTTGTTCCCGGCGCCAGGTTGGGGTCGGTTTCGTTGGCCTCGGTCTGGAAGTGCTCGGTGTAGACGTTCTTGCCGTCGCGGAACATCTCGTAGTATTGCATCTTGGCGTAATCCTCGCGCGCCTTGGTGGCGGCTGCTGCGGCGGCGTCGTCGCCGGTGACGTTGGAGGAGAGTGCCCAGCGCAGGCTGGCGTCCTCGTAGCCCACGGAGTTGATAGCAGGCAGCGACTCGCGCAGCGTCATGTGCGCCTTCTGGTAGTCGGAGAGGGGTGCGCCGATCAGCTGCATGAGTTGCGTGGACAGGTAGTTGGTGGACAGGTCGTCGACCTCGCTCGTCTGGTCGCAGCCGGCAACGTCGTAGTTGGCCCAGATGATGTAGTCGGTCTGCCACAGGCGCTCTTGATGCGTAGCGTCGTCCTCGCCGGTAAACCACTTGTCATTGAACTTGGACGGGAAGAACGGCTGGTGGTCGCCCCAGAACACCACGACTACCTTGCGGTCGAGCTTGCTCAAGGCGTTGAGGAAGTAGCGAAGCGCCTGGTCGGACTGCTCGATGCACGAGACATACTCGTCGACATCGGACAGCGTGCCGTCCTCGACGGTCTTGGTGTCCAGGTCGGTCGTGTCGATGTTCAGGTGCATCTGCTTGTCGACCGGCAGCAGACCCGTATCGTAGCCCGAGTGGTTCTGCATGGTCACGTCGAAGATAAACTGCGGATCGGCGTTCTGATCGAGCAGCTCAAGAATCTTGTCGTAGGTAGCCTGGTCGGTCACCATGCCGCGCAGGGTGTCGGCTCCCTGGAAGTCGTTGATGGACAGGAACTGGTCGAAGCCAAAGTCCTTGTAGACGTTCTCGCGGTTCCAGTTGGTCGCGTGGTTGGGGTGCATGGCCGTGGTGGAATAGCCGAGCGATTTGAACTGCTCTGCCAGATTACCGGTCGTTTCCATGTTGTAGATGGTGTAGGGGTACACGCCCGAGCCCAGGTTGGCCATGGAGTTGCCGGTCATAAACTCAAACTCGGTATTGGCGGTACCGCCGCCGTAGGCGCTCACGTAGAGCTTGCCGCGGCTGAGGCAGTTGGACAGGTTCTTAAAGTACTGCGGGCCCTCGTAGCCGGCGCGCATGTTCTGATAGATGGACAGGTCCGAGAAAGTCTCGTTCATGATGGCGATGACCGTGGGTTTCTCGCTGTCGAACTGCTCCTTTGCGGCGGTGCGCTCGTCACTCTTGGCTGCGTCGGACTTGTCGTAGGCCTTGGCGTACTTTTTGAGCGTGGCCTTGGCATCGTCGACGGAGTAGTCGGCGGGTTTGGGCGGCTTGATGGACTGCGCTGCGCTAATGAAAGCGGGCAGGTAGCCCTCGCGCCAGTAGCTCTCGAGCGGACGCCAGGTGTAGACGGTGATGCCGAGGGTGTTGTAGTAGTCGATGAGCGTGACGTGCGCGGTCACGCCGCCCAGGCACAGCACGGCGACGAGCAGGTTGGTGAGCAGCATGCACTTGGCGTTGGCGGCGCCCTTCTGACGGTGCGGTGCCACCAGGCCGGCGTACTCGCACAGCAGCATAGCGATGGCGGTAAAGCCCATGGACAGCACGCAGAACAGCGAGATGGAGAAGGTGTAGCCGGTGCCGGCGACCGCGGCGGCGGTGGAGATGGCCGAAAGGTCGCCCGGCTGGATGGGCATGGATTTAAACGTGATGACGAAGAACTCGGCAATGCCCAGGACAAAGAGGGCAAAGGCCAGGACCGCGGGAGCTGCACCGTGGCGCTGGAACAGGAAGAACAGGCCGACCATGAGCGTGGTGATGATGGCCCACTCGAGCAGGATGCACAGGGGGTAGACCCAGGTAAAGTCGTGGTTGGACGAGACCTCCATGCCCAGCAGCGCAAAGACGCCGGCGAGCAGCAGGCACAGGACGGCGGCGACGAGCGGTTTGCCCACAAAGGCGCCGCGCAGGCGGGCGAGCTTGCCGGTGGGGGCGGGCGCATCGGCCGAGGCGAACGCAAAGACGCGCGGGGCGATGCGGTCGCGGGCGATACTGGCCCAGGCGCAGCCGGTGAGGATGGCATTGGTCAGGATGAGCATCACAAAGGCGAGCGGCTCGTTTTGGGCGACGAGGCCAATGGCGCCCCAAATGGTCAAAAAGAGCTGGAACAGGCCGAAGGCGACGCTCCACCCAAGAGCGCTTTTGGCAACGGTGCCCGACTGAGCGCGAATGGCCTTGGCCTCGCGCAAAACAAGGTAGACGGTCGCCGCAAGACCGACGAGCGAGATGGCGGCAGCGAACATGCTGAGACTCCTCACAAACTAAAACCTACGAAAGCGGGGGTTTACCCGATTGTTACCAAGATATGCGCCGCAATTGGTGGCTACGCACAACAACCAGCCATATTAACGCGCACGTGTGGCGGTGTGGCGCAATGTAGTGGCGACCTGCGCGATAATGGATGGGAATTACACGGAAACGTAAAGGCTTCTTAAAGAATTAGCGAGGATGAGGCGATGAACGAGCGGGTTTGTATGACGAGTGCGGGCGACGTGGGCGCTGGCATGGACGCGGGCGGCTATCCGGTCGAGACTACGGGCAATGCAGTGCTGGACATCTTGGAGCATCGCTCGTCTACGCGTGCCTTCGCGCGCGATGACGACGGTCGCCCCGTGGCGGTGACCGACGAGCAGCGGGCAGCGATTCTGCACGCGGCGAGCCGTGCGCCGTCGGCAGGCGCCATGATGATGTATTCCATCGTGAGCATCCGCGAACAGGCTACGCTGGACCGTCTGGCCGACCTGTGCGACCACCAGCCCATGATCGCCAAGGCGCCCTGGGCACTTATATTTGTGGTCGACTATGCCAAGTGGATCGATCTGTTTGAGCATGTGGGCTGCTTTGAGCCCGAGTTTGTAGAGCGTACGGGCAAGGCGCCCCGTCGTGCACCGGGCCTGGGCGACTTTGCCATCGCGGCTCAGGATGCCGTGATCGCCGCGCAAAACGCCGTGGTTGCCGCCGAGGCCCTGGGCCTGGGGAGCTGCTATATCGGTGATATCGTCGAGAATGCCGAGGAAGTTGCCGAGCTGCTCGATCTGCCGCCCTATACTATGCCGCTGTCGATGCTCATCATCGGCACGCCCCGTAAGGAGCGCCCGGCCATTGCACATCCCGTGGTGAACCTGGTGCACGAGGAGCGCTACCGCCGCGCGGACGACGCGACCATGGACGCGCAGGTGGCCGAGATGGATGCGATGCTCCGTCCGCACGCCCGCGAGGTGGGCGAGCGCGTGGTGGATATCTACACCCGCAAACACACCAGTCCCTTTATGGCCGAGATGAGCCGATCCATGGAATGGTGGTTCAAAAACTGGCTCGGAAAATGACGAATGTGACAAGGGGACAGTCCTTTTGTCACATTTCATATCGCCGCGGTAGCCTAAAGACTGTATAAATCTTTATCTAGCTGGGAAAACAGTGCATTAAAACATGGGCCGATTACCTATAATCCCTTCGAACATTAAAGTTGGGAGGAAACCGGCTTATGGAACAAAAGGCCAAGGAGGCAGCCTCGCGCGCTGCGATTCCTGTGAGCATCTCGGCGATGCTCGTCACGCTGGGCGTGGTGTACGGCGATATCGGCACCAGCCCTATGTATGTAACCAAGGCGCTCGTTGCCGGCAACGGCGGCATCGGAAGCGTGACGGAGGAGTTCGTGCTCGGCGCGCTCTCCCTTGTCGTGTGGACGGTCACGCTGCTGACCACCATCAAGTATGTGCTCATCTCGCTGCGCGCCGATAACCATGGTGAGGGCGGCATCTTTGCCCTGTACAGCCTGGTCAAGCGCTGTGGCAAGTGGCTTATCATCCCCGCCATGCTGGGTGGCGCCGCGTTGCTCGCCGACGGCATCCTGACGCCGGCCGTTACCGTTACCACGGCCATCGAGGGCCTGCGCACCATCCCGGCGGTCCATGCCGTGCTCGGTGATGATCAGGGCCGCGTCGTCGCCATTACGCTCGCCATCATCATCGCGCTCTTCTTGGTGCAGCGCATCGGTACGGCCAAGATCGGTCATGCCTTTGGCCCCATTATGACGCTGTGGTTCCTGTTCCTGGGTGGCACGGGTCTGTTCTTTGTCTTCCAGCACCCCGCCGTGCTGCTGTGCCTCAACCCGGTGCGCGGCATCGCCTTTTTGTTGAGCCCCAACAACCACGCGGGCATCATGATTCTGGGCAGCTGCTTCCTCGCCACCACCGGTGCCGAGGCGCTCTACTCCGACATGGGCCACGTCGGTCGCGGCAACATCTACGCTACCTGGCCGTTCGTTAAGTGCTGCCTGCTGCTTTCCTATATGGGCCAGGGCGCTTGGCTTATGAACAACGCTGCCAACCCCGAGCTCATGGGCATTGCCGACCTCAACCCGTTCTACCAGATGCTCGCCCCGGGCCTGCGCCCGTTTGCCGTAGGCCTTTCCACCGTCGCGGCCATCATTGCCTCGCAGGCGCTCATCACCGGTGCATTCTCGCTGGTGTCCGAGGCCAGCCGTCTGGACCTCATGCCGCACATGCAGGTCTTCTACCCTGCCGAGACCAAAGGCCAGCTCTACATCCCCATGGTCAACAACGTCATGCTTGTCGGCTGCGTCATCGTGGTGCTGCTGTTCCAGAACTCGGCGCATATGGAAGCCGCCTACGGCCTTGCCATTACGCTGACTATGATGTGCACCACGCTGCTGCTCTTCTTCTACCTGCACGAGGAGCGCAAGCTCAAGGTTGCTCCGTGGATCTTCGCGGCCTTCTTCCTTTTGCTCGAAGGCTTCTTCTTTGTGAGCTCGCTCACCAAGTTCTTCCACGGCGGCTACTTCACCATCCTCATGGCTGCGCTCATCATGGGCATTATGGTGTGCTGGTACAACGGCACGGCGGTCGAGCAGCGCCAGTTTACGCTGCTGCCGCTGCGTAGCTACCTGCCGCAGCTCAAGCGTCTGCGCGACGACGACCGTTACGAGCGCATGAGCGACAACATCGTGTACCTGACCAAGGACACCCATACCGACTACATCGACCGCGATATCGTCTATTCGATCTTGGACAAGCATCCCAAGCGTGCCCACGCCTGGTGGTTTGTGAATGTCGAGACCATGGACGAACCGCACACCTTTGCCTATTCTGTCGAGACGTTCGGCACCGACTACGTGTTCCGCGTGCATCTGTACCTGGGCTACAAGATCAACCAGCGCGTCAATGCCTACCTGCGTCAGGTTGTTCAGGACCTGGCTGCCACCGGCGAGCTGCCGCCGCAGACGCATGACTACTCGGTCTACAAGGATCCGGGCAACATCGGTACGTTCAAGTTCGTCATGATCCGTAAGCTTCTGGCGCCCGAAAGCGACGTGGAGCCGAGCGAGCGTACGGCCATCACGCTCAAGTACATCATCCGCCGCGCCGCCGGCACGCCTGCGCGCTGGTATGGCCTGGAGAACTCCAACGTGAGCTTTGAGTATGTGCCGCTGTTCACCAAGTTTAAGGCTGTGAGCAAGATGCAGCGCCTGGCTCCCAACGAGCGGCCGTAGTCGACGCTCGAGGTTTGTCTGCGAACGGGCGGGCTTGTATTGACGGGGATTGAGTCCTGGGAGGAAACCATGGATGCAAAGGTGCTTGACGGTTGCGATTTTGCTGCCGAGCTGACGCGTGAGGCGCGCGTCGACGCCGCCGAAGATCGGTTCTTTACGAATCGTGCCAACATGGACATGGCCGACCGCGTGATTTCGATCGTGGTGACGGTGCTTGTCGCGGCGTGCGTGTGCGCACTGCTCGCGCACGTGCTGTTTGTCTAACGACCGCAGGTTGCAAAGGCTTTACACTTGGAACCACCACAAGGGGAAACCACCACAAAGGTGCCTGTCCCCTTTGTGGTGGTTTTTGTTTTTGAGAGAGGGGCGGGACGCTGATGGACGTTCGTGCGGACGGCGATATCGCCGATAACTTTTGGTGGCGGCGCACAACGCTGACGCGCCGCACTCCTCTGTATGACGCCTGCGTATCGGTGGGGCTGCTGGTCGCGGCGACGATTGTGGGCGCGCTGCTCGACCATCCGGGTCTCGCGCCGAGCATCATGATCGTCTATGTGTTCGCCGTTCAGCTGTGCGCATTCTTTACCTGGAGTCGCCTGTATTGCTTGCTGAGCTCGGCTGCCGCCGTGGCGCTCTACAACTTCTTGTTTGTCGACCCGCGCTACTCGCTGTCGCTTATCGACCGCGGCTATCCCGGCATGTTCTTCATCATGTTCGTGGTCTCGCTCGTGTCGAGCTCGATTGCGTTGGCCCTGCGCCGCGCCTTGGCACAGGCTGCCGCCAGCGACCGCCGCACGCATATGGTGCTCGAGACCAACCGCATGCTGCAGCGGTGTGCCGACCAGCAGCAAATTATCCATGCCATGGCAACGCAGCTGGCGCGTCTTTCGGGCTGTCCGGTCGTGTGGTACAGCGCCGACGCCGACGATGATGACCTGCTGCCGCGTGCGACGTACACAGCTGTGGGCGATGCGGCACCGGTGCACGAACTGGCGCCGCAGATGCCGCCGCGGCTCTCGGCGTCCGCCTATGTGGGAACGCCGCTCGATGCCACCTATGGCGGCTCGGCGTTCTACGGCATATACCTGACTGTGCGTTCGGGCGACACTATGGTGCGCACGGGCGATCCCGCCTCGGTGGTGGGGGTGCTGGCTATCGTTGCCGAGCCCGACGTGCTGACGCACGAGGAGCGCACACTTGCCGATGCTATCGTGAGCGAAGGCGAGCTGGCGCTCGATCGCGCCCGCGCCATGGAGGCCCGCGAGGAGGCGGCGGTGCTCGCCAAAAACGAGCAGCTGCGCGCCAACCTGCTGCGCTCCATCTCGCACGACCTGCGCACGCCGCTCACCAGTATTTCGGGCAATGCCGACGTGCTGCTCGACCAGGGCTCGACCGGCACGGCCGTGCTCGATAGCCAGACGCGCCGCGGCATGCTCCTGTCCATTCGCTCGGATGCGCTGTGGCTCAACGCCACCGTCGAGAATCTGCTCGCCATCACCAAACTCGAGGGTGGCGGTATGCGCCTGTCGACCACGCTCGAGCTCATGGACGATATCGTCGAGGAGGCGCTGCGCCACGTGAACCCTGCCGTGCGCGAGCACGACCTTAAGGTGGCGGCGTGCGATGAGCCGGCGCTCGTCAATGTCGATGCGCGCTTGATGGTGCAGCTGGTGGTCAATCTGGTGAACAACGCCATCACCTATACGCCCGCAGGCTCGCATATCATGATCTCGATTAGTGTCGACGATGGGTGCGTGGCGTGCTCGGTGGCCGATGACGGCCCGGGCATTGCGCCCGAGGACCGCAAGCGGATCTTTGAGTCGTTCTATACCGCCAACCACGGTCTTGCCGACAGCCACCGCAGCGTTGGCCTGGGTCTTTCGCTCTGCCGCTCCATTGCGTTGGCGCATGGCGGTAGCATAGAGGTTGCCGCGGCGGACCCGCACGGCTCGGTCTTTACGATTGAGCTTCCCGCCGCCGACGTTTCGTTTGATAAGGAGTAGCGCTGTGCCGAACTCTGCTGTAAAACCGCTCATCTTGGTCGTTGAGGACGACCCCGCCGTTCGCAACCTTATCGTTGCCGCGCTCGAGGCACACGGCTTGCGCCATATGGCTGTGGAGACCGCCCATGCCGCCATCGCCGCTGCCTCATCGCAGGCACCGAGCATCGTGCTGCTCGATCTGGGCCTGCCCGATATGGACGGCGTCAAGGTGGTGGAGTCGGTGCGCGCATGGTCGGGCATGCCGATCATTGTGGTCTCGGCGCGTAGCGAGGACGCGGACAAGATTCGCGCACTCGATGCCGGTGCTGACGACTACCTGACCAAGCCGTTTTCGGTCGAGGAACTGCTCGCGCGCATTCGCACGACGCTCAGGCGCCTTTCGTATGCGCAAACGGGCGGCGTTGCCTCCGAGGGCTCGTTCGATACCGGTGAGCTGCATATCGATTTTGATGCCGGCATCGCCACGATGGATGGCGAGGAGCTGCATCTGACGCCGATCGAGTACAAACTCCTGTGCCTGCTGGCGCATAACGCCGACAAGGTGCTGACGCACCAGTTTATCCTGCACGAGATTTGGGGCACGGCAACTAAGAGCGATCTGGCGAGCTTGCGTGTCTTTATGGGCACGCTGCGCAAGAAGATCGAGTCCGACCCCGCGCATCCGCGCTATATCCAAACGCACGTGGGCATCGGCTATCGCCTGGTCACCCAGGGATAGGCCGGCATCCGCCATCCCACTATGAGTTGCGGTGAAATACGGTCTAAAATTGCCTAATTCCAGGCAAAACAGTCCGTATTCCACCGCAACTTTGTTTATTTGCCCTTGGGCTTGCTGGCGTAGAACTTCTTCTTTTTGAGCTTGCCGGCGGGGGAGGGTTTGCCGTCGCCGCGCGGCCCTTGGTCGCCGGCCTGCGCGTGCGCGGATACTGCCGCACGAGGCTTGCGGGCTTCGGGGTTGCGTAGCTCCTCGGTTCGCTCGGCAATCTCCTCGGCGCTAAAGCCGACCTCGGCCATGGCATCCTCGATGGGCAGGCGGCGCACGATATAGCAATGATGCACCCTCTGGTTGCGCGCGAAATCCTCGGGGATGGTCTGCGCCGTAATGTCCTCCAGCACGACGCCCGCGCGCGCGAGCTTGCGCGTCTCGGGGCGGAAACCGCGTAGGTTGCAGCTAAAGATGGCGTGGCCGCCCTGTGCGAGCAGGCGAGATACGCCGGCCAAAAGCTCAACATGGTCGCGTTGGACATCCCAAGTGCGGCGGCCCATCTTGGACGAGTTCGAGAACGTGGGCGGGTCGACAAAGATCAGGTCCCAGCGGTTGCGCGTCTGGCGCTGGTCGCGAATCCAGGCGAGCACGTCATCGCGCACAAAGTGATGCTGCGGCCCCACAAAGCCGTTCTGTCGCATGTTGCGCTCGGCCCAATCCAGGTAGGTGTTGGAAAGGTCGACCGTCACAGTTTCCTCGACGCCGCCATCGGCCGCATAGCAGGTGGCGGTGCCGGTGTAGGCGAACAGATTGAGGAAGCGGCGTGCCTGTTTGGCGTGCTCGCGTACCAGGTTGCGGGTGACGCGGTGATCCAGGAAGATGCCCACATCCAGGTAGTCGTCAAAGTTGACGGCAAAGGTGAGTCCGCCCTCTTCGATGAGCGGCAGGCGACGGCGCGCGATGTTGGCGCGCTCGCCCGATGCGCCCTTGCCGGCGCCCTGCTTGCCGTACTGCGAGCCGCCGCGCGAACGCATGCGGGCCTTGGCGTGCACGTGCTCGGCCGGGACATCCAGGATACGCGGCGCGATGGCCAAGATGTCGAGCATGCGGGCCTGGGCCAGCGCGGGGTCGATGGTCTTAGGCGCGGCGTATTCGGCGATGACGAGCCAGCGGCCCGGCGTCTGCGGGCAACCCTCGTACAGGTCGATGGCGGCGGAGTAATCGGGCAGGTCGGCATCGTAGACGCGGTAGCAGCTCACGCCCTCGCGCTTGGCCCACTTGCGGCGCAGACGGGCATTCTTGCGCAGGCGGTTGGCGAACTGCTCGGACTCCGGGATGAGCACGGGCAGCGGCTTGCCGTCGCCCAGGTCGAGCGTGGCAGCAGGTTCGGGCATGGGGGTGTTGGCGGCTTCGTTTTCGGCGTCCGCGGTCTGCGCCTCGGTGTTTGCGCTGGCCGCAGCCTCAAACGCTGCGGCGGCGTGGTCGAGCGAGGGCCAAACCTCAAGAGCCGCCTCCTCGTTATTGGGCATGACGGCGATGGAGCGCGCAGGCTCGGCATGGAGCGCGCGGGCCATAAGTCCATCGCGGGTGAGCGCGGCGACCGGCGCGGCGGCAAGCTCGGGCGCGCGGCGCAGCTCGCCGATGAGTGTCATGGCGTCGTGCATGAGCGAAAGCGGGGTCTCGGTGGTATCTGCGACCACGGCGGCACCGGCGACGGCGCCTGCATGGTCCAGCACGGTGGCGGGCTTGGCGGCGCAAAAGTCGACAAAACGCTTGTAGCCGGCACACTTGACCATGCGCTCGGCAGTCTTGCGGGCGGCGGGGTCGATGTCTACGGCCACGATGCGCGCCTGCCGCTCGTGCGCTGCCGCCTCGCGCTCGCGCGCCTCGGCAAGCAGCTGCTCCCACAGGGCGGCATCATGCAGCTGCCAGCCCTCAAAACCCCAGTGCTCGCGTGCAAAACCCGGGGCGCGGTCAGTCAGAATGTTCACGGCTTCCAGCAGCAGACCGCCGCCGGCGCACGAGGCGTCGATCAGCGTAGGCAGGGCTTCGTTCTCGTACTCGTCGGCCGTCAGCTCGCGCTCGCACAGTGCGGTCCAGCTGATCTGCGCCAGCACCAGGGCGGCGTAGTCGGGGCGCAGCACGTGCGCGCCCTCGCCGGCGCGGGTTGCTGCGGGCGGCAGGCGCTTAAACAGCGGGTCGCCCGAAAGGTCCAGGCTAATGCTCGCGCGGCGCTGGCGCAGCGAAAGCAGTAGGTGAACATCGGGGTCGGCGGCATCGACGTCGGCGCGACGGCCCGTGGTCTCGGCCAGGCGGTCGCACAGCGCGTCCTTGGCGCGCAGGGCCGAGAAGCGCGTGTTGCGCAGCTGCTCGGTCACGCCGCGGGCGGTGATGGCGATGGTGGCGCCGGGGCGGACGATGCTCTCCCAGGCGATGTCGTAAACGCTATCGTACAGTTCATCGGCATCCTGCGCCTCAAAGCGCCCGAGTACCACGAACACGCGGCTCGCCAGGCGCGACCACAGACAGGCGCGGTAGCCTTCTTCGAGCTCGCCCTCAAACGTAGCACGGCCCTTCAGCCGGCGAACATGCGAAAGTCCGAGGCGTTTAAGCTCATCGGCGAGTGCGGACTCAAAGCCCTCGGGGCAGCTTGCGTAAAATTCCATGGGTGACCTCTCTGGTTGCGTCGCTCCATTATATGATGGATGCTTCGTTTGCCCTTATCCTCGAAAGGAACCCATATGATTGATGCGTGTCCCGAACTCGCTGTGCTCTTTTTTGACGTGGACGGCACGCTGACGTCGTTCGATCCCGACGATATGACCGATAAGGACTTCAATGCAATCCATCCGTCGAAGGCCGTTGTCGATGCATTTGGTCGCCTGCGCAATGCGGGTCACCGGGCATTTATCTGCACGGGTCGTCCCTTGTGGCTGATTGCCGATGGCCTGCGTGCTTTGGAGCCTGCGGGTATCGTTGCCATGGCGGGAGCTACGCTCGAGGTAGAGGGCCGCGTGGTACACGAGGACTGCTTTGACGAGGACGTTGTCGAGGAGCTTGCACGCCGTATGGCCGCGGCGGGGATTGAAGCCTTTTTCGAGACCAACGTGGCTACTTTTGCCTTGGAACCCGCGGGTGTTGAGCAGTCGTCTCTGATCGGCACTTCTGTGGTGCACAGCGCCGAGGAAATGCGCGTCGACGGCAGTCTGCGCGTGGGCAAGGTATGCCTCAATGTGCCCAGTTTGGCTCGCGTAGCCAACGATGACGGCTTTATCGATCGCTATTTTGAGGCCTGCAACACCGGTGGTCAGAATCGCGAGCTGAGCCCCAAGGGCATCGACAAGGGCGTGGGCGTGGCGCGAGCGCTGGCGTATCTGGGCCGCGAGGGAAATGCGCGCACCTTTGGCTTTGGCGATTCGGGCAACGACCTGGGCATGCTCGCTGCGGTCGAGACGGCTGTCGCCATGGGCAACGCCATGTCCGAGGTCAAAGCGGTCGCCGACTACGTGACTGACGATGTCGCACACGACGGCACCGTCACCGCCATGCGCCACTTTGGGTTGATCTAATAAATGGCCGGGTCGCCCGCAGTGGGACGACCCGGCCATTTGAGCTATTTTGCAATATAGAGCTTGGGATGACTGCGACTGCTCTCGATCGCCGCCGTCATGATGCCCTCGTCGTCTCCATCAACGATGATGCCATCGAGGTCATCGATTTGCGCGGACTGATAAAAACTGGTCTTGTTGAACTTTCCCTGGTCAACCATCATATAGCCCTGGTTTGAGTTGGTCAGGTACATATGCTTAATCATGGCCGAGAAGTCGTGCTCGACGGTAAAGCCGTGGTCGGGGTGGAATCCGTCGGCACTGACAAACGCCTTGTCGGCATGTAGTTTGCTCATGCAGTCGAGCGTTAGTGCGCCCGCGAGATAGAGGTGGCCCTTGCGCACGGAGCCGCCCAGCAGCACTACCGAAGCATTGGGGAGATTGAAGCTGGCGTAGTTTGCGATTGCAAGATCGCCGGTGATAATGGTGATCTCATGCTTATCCATGAGGGCTTTAGCGAAGTAAAAGCCTGTGGTGCCGATATCAATTACCAGAACATCGCCATCATCAACAAGAGTTGCTGCGGTTGCGGCGATGGCCTCCTTGGCCTCGACTTGGACATTGATGCGCTCCTCGGGATACGAGATTGCGTTGGAGCGAGAAAGCGATACCGCTCCGCCGCGTACGCGACGCAGCTTGCCTTCGGATTCCAGTGAGACGAGGTCGTGTCGTGCGGTGACTTCCGAAACCGAAAAACGGCGAACGATGTCGGATACCGAGATATTTGGCTTTTCGGCCAGCCAATTCATGATAAATCGCTGACGCTCGGCCGGTGAAAGGTCTGAAGTAGATGCCATATGCCGCTCCTTTTGAACAAAAGGCAAAAGATGCGCCTTTCGTAATCGAAATATAACGTATCGATATGAAAAGAACAAGGTAAATTCGAATGAATCGAATGAACGGAATGGCATGTCCTAAATGCATGCGTAGCAGATAGTTCGCACGTAGACGGGCTATAAAGAGTCTCATTCTGAAGGCGCCGCCCAAAAGAAGTACGTTCACACCCGATATTC
Organism: uncultured Collinsella sp.; assembly: GCA_900549455.1. GTDB lineage: Bacteria > Actinomycetota > Coriobacteriia > Coriobacteriales > Coriobacteriaceae > Collinsella. The sequence continues at coordinate 6,050 of UROM01000011.1, read as the reverse complement.
GACCGCTCACGGAAAGTTGACAATTGAGCTTTCGATAGCTTTTGAAATGGTTTATAAAAGAAAACCGAAAAGCTTTTGAAACAAAGAAGAAGGCTTTCGATAGCAATAGTGCTAGATGAGAAAGGACCGAACATGGCGATCAAGGTGTTTGCCGACGGCGCTAACCTCGAAGGCATGCTTGACATGCATGACAATGGTAACGTTCAGGGCTTCACGACCAATCCTTCCCTTATGAAGGCCGGTGGCGTGACTGACTACCGCGCTTTTGCCAAGACGGTTCTTGAGCACATTACCGATGTGTCGGTCTCTTTTGAGGTGTTCGCCGACGACGAGGCGGGTATGGAGGCCGAGGCTCGCGAGATTGCAACCTGGGCAGACAACGTCTATGTTAAGATTCCGGCGCTCAACACCAAGGGCGAGTCCACTGCCGCGCTGGTCAAGCGCCTTTCTGCCGACGGCATCAAGGTGAATGTCACCACTATCTTCACGCCCGAGCAGGTCGACGAGTTCGTCGATGCCGTTTCTGCCGAGACCCCCTCTATTCTGTCTATCTTTGCCGGTCGCATTGCCGATACCGGCGTCGATCCGCTGCCCCTCATGGCGGCGTCCGTAAAGAAGGCTGCCGTTAAGCCTGCTGCCGAGGTTCTCTGGGCGTCTACGCGCGAGGTCCTCAATATCTTCCAGGCGGAGTCCGTTGGATGCCAGATCATTACGGTCCCCAATGCCATTCTTGCCAAGCGCAAGAATTTCGGGAAAGATTTGCTTGAGTATTCGCTTGATACGGTCAAGGGCTTTGCCCGCGACGTTCAGGCGCTTGGTTTTCATATCTTGCCCGAGGAGTAGGGGACGAGCATGCTGACCGATCTTCTTAAACCCGAGCTTGTTGCCTGCCATGTCGAGGCCTCCGACTGGGAGGAAGCGATCAGGGCATGCGGTAAGTTGCTCGTAGACGCTGGCAAATGCGACCAGAGCTATGTTGACGCCATGATTTCATCGGTTCACAAATTCGGCCCCTATATGGTCTTGGAAGAGGGCATCGCCATGCCCCACGCCCAGGCAGATGGCAATGTGAGTGAAGCGGGAATCTGTATCGTCACGCTTGACCCTGCCGTTGCGTTTGGACACGAGGATTTCGATCCGGTTCACGTGCTCGTGGGTATTTGCGCACCCGACCCCAAGGCTCATCTTGGCTGCTTGGCGGAGCTTTCGCAGATGTTCGAGGACGAAGACTGCGTTGCCAAGCTCAGCGCATGCGATACGCCCGAGCAGGTTTTGGAGACCATGCGTTCATTCTTTTAGGCCTTAATGGCACGGCGATGCGTCGCCGCTTTTGGATAGACGGAAAACCGTCACGTGTAGGAGAGGAAGGTTGCCATGCATATCATCACCGTATGCGGAAACGGCATCGGGTCTAGCCTGATGCTCGCTGGCAAAGTCGAGGAGCTTTGCGAGGAGGAGGGCATCAAGGCCGACGTTGAGTCTATGGACCTGAACGGTGCTTCTTCCGCAAATCCGGATCTGTTCATCACCGTTAAGGAACTCGCTCCCGAGCTCCACGGCAACGTTGTGATCGTTCGCAGCTATGTGAACAAGAAGAAGATCCGCGAAGACGCCCTCGAGGCAATCAAGGCGGCCGCCGCTAACGCCTAAAGCGGCACAAAAAAGGGCGGTTCCCTGTGGAAGAGGGAAACGCGCCCACGTTAGAGAGAAAGGAAGCGCAGATGCAAGCCATCCTTCCCATACTTGAGTTTATCCAATCGATTCTGACCAAGCCAGCATGGATCATGGGTCTATTTGCCTTTGTGGGCCTTGTCGCGCTTAAGCGTCCTGCCCACAAGGTGATGACGGGCACCCTGAAGCCCATTCTGGGTTACATCATGCTGTCTGCCGGCGCCGCTGTTGTCCAGGAGAACCTTGCTCCGCTGGGTACCTTCATCGAGACCGGTTTCCACATCACCGGCGTCGTGCCCAACAACGAGGTCGTCGTTTCGATGGCTCAGAGCGTCCTCGGCGTTCAGACCATGATGATCCTGATTCTCGGCTACGTCGTGAACATTATCATTGCCCGCTTTACCAAGTTTAAGTACATCTTCCTGACGGGCCATCACAGCATGTTCATGGCTTGCCTGCTGTCTGCCGTTCTGCAGGCATCTGGCTTCCAGGATGTCCAGCTTGTCATCGTGGGTGGCATGTTCCTGGGCCTCGTGAGCGCTATGCTTCCCGCCGTTGGTCAGCGTTTCACCGAGAAGGTTACCGATGGCGATGAAATCGCCATGGGCCACTTCGGTTCACTCGCCTATTACATCTCCGCTGCAGTCGGTACGCTTTTTGCTAAGGACGCCGAGGAGAACAGCACCGAGAAGATCGAGGTTCCCGAGAAGTTCTCCTTCCTGCGCGACACCACCATCTCCACGGCTCTCACCATGGCCTTCTTCTACCTGGTTACCGCTTTCGCCGCTTACATCGCAGATCCTGCGGTCGTTACCAAGACCGCTGGCGGCGACAATGTAATCGTCTACGCCCTGACCTGTGCTCTGTCCTTCGCCGTCGGTGTCACTATCGTCTACAACGGCGTTCGTATGATCCTTGCCGACCTGGTCCCGGCTTTCCAGGGCATCTCCAACAAGCTGATCCCCGGCGCCATCCCCGCCGTCGACTGCGCCGTCTTCTTCCCCTATGCTCCCACCGCCGTCATCCTCGGCTTTGTCGCTTCCTTCATCGGTGGCGTGGTCGGTATGTTCATCGTGGGCGCTACCCTGGGCATCTTCATCATCCCGGGCATGGTTCCCCACTTCTTCTGCGGTGCTACCGCAGGCATCTACGGCAATGCTACCGGCGGTCGCAAGGGCGCAGCTCTTGGTGCTTTCGTCAACGGCCTGCTCATCACCTTTGCCCCGGCTCTGCTCCTGCCCGTTCTTGACGTCTTTGGCTTCAAGAACACTACGTTCGGCGACTTCGATTTCTCCGTCATTGGTATTACGCTCGGCCGCGCTGCCGAGGCCTTCGGTACCACCGGTGTCTACGCGATTCTCGCTGTCCTTCTGGTCGTCGCCTTCGTCCCCAACTTCATCCACACCAAGGGTGCTGTGATCAATCACGTTGAGGAAGAGTAATCCAGGCGTACGTTAAGCCCTAATCGGGCGGAGCTCCGATAACCGGCTCCTACACGGAAGCGGTGACGTCTCAAATGAGGCGTCACCGCTTTTTACTTTGGGGCGATTGTGAAAACGAGCCGGCAAGGCGCTGCTTCTGTTCCGTGAACGGAATCAACCGCAATGATCGGCAAAAACGTTTTGCCGCTGGGGCGTCGATATAAAAATGGTAAATCTGCAAAACCGTTCGCCGAGAAGATAAAAACCCGCAGCTCACGCCTTGATGAACGTAGGTAAAGTGTTTAGCAGTTCAACACCCATATGCAAGCGAAAGTTTTGTTGCGGTATCTGCAAGTTTTCCCATTGGATGAGAAAAACTTGCAAGTTCGACGATGGGCAGCGGCGGTTCGTCCTTTGCTGTTACTTCCCCTGCACCATGGTGAGGGAGATCTTTTTGCGGTCGCGATCGACCTTCTCGACCCACACCTTGACCGTATCGCCGACGCGCACCACGTCGCTCGGGTGCTTGACGAAGCGGTTGGCCAGCTTGGAGATGTGTACGAGGCCGTCCTGGTGCACGCCCACGTCGACGAACGCGCCAAAGTCGACGACGTTGCGCACCGTGCCCTTGAGTTCCATGCCGGGCTCCAGGTCGTCGATGGAAAGTGCCGAGCGGCTAAAGACCACTTCGGGCGCGTCGTCGCGCGGGTCGCGGCCGGGCTTCTTGAGCTCGTTGACAATGTCGATGAGCGTGAGGGTGCCGCAGTTCAGATCGCTTGCCAGTGCCGAGATACTGCCCAGACGGCGCTCAATGTCGGGCACGCCGCCGCGGCTGAGCTCGCTGGCTTTAACGCCTGCGCGCTCCAGGACGGCCGTGGCCACCTCGTAGCTCTCGGGGTGGACGCTTGTCGCGTCGAGCGGGTTCTTGCCGCCGCTGATGCGCAGGAAACCCGCGGCGTTGAGGTATGCCTTGGGTCCCAGCTTGGGGACCTTCTTGAGCTGGCGGCGATCGGTAAAGGCGCCGTTTTCCTCGCGGTAGGCCACGATATTCTTGGCCACGCTCGGCGTGATGCCCGATACATATCCCAGCAGGCTTGCGCTCGCGGTGTTCACGTCGACGCCCACGCGGTTGACGACGTCCTCCACCACGTGGCCCAGGGTGCGCGAGAGTTCGGCCTGGTCAAGGTCGTGCTGGTACTGGCCAACGCCGATGGACTGGGGCGGAATCTTGACGAGCTCTGCCAGCGGATCTTGCAGGCGGCGGCCCAGGCTCATGGCACCACGCACGGTGACGTCCAGGTCCGGGTACTCCTGGCTGGCGAGCTCGGAAGCGGAGTACACCGATGCGCCGGCCTCGTTGACGATGGTGTAGCGCAGCCCAGGCGCCTGCTCGGCAATGAACTCCGAGACGACTTCCTCGGTCTCGCGGCTGGCGGTGCCGTTGCCGATGACGATGGTGTTGACGCTGTCCTTCTTGACGAGGCGAGCGAGCTCGCGCTTGGTACCGGCGACGTCGTGGCGCGGCTTGGTGGGGTAGACCACGCCGTGGTCGAGTAGCTTGCCGGTCTCGTCCATGACGGCGACCTTGCAGCCGGTACGGTAGCCCGGATCGAGTGCGAGCACGCGGGCGCCACGCACAGGGCGTGCCGAGAGCAGGCCCTCGAGATTCTTGGCAAAGACGTTGATGGCCTCGGTCTGCGCACGGACGGTGAGCTTGGCGCGGGCCTCGCGCTCCAGCGAGGGGGCCATGAGGCGCTTGTAGCCGTCGGCGATGGCGGCATCGAAGATGGGGGCGAAGACACCCTGGCGTCGGGGCCAACGGCTGCCAAGGCGTGCCGTGACAGCAGCGCCGTCGACGTTCACGCGCACGTGGAGCTTGCCCTCGCGCTCACCGCGGTCGATAGCCAGCACGCGGTGATTGGGTATACGGCGCAGCGGCTCATCATAGCTGTAGTACGGCTCGTAGGGGGTCTTCTCGGCGGGATCGGTTGCCTCGACGACGATGTCGGCGGTGTTTTGCGTAAAGGCGCGCAGGTCGGCGACGTTCTCGGGGTCCTCGGCCACCGTCTCGGCCACGATGTCGGCGGCGCCGGCGAGCGCCTTCTCGGGCGTGTCGAAGCCGGCCTGTTCGTTGACGTATGCCGCAGCGGCGTCGAGTGCGCTGCCCTTGGCCGATGCCTGCATGATGATCATATTGGCGAGCGGCTCCAGGCCGGCCTCGCGGGCCTTCTGCGCACGGGTCATGCGCTTTTTGCGGTAAGGCTTGTAGAGGTCCTCGACACGCTGGAGCTGTGTGGCCTCGCGAATCTGCTGCTCGAGCTCGGGCGTGAGTTTGCCCTGGGCGTCGATGAGCAGAATGACGTCCTCTTTACGCTGCTCAAGATTGCGCAGGTAGGACAGACGCTCGTCGAGGGCGCGCAGGGCGACGTCGTCCATGCCGCCCGTGGCCTCCTTGCGGTAGCGCGAGATAAATGGGATGGTGTTGCCCTCGTCGATGAGCTTGACGGCCGCCTCGACGTTGGCGGCCTTAAGGTTGAGCTCGCGGGCGAGCTGGGCGATCAGGTCCATGGAACTTCCTGTCTGTGAGTACGTTACAGGTGCATGAGCCACCCAGTCTACCACCCGCCCGCGCGCCGCGGCTGCAAAGAAAAGCCCCGCGGGCAGGAGGCTGCTCGCGGGGCAAAGAAGAGGGGCTTGTTGACGGCGGACCGAGGGGCTCGGCATGGGGTTTCTTCCGCGGTCGCTCTTAAGGCATTACAGCTCGACGAGCTGGCCGGTCTCGGCGGCCTCCTTGATGGCGTTAAGCAGCGTGAGCGTCTTGACGTTGTCGGCGGGGGTCACGACGGGCTCGACCTCGCGGCGGACGACCTTCACAAAGTGCTTGAGCTGCATCTTGTGCGGCAGTGCCGCTGTCTCTTATACACATCTGACGCTGCCGACGATCGCATAAGTGTAGAT
>UROM01000010.1 GCA_900549455.1 uncultured Collinsella sp. | reverse complement strand
CTACACTTATGCGATCGTCGGCAGCGTCAGATGTGTATAAGAGACAGCCATCATCGGTGCTTGCGAAGAGGGTCGCCGCATCTACGACAACATCCGCAAGGTCATCCAGTTCCTGCTTTCGGCTAACCTTGCCGAGGTGTTCTCGGTGTTTATCGCCACGCTCATCGGCTTTACCATCTTCCAGCCGGTGCAGCTGCTGTGGGTGAACTTGGTCACTGACTGCTTCCCCGCGCTCGCGCTAGGCATGGAGGATGCCGAGGGCGACATCATGAAGCGCAAGCCGCGCAACGCCAAGGACGGCGTCTTTGCCGGCAATATGGGCTTGGACTGCGTGGTCCAGGGCCTGATCATTACCGTGCTGGTGCTGGCGAGCTTCTTTGTGGGCGTGTACTTTGACATGGGCTACATCCACATCGCCGATATGATCGCCGGCAATGCGGACGAGGAAGGCGTGATGATGGCGTTCATCACGCTCAACATGGTCGAGATTTTCCACTGCTTCAATATGCGCAGCCGTCGTGCGTCGCTGTTCACCATGAAGAAGCAGAACAAGTGGCTGTGGGCCTCTGCCGCGTTGGCGCTGGTGCTGACGGTGATCGTTACCGTGCAGCCGACGCTTGCCGAGATGTTCTTTGGCCCCGTGACGCTTGAGCTCAAGGGCGTTGTTGCCGCCCTGGGCCTTGCCTTCCTGATTATTCCGCTGATGGAGATCTACAAGGCGATCATGCGCGCTGTGGAGAAAGAGTAACGTACCTGTCCGGGCCCGCCCCACGCCCTTTCTCCCTCACTGGTCCTCGCGCTTCGCGCTGCGGGATCGTTCGGGAGAAAGGGCTTCCGGGGCGGGCCCTGCGGTATCCTTGTTGGCTTTTCTCCCGTGCGGATGATAAAGGGCTGAGGGAAAGTATGTGAGCCGGTCGAGCGTTTGCTCGACCGGCTCTTTTTTGTGGGTAAAATACCTGCTCAGTTGTGATTTGTGGTGCTGGGAGGCGCTTGTGGGCAAGGCTAAGGCTAAGGCGAAGAAAAAGACGACGGGGGCGCGGGCTAAGCGCGATCGTCGTCGGAAGCTTGCGACCGAAGCTCCCGCGTCTGCCGAGGAGCTGCTGGCAAGCGTACCGGGACTCGACGCGCTACAGGATGTTCCGGCGTTCGACGACCTGCCGATCGATGATGCTCAGCAAGCGGCATTTGACGACTTTTGCGCCCAGGCCGAGGAGCCCGAGCAGATGCAACTTGGTGCCGTGGTGCGCCTGGATCGCGGGTTTCCGCTGGTGGCGACTGCCGACGACACCTTTCGTGCCGAGCATGCCGTGGGGTTTGCCAAGTCGCGTGGCGAGGACGAGGTCTTGCTGCCCGCCGTGGGCGACCGCGTGGCGGTTCGTCGTGCTCCCGGGCACGACATGGGCGTGATCGAGTGCGTGCTGCCGCGCCGCACGAGTTTTGAGCGTTGGCGCGGACGCGCTCGCGGCGAGCGTCAGGTGCTTTGCTCCAACGTGGATAGCGTGCTGATCGTGCAGGCGCTCGGCGCCGGTGAGGTGCTGCTCGACCGCGTGGCGCGCTCGCTGGTGTTGGCGCTCGACTGCGATGCCGAGCCGGTGGTGGTACTCACCAAGGCCGACCGCTGCGAGCCAGATGAGCTCGAGCGCGATCTGGACCGCGTGCACCGCTTGGTGGGTCCGGACGTGCGCGTAATCGTGACATCCTCTGCCGAGGGCCGTGGTTTGGATGAGGTGCGCGCCTGCGTGCCCGCCGGGAGCTGCGCCATGATCCTGGGTGAATCGGGTGCCGGCAAGTCGACGTTGCTCAACGCGCTGCTGGGTCACGATACGTTGGCGACCGGCGGAGTACGCGAGCGCGATGACCAGGGCCGCCATACCACCGTCGCGCGCGTGATGGTGGCGCTTCCGGGTGATGCCGGCGTTATTGCCGACGCGCCGGGACTGCGCAGTTTGCCGCTCGTGGGGCATGAGCGGGGCTTGGCGCGTGCGTTTCCCGAGATCGTCGAGGCGTCGCGTGCGTGCCGGTTTGGCGACTGCACGCATACCCACGAGCCGGGCTGCGCCGTTCGCGAGGCCGAGGACGCCGGGCGGATCGACAGCCTGCGCCTGGAGACGTTCCAAAACCTGGCGTCATCCATGCGTGTGAGTGCTCAGATGCTCGATCCCGACGTCCATCTGTAATTGAATGTAGCTATGACAGCCGTCTCCCAATGGTGCGGGAGGCGGCTTTTTTATTGCCGATGCGTCTTTAAACGTGCGTTTTACTGACGTGCTGACCAAAACCTTGCCACGAGCTTGACGGGCCGGTCGGCTTTTGGTCGGCATTTGGTTTGACACACAAAACCAAGATCGCGATCGCGTCGTTTTGTTGCTTGTCCGCTCGGACAATGGTGGTACGGGCATCTGCCCGGTGCTACCTTGAGAGGAGCGGCCGTGAACAAGAGCAAGCGCATCGCCATCAGTCTGATCGCGGGCGTGCTCGCAGCGCTGCTCTGCATGGTCTACGCGTCATCGATTCGCTCGCAGGCCGAACAGGCCCAGGCCGAGACGCTGGCCAAGTACGGCGGCGATCGCGTTGAGGTGTGCGTCGCGGCGCGCGATATCGATGCGGGCGAGACCCTCGACGAGACCAATGTCATAACCCAGGAATGGCTGGCGAGCCTGCTGCCGCGCGATGCGGCGACCGAGCTGCGCCAGGTGCGCGGCGACGTGACGACCTCGCGCATCCCTAAAAATGCCGTGATTTGTGATGTCTACACCAAGGCCGAAACCCACACGCTCGAGGTGCCCAAAGGCAAGGTTGCCGTTTCAGTAGCGGTCGATGCCGAGCATTCGGTCGGGGGCGCCACGGGCGTGGGCAGCTACGTGGACGTGTACGTGCAAAAGGACGGCGTGACCGATCGGCTGTGCGGCGCGCGTGTGATCGATACCAGCGAAGTGGCCGGTGCCACGCGCGAAGGCAAGATCGAATGGGTGACGCTGGCGGCCGACCCCGAAGACGTTAAGGAATTGCTGGGGGCTTCGGGCAAGGGGACGGTCAGTTTGACGATTCCCGCCACGGTGCGCGGCAAAAAGAGCGGAGGCGACGAGTGATGAAGGTGATCTGGCTTGCATGCTGCGCGTGCGGTGATTACGGATTGCTGCAGCGGGAAGTCGAGGGCCGCGATGCGGGCGCGCAGGTGCTTCGCGTGGGCGACCTGGATGGGCTGGTGTCCATGGCGCGGGCGTTTCCGTCGCGTCGCGGGGCGGCGATTATCGCGGCAGCCCTGTTCGATGCCGAAGACGTGCGAAAGACCGTCGCGCGTCTGACGGCCGAGGGCCGCGTGAGCCGCGTGGTCGTGCTGATAGAGACGCTCGATCCTTCGGATATCGAGGGGCTGTTTCGCGCAGGGGCGACCGAGGTTATCGCTGCGCGCAGCATTTGCGGCAACGGACGCGCGGGCGAGGGGACGGTTGGTTACGACCGGTGTATGACGATTGAGCCCGATGCTTTTGTTGATAGGGAACCCGGGGCGCCTCGCGCTACAAGAGGCCCGCGTGTTGATGATTGTGGAAAAGCGGAAGCCGAGCATGATCGGTGTCCCCGGGACCCCCTTGCGTACGATGATGTCGGAGAGCCGGTGCCGTATGGCGAGGAGCTTCTGGCTGTAGATATGGGATACGTGCATGGCGTGAGCCTGGTCGATGAGCTCGACGAGGTTGAGGGGCTTGCCGGAAACGACAATGTTCGTGTCGATGCGACCGTGAAGTCTTCAGACTCGGCCCCGCGGGCCGAGCAGCCTGCCATGCCGGCTTGGGCGCAGCATATGAGCGCTGCCGGAGAGACGGGGACGTTGCAGCCCGTGCCAGCGCCGCTTGTCCCCACGTCGCCGGCGGATGCCGCCGCTCCGTCGCATCGAGCCCCGGTTGTCTGCGCCGTCTCGGGTTCGGGCGGTTGCGGCAAGTCGACGATCGTCGCCGCCATGGCGCACGCGGCGTCGCTGCTGGGCCTGCGTGCCGCCGTGCTCGACTTGGACCTGATGTTTGGAAACCTCTACGACCTGTTGGGTGCCGATGCCCCGCATGACATGGCGACGCTTATCGAGCCATCGGCTGCGGGCGCACTCGCCGAATCGGACATCGTGGCCGCCTCGATGCGCGTGGCCCCGGGCGTTACGCTTTGGGGTCCGGTCGCTGCGCCCGAACAGGCCGAGCTGATGGCACGTCCGGTGGAGCTGCTGCTCAACGTCTTGCGTCGCGAATCCGACGTGGTTCTTGTCGACACCTCGGTCTTTTGGGGTGACGCCGTGGCGGCCGCGGTGGCGGCAAGCGATCGCTGCCTGGTCGTGGGCGATTCATCGGTGTCGTCTGCGACGTCCGCGGCACGCGTTATCGAACTGGCGAGCCGTGTGGGCGTGCCGCGTACGCGCATAAGCGCCGTATTCAACCGGTTTGGCGCGCGCGGTGCCGACGAGGATGTCGCCATGCGCTTTGAGATTACCTGTGCGTTGAGCTCCAAGATCCGCATCGCCGACGGCGGGCAGGACTTGGCGGCGCTCATGGCATTCGGACGTGCTGACGAGGCAGTGGGCCAGACCAGCGCTTTTGCCACCAGCGTGCGCGAAGCCACGCGCGAGATGCTCGTGGAGCTGGGCTGCGCCGTCGGTCCCTGGAGTGATATGGTCACCGACCGCGCGACGCGCACCGAGCGCCCGCGTATCCGTCTTCCCTGGTCGCGCGAGGGTGATTCGCGATGAGTTTGCAAGCAAGGATTAGGGCGGCCGGCGCGGCCGCGGCGGCAGTGCCTGTTGACGCGGGGCGCCACCGTGCTGTCAAGCGCCGCACCAAACGCGCCGTGATGGACCGCATGGGCTATGACGAGGTGGCGCGTATCAGCGCATACATCGATCCGGTGCGCGCCCGCTCGGAATTGCGTCCTGCGGTGGAGGCGGCGCTCAACGTGGAGGAGCCGACCGACCTGGCGACGCCCGAGCGCGAGACCATCATCGATGAGATCCTGGACGACGTGGTGGGCCTGGGCCCACTGCAGCCGCTCATCGAGGACGACACCGTCACCGAGATCATGGTCAACGGCTGCCGATCGGCTTTCTTTGAGCGCGGCGGCGTCTTATATCCCATCGAGCATGCGTTTGAGGATGACGAGCAAATCCGCGTGCTCATCGACCGCATCATCTCGCCGCTGGGCAGGCGCATCGACGAGCGCAGCCCCATCGTCAACGCACGCCTCAAGACGGGCTATCGCGTCAACGCGGTGATCCCGCCTGTGGCGATCGATGGGCCGATCCTCACCATCCGCAAGTTCTCGGACCGCATCTGTTCGCTGGACGAGCTTGTGAGCCTGGGGTCGCTACCGCTTTGGTATGCACAGCTGCTGTCGTGCGCGGTATCGCTGCGCCAGGATTTGGCGGTTGCAGGTGGCACGGGGTCGGGCAAGACCACGCTGCTCAACGCGCTATCGTGCGAGATATCCACCGGCGAGCGCATCGTGACGATCGAGGACTCCGCCGAGCTCAAGTTTGCGCATCACCCGCATGTGGTTCGCCTGGAGGCGCGCGAGGCTTCAATTGAGGGCGAGGGCGCGGTGACAATCCGCGACCTGGTGACCAACGCCCTGCGCATGCGTCCCGACCGTATTGTGGTGGGTGAGGTGCGCGGTGCGGAATGTTGCGACATGCTGCAGGCCATGAACACCGGGCACGATGGGTCGCTCACCACGCTTCATGCGGGCACCGAGCAGGAGACCGTGGTGCGTTTGACGCTGCTTGCGCGCTATGGCATCGATCTGCCGAGCGAGCTTATCGAGGAGCAGATTGCCATGGCGCTCGACGGCATCGTGATGTCCGAGCGCCATGCGGACGGCAGGCGTTTCGTGTCCTCCTATTCGGGAGTGCGACGCGGCGCGTCGGGCGGCGTGGAGCTTGAGCGCTACGTGACGTTCGATGCCGCCACGCGCACCTGGACGCTCGATCGCGAGCCTCCGTTTATCGCAGAGGGCCTGCGCTCGGGAACGCTCACGCAAGAGGAGGTGGACGAATGGAGATCGTTGTGCCCCTCGTCGTAGGGGGCTTGACGGGGCTTTCTGCCGCGGCGGCGTGCGGGGCGGAGCCTCGTGCGCCGCGCGTGCCGCCGGCGGAGCTGACCCGTCATACGCTTGAGTCGGTGGCCGAGAAACTGCCGCGCGAGCTGGTAGAAAACGACCTGCTAAAAAAGACTGCCCGCTCCTGGGCGCCGCTGGTTCCAGCACATCGCCTTGGCCTTGTCATCGAGGATGACGAGGCGCGCCTGGCATGCTTGCTGCTGTCGAGTGGCGTCTGCGGCATTGCCCTGACTGTCGTATCGCTGTCGCCTATCGGCTTTGTCCTGGGGCTGCTCGCGCCGTTTGGCGTAGGCGCCGCTCGCGACACCTTCGACCGTCGCCGCGAGCAACACGATGTGGAAGAAGCCATGCCCGAGGCCTTTACGGCACTCTCCATGTCGCTCGCCTCGGGCCATTCGCTCGCCCAGGGCATGAGGTTTGTGGGGGCTCACGCGCAAGAGCCGGTGCATACCGAGTTTTTGCGCGTGGCGGCGGCGATCGACTGCGGCGTCTCGGCGACTGATGCGCTGGATGACCTACTCGACCGTATCGATGCCCCCGGCCTTTCGCTTGTCACCTTGGCGCTCAAGGTGTCGCAGCGAACCGGTGCTCCGCTTGCCGACCTGTTGTCCGAGGCGTCGAGCATGGTGGGGGAGCGCATTGAGCTCAAGCGCCGCCTGGACGTCAAGACATCGCAGGCGCGCATGTCGGCGCATATGGTCTCGGCGATGCCGGCGGGCATGTGTGCGGTGCTGGCGCTGCTTTCGGCCGACTTTCGCCGCGGCCTTGCAACGCCGGCGGGTGCCGGTGCCGTGGTACTGGGACTTGCCCTCAACGCCGTCGCCCTGGTGGTCATTCGACGCATTATGCGGGTGGAGCTATGAGCGCTCTGGTCGGGGTCGCGGCATGCCTGTGCGCGCTCAGCGTGTTTATCGTGACAGGGCTCAATCGTGCGGACGCATGCAAGATCGCCCAGGTCTGCAAACGCGAGGCGCTGCTGGTTGTTGCGGCTGCCCAATCGGTGACCGATGTCCTGGTAGCACGGTTGAAGGGCATGCTCGGCACGGGTGGTACGGCGCAGGTGTCGCTCGGCGAGGTGTCCGAGATGATCGACGTGGTGCGTCTGGGGCTTTCGGCCGGCCTTTCGTTCGATGCGGCGCTTGAGGTTTTTTGCGCCAATCGCCGATCGACGTTGGCGCTCCGCCTTGAGCGAGCCTGCATGGCATGGCGGGTGGGCGTAGGGACGCGAGAGGATGAGCTTCTGGCGGCCGCGCGCGACCTGGATGTGCGGGCGCTCGAGACCTTTGCCATCACAGCGGGGCAGGCGCTTGCTCTCGGTGCCCCGCTTGCCGAGACGCTGGCGGCCCAAAGTCGCGAGATTCGCGCGGCCCATCGCGCCGCGGTCGAGCGCGAGATTGAGCGTGCGCCGGTCAAGCTGCTGATTCCCACCGGCACGCTCATCTTGCCGGCGTTGCTTCTGTCCATATTGGGCCCGCTGCTGGGAGCAGGCGGGATGATGTAGGGAGGAATACATGAATACGATGACTGACGTTGTTGGCAAGGTCTGGAGCTTGGCGTTTTGCCAGTCAATTCACGCTCGCCAGCGTGCCGAAGAACTGCTGCGGGAGGAGAGCGCGCAGGGCACCACCGAGTACGCCATCCTGGTCGGTGTGCTCGTGGTGATCGCCATCATTGCCATCGTCGCATTTAAGGGCAAGGTCCAAGATTTATGGAGCGCTATCAGCGAGGGCATCAACAGCCTGTAGAGGGAGTCCGTCCCGTCGGCGCGTTGCTGGTGCTCGCCTGTGCGGTCGTGGCGGTGGCAGTGGCGGTTTGGGGGCTTAACGCAGCGCGACAACAACGTTTAGGGGTTGCCGCGGATGCGGGCTCGGGTTCGGCTGCGACGTCTCAAAAAGACGATGCGCGAGACGCGGACGATGCGAATGCCGCCGTCACGGCACAAACGTTCTTGCAAGCACTCGACGAGCGAGAGGGCGCTGCAACGGGTTCATCTGCAAACAATGCTGTCGCTGTTCGTCTCGCATGGTCCGAGTGCCGACCGATGACCGAAGCGGCGGCAGATATGCTGCGCGCCTATCGCGAGGTGCCCACGGCGCAACTTGCTCTGAGCGGCTATCTCGACATCAAGGGCAACGTGTGGGGCGCCATCGTGCGCGACGGACGCGGCTGGGTCGATATGGTGACGGTTGCCGCGGATGCTGGTGATACTTCGTGTCGCCTGCGCGTGGTCCGCCTGAGCCCGCAGGCATCGAACTCAAAGGAGGGGTCGTGAAATGCATGATGTCCTGTGTGAGGAATCTGCCCAGGGGACGGTCGAATACGCCATCGTCACGGTGGCGCTGCTTTCCATCGTGCTGGCGATCGCCGGGCTTTGGCGTGCTGGTGCCGACGGGCGCTTGGCGGCGCTGGTCGAGCGGGCGGCATCTCACGGCGTCGCCTCGACATCGGTTATCGATGCCGCTGCGGGCGCTGAGGACATCGTGCTGTATTGATGCCGCGCGCGAGGATCGGGCGCAGTCTACGGTCGAGGCGGCATTCCTGCTGCCGACGTTTCTGACGCTCGTTCTGTTGGCGCTGCAGCCGGTGTGTCTGCTCTATACACGCGCGGTCATGGAGTCTGCCGCCGCCGAGACCGCGCGGCTTATGACCACGACAACGGTGGGGGACGACGAAGACCTCAAGGAGTTCACCCGCCGCCGTCTTGCCGCGGTTCCCGACGTTTCGATTTTTCATGCCGGCGGGCCCCTGTCGTGGGATATCGAGCTTGGTCGGGCCGGCGCGGGCGGCGTCTCGTCCGTTTCCGTTGTCGGCGAGGTTAAACCGCTGCCTGTGATCGGTGCGTTTGCGCAGGCAGTGGGTAGTGCGGGTCAAAACGGCTATGTCGAGCTTAAGGTCGACGTCTCGTATCGATCGCGTCCCGAGTGGCTGGAGGGAGATTATGATTCATGGATTGCTGCATGGGATTAAGCGCTGCCTGTTGAAGGTGACGAGGGGGCTTGCGTGCCGTTGCCGACCGCGTGCTCGCTGCAAGCGAGGCGGCTTTATGGGTCGAGCCGGGATCGACCTGTTTATCGAAGACGGTGCCTATACCACGCTCTCCTCTGCGGTGGTCATCTTGGTGGTGCTCACACTGCTGTTTTCGTCGACGGCGGCGATATGGAGCATGTCGCGCGCGGGGGACACCCAGGTGGCTGCCGATAGCGGCGCGCTGGCAGGCGCCAATGTGGTGGCGTCCTACCATACGGCTGCGACAGTGGTGGATGCGAGCATATTAAGCTTGGGCCTAGCGGGGTTTGCCACGATCGGCACCGGCTTGGTCGCCATCCTTATTCCAGGTGCCGAGCTTGCCGCGGGCGATATAGTCGACACGGGAATCGAGATCATTAAAACGCGCAATAAGTTTGCCAAGAGTGCATCTGAGGGCCTGCAGAAAATCGAGACGGCTCTACCGTATCTGGTTGCCGCGCGAGCTACGCAGGCGGTTTCGGCGCAGGAAACCGAGGGTGCGACCTATACCGGTACGGCGCTCGCCGTCCCCAGGACGTCCGAGTCGGATTTCGTTGCGCTCGAGGGGTCCGAGATCTCGACCGATACCATTAAAGACACATCAGATGATTTAGAGCTCGCAGCCAAGAAGCTGAAGGAGGCATCTGAGGATACGGCGAAAGCAAAAGAGCGCGCCTGGCTTGCAGATTGCGGCGGGTCGGATCCGGCTTCGGTCGGCAGTTGCTCATGCATGTGGGAACGCGCGAGGAGTTTGGCAAAGCTCTCAGGTGAGCAGAACCCGCATTATGCCTCGAGCGTTACGTGGGAGCCGCAAGTGGCGCTCGACCGCGCGAAGACCTACTACCGCCAGCGCCTGACAGACGAAAACTCGCAGGGTTCAAGTGTCGAGATGGAGGCGGAGTCGGCGGCGCGCAAGGCGTTTTACACCTATGCGAGTACAGAGGTCAATCGTGCATATGTAACCGAGGACGGAGATGAGGTCACTTCCTATATCCCGCTGTTGCCGCGCAACGCTGACGAGGTGCGAGCGACGGATCTCTATACCGATGCGGCTTGGCCAACTAGTACCAACGATGACAAAACGTATCTGCATTATGGAACGAGCTGCCCCAACTATAAGAAGGGGACGCCAGGCGGGCTAGCCTCGGTCGCTGATTATGACGGGCAGGACAGATGCAATAGATGCCATTTTGGTGTTTCGTCGCTCGGCGCCGTTGCGGCTCCTTCGACTTCTATCGAAAACGGCTTCGAGTACCACTTTGATCGATTCAAAGACGCTCTGGAAGACTACGTCGAATGCCGCAACAAAGAGCTTGAGCTCATGCGCCAGACCGAGGACGAGGCTGACCGTGCAGGCAATGCGTTTGACCAGGCCATTAAAGCGCTTTCGGGCGAGCGCCCGCGTATCGCCCCGCCCGGTCGCAACGGCGTGGTTGCCCTTGCGGTTTCGGGTGCCATCTCGAGCCCCGATGAGCTCAACTCTTCGTTTAACACGACAGTCAGGCTTGGCGATCGCGGCGCGATCTCTGCTGCGGTGCTGGCGCCCGATGACGCGACGGCGCAGAACAACGTTCTCTCGCGGTTTTTCTCGACGCTGGAGGAGCGTTCGGGCGGCGTTGCCGGCGTACTCGATGGCGTCATGGGTGTTTGGGGACGGCTGCTTGTGGGATACGGAGACATCCAAGGCTCGGCCGACGAGCTCATGGACGAGATGATCGATGGCCTGGGAGGGGGCAGCGGTGTGTTGGGCTCCATTGCGTCGTGGCTTGGCGATACCGTTTCGGCGTCCGTGGCGGCGCTGGGCTTGGAGCCGTGCGACTTGCGTCTGCGAAAGCCGGTGCTGACCGACACCGCCAATGTCATTAAGAGCCCTGGGTCTGACATCACGGCTCTTTCTAATGCGCAGGACAAGCTACGAAGTATTCCGCTGGGCGTGACCGACCCCAAGGCGCTTTGCGAGGCGTTGGAATATCAAGTCGAGCGCACCATCAGCGGTGCGGTGTTCACGCTAGCGGAGATTCCGCTGCCCGGCGGCGGTTCCATCCCCCTTACCGTCGATGTTGCCACGCTGGCGGGTGCCCTGGGCGGTGGGTCGTAATGGGCATCCGCAAGCGCCTGCGCGAGGAACGCGCCCAGGCGACGGTCGAGATGGCCGTGGTCACGCCCATCCTGCTGGTTCTGGCGCTTATCGTGTACAACGTCATGATCTTTGCCGGTGCGGTCGCACGCTTCGACCGCGTGGTGCCCGATATCGTGCTAGCGCATGCCGTGGCGCCGAGCGGGGAGGGCGATGGCAGCTCCATCGATTCCTCCGCGACCGTTCAGGCACAGATCCAACATGCCATGGAAGGCTATGACTTGCAGATCGAGGTCTCGAGCGAGCAGGGCACGACGACATCGGATGGCGGTCTGCTTTCGCTTTCCGGTACGTTTAGGACCTATACCTGCACCATGCGCTACGAGCCGTGGCCGAGCTCGCTCAGCATCGCCGGCGTTTCGCTGGGGGCACCGGTGCAGTTGTCGCACGAGCGCGCAGTGACAGTTGACCCGTGGCGTCCGGGGGTGGTCATGTGACCGCGGTCTCATCCTACATTGCCTACGCGCGGGCGCTCGACAGGCTGGGTTGGACACCTGCCGAGTTTGTGGTGGCGGAGTCGTTTGCCGTGCGCCTGCGCGGCATGCTGGGACGGTCGCCGATTGCCGCAAACGGGTTGCCGCTCGTCATGGCGTTCCCACGCTGCTCTTCGGTCCACACCTGCTTTATGGCCTACCCCATCGACATTGCCTTTATCGACCGTAGCGGCAACATTCTCGCGCGCTACGAAAACGTCCGCCCTTGGCGCATGTGTTCCTGCCCCAGTGCCTGGGCGGTACTGGAACGCCTTTCAATCCTCGCTACACCTCCCACCCTCCAACAAGTGCCGGCGTAAGAATTGGCGATAGCGGACTTTCGTCATACGAAATTGGGTAAGATGGAGGAGAAGATGCATGGATGTTGAGATCCATCCCAACGCTAAAAAGCACCTGACGGAAGGGGTCGATGATGAGCAAGGCGTATACGGCTGCCAATGGTCAGGTTGTAACGGATGAAATGATTGACACGTGGTGCGAGTCGTACGAGCATGGCGAGTTTCCGGACGGCGAGCATACCGTTGGGGGGATCGTGCACGGGAGGCCTCCGCTCTCAAGCGAAGGGACGGCAACGCTATCGGTCAAGATTCCCCTAGGGATGAAGGAGGCGATTCGTCGACGGGCGGCGGCTGAAGGAATGACGCCAAGTGAGTTTGCCCGTGCAGCCCTGAGCGAAAAACTTCTTGCAGCTGGTTGATAGCTCTAACGTGCTGTTCTATAGGATCGGACTTGTGGCTGACGCCGTGCTCAAAAACTTTTTTCAAATTCTCGGTTGACCGGAGCGCGTCCTTGGTTATACTAATCAAGCCTTGAAACAAGGCACACCTCAAATGGCTGGGTAGCTCAGTTGGTAGAGCAGAGGACTGAAAATCCTCGTGTCAGGGGTTCGATTCCCTTCCCCGCCACCTTGAATTGACTAGGACCTCTGCAAAGGGGTCCTTTTCTTTTATGTAGGGTTCCGCGCAAAATGCGTCTCAGAATTGGGTTTTAGAGCGGGATGCGCTTTCCGGCGCTTGCTTCCGACGTGCGTGCACATCTCGGCGCACTAGCTCGGGCCCGCCCCAGACATTCCTCCCGCTTTTGCGCCACTTTGCAGACCGCTCGGTCGTCTGTCCGCACGCGCGGGTATACTCAAAACAATACTTTTCCTATGCAATACGATGCAGGCTTGGCCTGCACGATCCGAAGGGGGCAGTGATGGAGAGGATACTCGGCGTTAATCTCTCTGGCTGGTTTATTCCCGAGCCTTGGGTGACCCCGTCGCTATACGCGGCGACCGGCGCATCCAATGCGGCCGAGCTGCAGGAGGCCATGGGCACCGCCGCCTATAACGAGCGCATGCGCCGTCATTACGAGACGTTTGTGAGTGAGGACGATTTTCGCCGTATGGCGCAGATCGGCCTCAATGCCGTGCGTCTGCCGGTGCCCTGGTATGCTTTTGGCTCGCAGGAGTCCGATGCGTCCTACATCTCGGTTGTCGACTACATCGACCGTGCGATTGAGTGGGCTGCCAAGTACGACATCCGCGTGCTGCTCGACCTGGCAACGGTGCCCGGTGGCCAGGGCGATTCCAACGATTCGCCCACTACGCCAGAGGCTGTTGCCGAGTGGCATTCGTCCACCAATGGCCGTCATGTCGCACTCGACGTGCTCGAGCGCCTGGCCGATCGCTACGGAGAGGCCGAAAGCCTGCTGGGCATTGAGCTGCTGGATACGCCGCAGATGAGTGTCCGCAAGAGTCTCTTTACCATGACGGATGGCATTCCGGCCCACTACCTGCGCAATTTCTATCGCGATGCCTACGAGCTCGTCCGTTCGTATATGCCCGAGGATAAGATCGTCGTCTTCTCGTCGTCGGGGCATCCCAGCGAGTGGAAGCATTTTATGCGCGGCGCCAAGTACAAGAACGTCTACATGGACCTTCACCTGTACCATTACCGCGACGAGTATGCGCTCGACATCACGAGCCCCCGCGGGCTGACGACGGCGATCTCGCGCAACAAGCGCGAGCTTAAAGAAGCAATTTCGACTGGGTTCCCCGTGCTGGTGGGCGAATGGTCGGGCGCGGCGATCTTTGCCAACTCGTCGGTTACGCCCGAGGGCCGCAATGCCTACGAGCGCGTGTTTATCGCCAACCAGCTGGCTTCGTTTGCGCCGGCTGCCGGCTGGTTCTTCCAAACGTGGAAGACCGAGAAGCGCATTGCAGCATGGGACGCCCGCGCGGCGCTCGGTACGCTCGAGCGCGGCATGATTGAATAGGTTGATATGACGCAAAACAGCGCCCATACAGGCAAACTCTATGTGGTCGGCACGCCCATCGGCAACCTGGGCGACCTGTCCCCGCGCGTTGGCGAGGCGTTTGCCGCCGCCGATGCCATCTGCTGCGAAGACACGCGTGTGACGTCAAAGCTGCTGATGCACCTGGGCATTTCCAAGCCGCTTGTCCGTTGCGACGAGAATGTGATCGCCAGCCGCGCCGCCGGCCTGGTCGACCGTCTGCTGGCGGGGGAGACCCTCGCCTTTGCCTCGGACGCCGGCATGCCGAGCGTGTCCGATCCCGGCCAGGCGCTGGTCGAGGCGGCGCGTGAGGTCGATGTGCCCGTCGAAGTTATTCCCGGGCCCTCTGCTTGCGTCACGGCGCTCGTTTCGTCCGGCATTCCCTGCGAGCATTTTTTCTTTGAGGGCTTTTTGGGCCGAAAGCACGGCGACCGCGTGCGCCGTTTGCAGCGCCTTGCCGTGGTGCCCGGCGCGCTCATCTTCTACGAGTCTCCACATCGCGTCGTGGCGACGCTCGAGGCCGTGGTGGAGGTCTTTCCCCAGCGTGAGGTTGCCGTCTGCCGCGAACTCACCAAGCTGCACGAGGAAGTCTTGCGCGGACCCGCCGCCCAGCTTGCCGAGGAGCTGCGTGCTCGCGGCGAGGTAAAGGGCGAGATTGCGCTGGTCATCGCGCCGCCGAGCGAGGATGAGGAGGCCGGCATCGTGCCGGTTGGCGCCGCGGCAGCAGATCCCGACGAGGCCCTGCGCGAGGATATCCGCGCCGCACTCGAGGAGGGGGAGCCCGCCTCTGCGGTGGCCAAGCGCCTGTCTCAGAAGTATTCGCGCCGCAAGCGCGATGTCTATGCCATGGTGCTCGATATGCAATAGATGGAGGATATCCAGCCCTTGCGCTAGAATCATCCCCTGTATGCAACGTTTTTCTGGAGGACAAACCCCATGGATCAAAGCAAGCCTTCGTTCTTTATCACGACGCCCATCTACTACGTCAACGCCGATCCGCACCTGGGCACGGCTTATTCCACCATCATCGCCGATGTTCAGGCTCGCTATCGCCGCTCCGCCGGCTACAACGTCAAGTTCCTGACCGGCATGGACGAGCACGGCGAGAAGGTCGCCGAGGCCGCAGCCAAGCATGGCATGACGCCGCAGGAGTGGACCGACAGCCAGGCCCCGCACTTCAAGGAGCTTTGGAGCAAGCTCGAGATTTCCAACGACGACTTCATCCGTACCACCGAGCCGCGCCAGCATCATGCCGTGCAGTACCTGTGGGAGCGCATGAAGGAGTCCGGTTACCTGTATAAGGGCAGCTACGACGGCTGGTATTGCGTGCCTGACGAGACCTACTTCACCGATACTCAGGTCCAGAAGGGCGACGAGGAGTACGGCAGCGTCGGCCAGCACCTGTGCCCCGACTGCCACCGTCCGCTTGAGCGCGTGCAGGAGGAGTCCTACTTCTTTAAGCTTTCCGCCTTCCAGGACAAGCTGCTCAAGCTCTATGACGAGCACCCCGACTTTGTCGAGCCTGCGTTCCGCATGAACGAGGTACGTAGCTTTGTCGAGGGCGGTCTTAACGACCTTTCCGTGAGCCGCACGAGCTTTGACTGGGGCATTCAGGTCCCGTTTGACGAGGGCCACGTGACCTACGTGTGGTTCGATGCGCTGCTCAACTATATGACGGCCGTCGGTTACGGTGTCGACACCGACGAGGCGCGTGCCGAGCTGGCCTATCGCTGGCCCGCGCAGTTCCACATCGTGGGTAAGGACATCATCCGCTTCCACTGCGTCATTTGGCCCGCCATGCTTATGGCCATCGGCGAGGCCCTGCCCGAGCACGTCTTTGCCCACGGTTTCCTGACCGTGCGCAATGCCGAGACCGGCAAGGCCGAGAAGATGTCCAAGAGCCGCGGCAATGCCATCGCTCCGCAGGACGTTATCGACATGCTGGGCGTCGAGGGCTATCGCTACTACTTTATGACCGACGTCGTCCCCGGCACCGACGGTGCCATCAGCTTCGATCGCATGGAGCAGGTCTACAACGCCGACCTGGCCAACAGCTGGGGCAATCTGATCTCGCGTTCGCTCAACATGAGCGGCAAGTACTTTGACGGTTGCGCGCCCGCCAAGCCCGCATCGTTCGATGCGTTCGACAACCCGCTGGCAAAGATCGCCGACGGTCTGGTCGAGCGCTACATGGCCAAGATGGACGTGCTCGATTACGGTGGAGCTAAGGACGAGGTTATGGAGCTCATCCACGCCGCCAACCACTACATCGAGGACTCCGAGCCTTGGGCACTTGCCAAGGACGAGGCCAAGGCTGACGAGCTGGCATTTGTGATCTACAACCTGCTCGAGGCCATCCGCATCGCCGCTCACCTGCTGATGCCGCTCATGCCCCAGACCTCTGCCGAGGCCCTGCGCCGCCTGTCCTGCGAGGACGAGGCTACGAGCG
This sequence comes from uncultured Collinsella sp., assembly GCA_900549455.1. Classification (GTDB taxonomy): domain Bacteria; phylum Actinomycetota; class Coriobacteriia; order Coriobacteriales; family Coriobacteriaceae; genus Collinsella. The sequence continues at coordinate 13,998 of UROM01000010.1, read as the reverse complement.
ACGACCTCAAGGGCATTTGTGCCTGGGGCCAGCTTGCCGGCGGTCAGCCTGTCGAGAAGGGCGAGCCGCTGTTCCCGCGTCTGGGCTAAGACGCCGCGCGCCATATCGGCAATTTGCTGTGTAGATGTAAGGGCATGGCCGCAACGGTCCATGCCCTTTTGTTTCAAGACGCCGCCACCATGCTAAGGAGGCAACTATGACAACTTCGCCTTTGGCAAGCCCCACGGCAACAAGGGAGCTGCTGGAGGAGTTTGGCCTTGCGACCAAGCATCGCCTGGGCCAGAACTTCCTGATCGACAACCATATAATTGAGCGCATTTGCGAGCTTTCCGAGCTTGCGGGCGATGAGCGCGTGCTCGAGGTTGGCCCGGGCGTTGGCACGCTCACGCTTGCGCTGCTGCAGGAGGCGGCGTGCGTCACGTCGATCGAGGCAGATCCCGAGCTCGAACCGGTGCTCGATGCCCACGCCGCCGACTACGCCAACTTCCGCTTTATCATGGGCGACGCGCTCAAGGTGACGCCGGAGCAGATTGAGCAGGTTGCGGGCGGTGAGCCGACGGTATTTGTCGCGAACCTGCCCTATAACGTGGCGGCGACGATCATCCTGCAGTTCTTCCAGACGATGCCCGCGCTCAAGCGCGCCGTCGTCATGGTTCAAAAGGAGGTTGCCGATCGCATTGCCGCAGTGCCCGGCAACAAGACCTATGGCGGCTATACGGCAAAGCTCGGCCTGTATGCGCAGGTTACGGGTCGCTTTGAGGTGCCGCCGCGTTGCTTTATGCCGGCGCCGCACGTGGACTCGGCCGTCGTGCGTATCGACCGTGTTGACGGCGTGGTGCCCGAAGGACTCGATCGCGAGTTTGTGGCCCGCGTGATCGACGCTGCATTTGCTCAGCGTCGCAAGACCATCCGCAATTCCATGAGCGCCAACGGCTTTGCCAAGGACGTGCTCGATTCTGCCTTTGTGGCTTGCGATATCGCGCCCACCACGCGCGCCGAAACGCTTGATGCTGCCGACTTTGTCCGTCTGGCCCAGGAGCTAATCCATGATGCCTAATGCCGAAGGCGTGACGTTTACCAAGAAAAAGAAGACGGTTGCTTGTCCCGTGCCCTTGGCACCGCTTGCCGACACGCATGCGCATCTGCTTTCGTTCTGGGGCAAAGAAGTGCCCGAGACGCTCGTGCGCGCCAAAGCTGCGGGCGTCGACCTGTTGGTGACGATGCTCGACCCCATCGCCGACAAGCGCAGCGTGGCGGACTATAGCGACTGGCTGGTGCGCGAAATTCTGCCGATGCGGGATATTCCGCAGATCAAGTATCTCGCTGGCGTTCACCCCTATGGCGCGCCGGATTATACCGACGACATTCACGCGCAGGTTGTTGCTGCGCTTGATGACCCTTTGTGCGTCGGCATCGGCGAAATCGGTCTGGACTACCACATGGATTACGACGACGACATCGTGCCGGCGCCTCATAGCGTGCAGATTGATTGCATGGCACGTCAGCTCGAGGTTGCCGTGCGTCGCAATGTGCCGGTGGAGCTGCACCTGCGGCACGAGGACTCGGATGGGGAGCGCACCTCGCATATGGATGCGTACAACGTGCTGCGCGAGGTGGGTGTGCCTCAGGCCGGTTGCGTGCTGCACTGCTTTGGCGAGGATCGCGCCACGATGGAGCGCTTTGTGGGTTTGGGCTGCTATATCGCCTATGGTGGCGCGGCCACCTTTAAGCGCAACGACGACGTGCGCGAGGCGTTTGCGGCAACTCCGCTCGATCGCATTTTGTTCGAGACGGATTGCCCGTATATGGCGCCGGAGCCCATTCGTGGTCTTGAGTGCGAGCCGGCAATGATTTCTATCACGGCAAACACGCTGGTCAACGACCGTGTCGATCGTACCAGCGAGGATGCTGAGGCAATCGCGCGAGCAGCTTGGGAAAATGCCTGCAAACTTTTTCAAAAATAGTTCTTGCGTTCGCGATGGTGCTCCGTTATTCTAATTCCTGCACGCGGGCGTGGCGGAATTGGCAGACGCGTACGGTTCAGGTCCGTATGGGGGCAACCCCATGAAGGTTCAAGTCCTTTCGCCCGCACCATTAAATGAAAGAGCTCCCAGCAATGGGGGCTTTTTTGTTATGGGCCCATCGCAGGGACTTGAACCTGCGAAGGAGCGAGCGTCAAGAAAACGCGGAGCGTTTTTAGCGAGCTGGCGAGGACGCCGGCAGGCGGCCGAAGCCGGCGCGGATCCGCGAAGCAGATACGCGAAGCAGATACGCGGACGTCCTTTCGCCCGCACCATTGATTGAAAGAGCTCCCAGTAATGGGGGCTTTTTGTTATGGGCCTCCTGTTGGTGTCGCGTGGCTGCTTCGTGCGGGTATCCTAATGCCAACGTGTGCCTATCAGAGGAGAGACCATGCTGTTGTCCGGTATCATCGCTGCTCTTACGAGCCTTCTGCTTCCCATCATCATTTTGTTGTTGCTGCTTCCCAACGCCTGCTATGTCGTTGAACAGCAGCATGCCGTGATCATCGAGCGTCTGGGCAAGTTTAACCGCATCGTCAACGCGGGCTTCCACATGAAGGTGCCCGTGATCGACCGCAAGGCCGCCACGGTGAGTCTGCGCACTATGAAAAACGGCTTCGGCATCGACGTTAAGACCCAGGACAACGTGACCATCGGCCTTGAGGTCTCTGCTCAGTACCACGTGAGCTATGACATGGGCGCCGGCCCGGCAGATTCGGGTATCTACAAGAGCTACTACATGCTGCAGGAGCCCGTCGACCAGATGCGCGATTTCATCACCGATGCCCTGCGCTCTTCCATCCCTGTCTACACGCTCGATGAGGTCTTTGCCAAGAAGGATGACATCGCCAAGGACGTCAACGCCACCGTGTCCGAGCAGATGGCTGCCTACGGCTTTACCCTCGTGTCGACACTCATCACCAAGATCGCGCTGCCAACCGAGGTCGAGAACTCCATGAACGACATCAACGCCGCCCAGCGCAAGCGCGCTGCTGCGCAGGAGCTCGCCGAGGCCGACCGCATCAAGCGTGTCACCGAGGCGACCGCCGAGGCCGAGGCGATGGAAAAGGCAGGCGAAGGCATCGCCAACCAGCGCAAAGCCATCGCGCTGGGCATCAAGGATTCGCTCGAGATTATCCAGGAGACGGGCGTCGGCAACGACGAGGCTAACCAGCTGTTCATGTTTACGCAGTGGTCCGAGATGATGACGGAGTTCGCTCGCACGGGTAAAACCTCGACGGTCGTGCTGCCGAGCGATTTCTCGCAGTCGGCCTCGATGTTCGAGCAGATGTTGACCGCCGACAAAGTGCAAAACGATTCGAAGGAGTAGACGCGCGTGAAATACACCGTCGTTTGCGTTGGTAAGCTCAAAGAGCGCTTTTGGAAGGACGCGTGCGCTGAGTACACCAAACGCCTAGGTGCCTATGCCAAGGTAGATATGCGCGAGGTTGCCGATATCGATCCGGCCAAGGCGGGCGGCGTGGATGCCGCGCGCGACAAAGAAGGCGCGGCGATTCTTGCTGCTCTGCCACCGCGGGCACATGTGATTCTGCTGGCTATCGAGGGCAAGGAGCGTTCGAGCGAGGAGCTCTCGGCCCGTCTCGATGACCTCATGCTGCGAGGCAACAGCGACATCGCTTTTGTAATCGGCGGATCGGACGGCGTGAGCGATGACGTGCGCGCTCGAGCCGACGAGATGCTCAGCTTTGGACGCATTACCTTGCCGCATAACCTGGCGCGCGTGGTGCTGCTGGAGCAGGTTTACCGCGCCTGCAAGATCAGCCGTGGCGAGCCGTATCACAAATAGGTCGGCAATACGAAACAATGCCGTGGGACAATAGCCTTCGTTTTGAAGAGCGTGTCTGAGAGGACTATGAGATATGAAGATTGGATTTGTCGGTTTTGGCAATATGGCGAGCGCTATGGCCGATGGCTGGATCGCCGCCGGTGTGGCTGCGAGCGATATGTGCGCCTGCGCGGGCCGCTACGACGCCTTGGTTGAGCGTTGTGAGACGCGTGGGATGGTTGCCTGCTGTGATGCGGCGGAGGTTGTCGCCGCATCCGATATCGTGGTCGCTGCGGTCAAACCGTATATGATCGAGAAGGTCTTCGCTCCGCTCAAGGACGCCCTTGCCGACAAGGTTGTCCTTTCGGTTGCCTGGACGTGGGATAGCGCCAAGTGGGAACAGCTTCTGCCGGGCGTCGCGCATATCTCGACGGTGCCCAACACGCCGGTTTCGGTGGGCGAGGGCGTCATCGCCTGCGAGAAGTCCTCTACGCTCAACGGCGAGCAGCGTGCCGTGGTGCTCGACCTGCTCGGTAAGCTTGGCACCGTCGTCGAGCTCGACACGAGCCTGCTGTTTGTGGGCGGTACCGTGGGCGGTTGCGCCCCGGCATTTGTCGCCATGGCGATCGAGGCCCTGGGCGACGCGGCCGTCAAGCACGGCATTCCGCGCGCCGATGCCTATCGCATTGTGAGCCAGATGGTGCTGGGCACGGCAAAGCTGCAGCTTGCAACCGGTCAGCATCCTGCGGCGATGAAGGATGCCGTATGCTCGCCCGGTGGCGCCACCATCAAGGGCGTCGTCGCGCTCGAGGACGCTGGCATGCGCAGCGCCCTGGTCAAGGCCATCGACGCCACCCTCCAGTAAAACCTGCCATTTAGGGACAGGTTTATTTTGACAGGTATTTCCTGCGGTTTTGTCGTATATGCGAAAAGCGCCCCGCAACTGGCTCAATTCCAGTTGCGGGGCGCTTGCGTTTGCCCAGATAAAACCGACCAAAATAAACCTGTCCCTTTTTGGCAGGTTAGTCCCAGAAGCCGTCTTGATCGTCCTCGGATTTGGGTCCGCGGTCGACGTAGAGCTTATGGGTGCGCTTCTCCATTACGAAGGCAAGAATCGCAAACAGTAGGATGCCGCCGGCGAAAAGGATGGCAAAACCGGTACGGGTGCCAAACAAAAAGGAAAAAACTGCGTCCATTGGGTGCCTTCTTGCGTAGTTGGGTTGGGTCGTAAACGCTCATAAGTATATACTTGCCCATACATGTACAAGGTTGCAACCTAAATGGAATGTATATCGCCGGAGGATCTAATGCTTGATATCAAGTTTGTTCGCGAGAACCCCGATGCCATCGATACCGCCATGGCTAACCGCCAGACGTCTTGGGATCGCGAGAAGTTCTTTGAGCTCGACGACGAGCGCCGTGCCGTCATCACCGAGGTCGAGGAGCTCCAGGCCACGCGTAATGCCGAGTCCAAGAAGATCGGCGCCCTGATGAAGGAGGGCAAGAAGGACGAGGCCGAGGCCGCCAAGGAGGCCGTGCGCGCCGTCAACGAGAAGATCGACGGTCTGGCCGAGCGCCGCACCGCTCTCGAGCAGGAGCAGTACGACTTCATGGCTCACCTGCCCAACATCCCTTGCGAGGCCACGCCGTACGGCAAGGACGAGGACGAGAACATCGAGCGCCGTCGTTGGGGCACCCCGCGCGAGTTCGACTTCGACTTTAAGCCGCACTGGGATCTGGGCACCGATCTCGACATCCTCGACTTCGAGCGCGGCAACAAGCTCTCCGGCAGCCGCTTCACCGTTCTCGGTGGCGCCGGCGCCCGTTTGGAGCGCGCTCTCATCAACTTCTTCCTCGACACGCACACCAGCCGTGGCTTTAAGGAGTGGTGGCCGCCCATTGTCGTCAAGCGTCAGACTATGTTCGGCACGGGTCAGCTGCCCAAGTTCGAGGACGACGCCTATCACGTCTCGGGCGATAACTTCCTGATCCCCACCGCCGAGGTCGTGCTTACCAACCTGCACGCCGGCGAGGTCCTCGACGCCGATACCCTGCCGCGCCGCTACACTGCCTTCACTCCCTGCTTCCGTGAGGAGGCCGGCTCCGCCGGCCGCGACACCCGCGGCATCATCCGCCAGCACGAGTTCGACAAGGTCGAGATGGTCAAGTTTGCCAAGCCGGAGGAGTCCGACGAGGAGCTCGAGAGCATGACCGCCGAGGCCGAGTACCTGCTGCAGCAGCTGGGCCTTCCGTATCGCGTGATTAGCCTGTGCACCGGCGACCTGGGCTTCTCTGCCCGTCAGACCTACGACATCGAAGTCTGGTTGCCGAGCTACAACGCTTACAAGGAGATCAGCTCCTGCTCCAACTGCGGCGACTTCCAGGCCCGTCGCGCCAATATCAAGTATCGCGACCCCGAGAACTTCAAGGGTTCGCGCTACCTGCACACCCTCAACGGTTCCGGTCTGCCGGCTGGCCGTACCATGGCCGCCATTCTGGAGAACTACCAGAACGCCGACGGCACCATCACGATCCCCGAGGTTCTTCGTCCCTACATGGGTGGCCTCGAGAAGATCGAGCCGGTTGCGTAGGTTGCCTGCATAAGCGATTTGCGAGGGCGCCCCTTTCCGGGGCGCCTTTTTTGTGCGCAAAGCCTTACCATATCGTGCGGACAGCTCAATAGAAAACACACGAACAAACGTTCTGTATACAGCCAACTACCTGCTATGCTTTTGTTAAATAGAAGCGAGAGGAAGGGGATGCGATGGAGCTGTTTGATGAGCGGGTAGTTTTGTTTGAGAGCGATGAAGGTGGGGAGCACCTACTGGTTACGTGTGAGCCATCCGGTATGGGTGGTTTGGTGGTGCGGCAGACGAGCGAGGGTCCGTTGACCCAATGGTGCTTTGAGGAGTCGCCGCATGTAGTCGAGACTTTTGTGACGCACGAGGGACTTGTGGCGCTTGAGCAGTTCTATGGAGTTGGGGCTTCTAACCAGGTCGCGCGCATGCTGAGTATCTCGTTTGCCGATTATGACTGTGCCCAGCGGGTGCGCTCGCTTTTGAGGGAACTCGGTGCTGGGTTCGATGTAGTTGAAAAACCGATTGATCGCATCGGGGACGTTGGCGCATGCGGAGCTGCGTGAGGAACATATTCTCAAAAAGTTTGAGATTGTGCTTGACTCTAACTAACTAAAGTGGTTTTATATGTCTTGCGCTGCGGCGTTACCTCAGCTGGATAGAGGGTCTGACTACGAATCAGAACGTCATAGGTTCGAATCCTATACGCCGCACCACTTGAGCTTGAAGCCTCCGGAAACGGGGGCTTTTCTTTTTGACAACCATGCATGGATTCGAACCTCGGTCGAGGCGCGAGCGTGAAGCGGACTATTTCTTATCGACTCGTGTAAGATTCCGAGTAGGTGTCGCGGCCCATCCGCGACCGCTCCTTCTCTAGACGACCGATCAGGGTGATATTTCGTGGCAGAGCGTCCGACATACAAGCTCAGGTTTCTCGACCCCAAAAAGCGTTTTCCATCGATGCCCGAGCAGCCTGCGGGGCGCTCGTATGGTGTTGTCTGGAAAGTCTTTGGCGAGGATCCTAAAGAGTCGTGCTACGTCGTCGAATTCGTCGGCAAAAGCCACATATCGCTTTTGGGCTACGTGAGCGTGTCGGGCAAGGTTTATAAGGTTGACCGCCCTGTTCGGGAAGCACCGTTGCCCGAGGACTCCGACATGGAGCTGGTCCTTCACGAGTCCGATTCCAGTATTGGCGAGATTATGGTGAGGGAGGCCAACGGAGCAATGCGTGCGTGTGCGCGAACTGCCGGCTCTCCCGAAGGCCCCATGCGCGAGCAGTCCGACCTCGAGACATGGAATTCGACCCGCGCCCTTCCTTACGGCGAGTTTATGGCCTCGATGTTCTTGCGCTACGTGATATTTGCCAACTCCGAAAGCACTATTGCGAACACGTCGGGCGTCGACGGTCTCGATGCAGACATGCAAAACGTTGTCGACAAGATCAAACTCGTAAAGTTGCCCGAGCCGGTCGAGGTGTTTTTGGGCTTTGACACGGCGCCGCTCCCCGATGCTATCGAGACGCTGCTTTATCGTGTTGACCATGCCGAGAATCCGAGCGGTATCGAGCGTTATGCCGCCGCCCTGATGAGCGAGATTGACTTGCCCCGCCTGCGCACCATTGCTGCCAAGTCCGAAATGAGCCTAGCGCGCATCGACCGCTCATAGCTTTTCTATCTCAATTTTGATCGTAGTCTGCTGGACCAGGACGAGATTGACATGCTGCTTGCCGTCGAGTGCCATCTCAACCGCCTCTCCGGCATCCTTGAGCGCATTGGGGCTGGATTGGTCCCCGCGGCGTCCTCGCCGAGCTTTGAGGGTTGTGCGCTCTTTGACGCGTGGCATATTGCCAAGACGACCAACGATGTTCCTCGACTGCTCGATACGACCTCGAGCGATAACCCATGGGCCAAACCGGGGACGGTGACTTGTCAGCCGGGCGGTGAGTGGGACGTGCGCACCCGCTTCGCGCATATCGTCGAGGCACTTAACGTGGTCACACGGCTCGACTATACCTATCGGGCAAACGTTGCCGAGGGGATTATGCTCGTTCGGTTTGGGTGCTCTGTCGTGGATGCCATGCCGCAACGTGAATACGACGCTCAGGATGACGTCTGGCGCGAGCTAGACGTGGACATGCGCGCGACTTGGGCCGCGGAGCACGACGCGCGCGTGGCGCTTACGCTTGCGGCGGCGTGTTTTGCCGCAGGTGCCTGCATTTCGCGCTGCTATGTTCAGATTGCGGCTCCCGACGGCGAGCGGGGCGAGCGCGTCATTGCAACATATTCCTTTGGGCGTGCGGCCTATCTGGCCAATTGCGTGCCTGTCGCCAAGGATCTTGAGAGCATGGACATGGACGATATGCCGTGCAAGCGCATGCTTGAGGCATATGAGTCGGACGCACCGGATGCGATTGAGCCTGCGGAGGTTCACGCTCGCCCGCGTGACGACCACCGTTCGCTGCCGCCGGCGTTGCGCGACCTGCTGCTTGCCGATACGGCTGATGAGCTCGAGGTCATGGAGAAGGACGATGACCCGTATGTGGCGCGCGTCGTCGAGCTGCGCGAACAGGCAAAAGTTGACCGCATGGGTGCGTTTGAGGGCCTTTCCCGTCTTGTTGAGGAGCTGGAGGCAAAGTGCGCCGTTGCCGAGCTTTTGGCAACGGGTCCGGTTCAGACGCAGTTTTGCGACAACCAGCTGGTGCGTATGGTGCTGCCGGTAATGGAGGAAGATCGCTCGGTGCGCATCCTGCGCGCTCCCGACGCGCTCTACTTTGCTCAGCACGAGATCTGCAGTTATTACGCCGATCAGGAGGATTTTGAACGGGCATTGCCCGAGGTGCGTCGTCTTTACGATCTGGCTCGCTCGTCCATGCAATCGCACTTTGCGCTCATCAACGTGTTGGCGCGCCTGGAACGCTTTGACGAGATTATCGAGGTGGCGCGCCACGGCCTGCGCATCGCCAGCGACCGTTCCGCAATCGGTTATCTGTTCTATCGCTTGGCGTTTGCCTATTGGAGCTGCGACCAGCTCGAGCTCGCGCTGGCATGCTACCGCCTGGTACCGCGCGGCGAGGAGTCGGGTGGCAGCGCGCTGGAGGAAATGCAGGGCCTTATGAATGAGATGGGTGTCAATGAGCCTCCGACGTTTGAGGAGGCCGTCGAGACCATCCGCAAGGCTGGGCTTGAATTGCCGCCTGTGCCTGCGGTGACCAATCAGCTTGCGGATGCCGCCGTGCAGCTGGTCGATAACGGCTTCTTTTTCCTAGCGCGCGTCTGCATCTTCCAAATGTGGCGCACCATGGGCAACGATGAGCTCGGCTCCCTCAGTCGCTCGCTGGGGTAGGGGCGAAAACTGCAAGGAGGAAAGGCCGCTAGGCAATTAGAAAATTCCCTCTTGCTCAACTTCGGCTGTTTGGTTACTATAGAACGGCTGTTACGGAGAGCTGACCGAGAGGCCGAAGGTGCTCGCCTGCTAAGCGAGTATGCCCCAAAAGGGCATCTGGGGTTCGAATCCCCAGCTCTCCGCCAGTATGAATTGAAAGAAGGGTCCCATTTGGGGCCCTTTTTTATTATCAAGAATGGCGGCTGGGGATTCGAACCCTCAAAAAGGAGGCGTCCTTTCGGACGTCTCCTTTCAGCGAGCGTATTGTTCTTCGACCCTACACCTCGGGTGCCTTGGCTACGGTTTCGCTTTCTGCCGCAAGCGGACGGTTTTCGATGCGACGACTCAGGCGGTCGAGCTTCACAAGAAGCCATTCAATGGGATTCGGCCCCGAGCCTTCCTCATCGGCAACCAAATCCGTGACAACGACCTTGATGCCGTCTTGTTTGAGCGTAAGGCTACCCACTTTGTCGCCCACATGCACCGTGCCCGAAAGGTCATCGTAGGCAACCTTTTCGGTTACTTCTCCGGCAAGCGAAAAGATGGTCGCCTGAGCTGCGGGATCGGCGAGTGTGGCGTCGATCGTCTTGTCCGTCCAGTCGGTCTGGCTTATGCGCGCGATGAGCGGATTGCCGTTGGCGGTCTTTTCCTGCGTGTTGGCGATCGCAACCGTCACCTTGTGGCCGTAGTACCAGTTGGCAAGGGCGGCCGTGTCGGCAAAGCGCTGGTCGTTGGTGCTGGAGTTCAAAACGACGGTATAGGTCTCGTCGCCATCGCGGTCGTAGGCTGCCGTAAAGCAGTAGCCGGCATCGTCGGTAGTGCCGGTCTTGCCGCCGATATTGCCGTCCTGCCCCAGCAGCTCGTTGTGCGTATCCATGGAATGTGAGTGGTCGGAGCCGTCGGCGCCTGTAACCTCAATCCAGGAATCATCGCTCGCCACGATCTCGCGGAACGTATCGCTCTTCATTGCTTCCTGCATCATCAGGGCCGCATCGTGCGCGGTCGAGTGCATGTCGCCGGCCCACTCATCAAAGTCCAGACCGTGCGGATTCTCAAAAAGCGTTCCCGTGCAGCCGAGCTTTTTAGCGCGCTCGTTCATGGCCTTGACAAACGTGGCCTCGGCATCTTTGGTCTTGGGGTCGATCTTTTTGCCCACATGCTCGGCAAGTACGATGGCGGCGTCATTGCCCGAGGGAATCATCAGGCCGCGCAGGGCCTGTTCCACTGTGAGCTCGTCGCCTTTGAGCAAGCCGGCGGTCGAATTGCCCACGGTTGCCGCGGCGTTGCTCACCGTGACCTTCTCATCCATCTTGCAGTTCTCGATGGTTAGGATTGCGGTCATGACCTTGGTAATTGAGGCGATCTTGACCTGCTCGTCGGCACTGCGGGCGTAATAGACGGAACCGTCCTTGCTCATGACGATGGCGTTGGTCGCATCGATATCGGGCAGATTCTCGGCCGTGATGCCGCGGGCGTCGGCGGTCTTGCCGCAAACGATATCGGTCGTAAGCGCCTGGGCGTCGGCGGCAGACGGCGTACCGGCGGCAAGGGCGACGGCGCAGACAATGCCGGCGGTCAGTTGCGCGGAGCGCTTTACAAGAGAACTAAGGGTCTTCACAGATTTCGCTTTCGACGGGATGGTCTCTTCAGAGTTCAAAGTATATCGTTTACCGGCGCGGACAATCAGCGCGCGGGCGTGCGCGGCCCATGTCTGCGCCCGAACGGACACATAGGTGCTTAAGGTCGACTTAATCGCCCACGCTTGTTGTGTGTGGCGCGTGCTGCCTCGGGCATAATGGAGCGCGAGAGGAGCACGCATGAACGAGCGCATTTTGGTAGTTGATGACGAGAAGGCCATCGCCGACCTGGTTGGTATCTACCTTACAAAAGAGGGCTTTGATGTGCAGATTGCCTATAGCGGCGCAGATGCTGCCAAGGCGATTTTGGAGCAGGAGTTCGATCTGGCGCTGCTGGACGTCATGCTGCCCGATATCGACGGCTTTGAGCTGCTGCGCACCATCCGCGCTAGCCATACCTATCCCGTTATTATGCTGACGGCGCGCGATGCCCAACATGACAAGATCGAGGGCCTCTCGTTGGGCGCAGACGATTACGTGGTCAAGCCGTTCCGTCCGCTGGAGCTCATTGCGCGCGTTCATGCTCAGCTCCGTCGTTACACTAGCTACGGCAGCCGCGCACAGGCGGTCGAGTCGCCGACCATCCAGCTCGACGGCCTCGAGATCAACCGCGACGCTCGTTGTGTGACGGTGGACGGTGCACCGGTGCGCCTCACGCCCATCGAGTATTCCATCTTGCTGTATCTGGTCGAGCATCGTGGCAGCGTGGTGGCCGTGGGGGACCTGTTCCGCGCGGTGTGGAACGAGGATTTTATGCCCGGCTCCAACAATACGGTGATGGTGCACATCCGCCATCTGCGTGAAAAGATCGGCGACGATGCTCAAAAGCCGCGCTTTATCAAAAACGTCTGGGGCGTTGGCTACATAATCGAATAACGCCTTTGATGGTGGGGAAGTGGATATGACAAAAGACGATAGGCGGGTATTCGAGGTGCCCGATCGACTCTTTGAATACATAAGGGCGGTCGTCGACAACCGTGCGCTTGCGACGGTGCTGCTCTTTTTGCTGAGTCTGCTACTCATTGGCATTGACAATATCGTTGGTATCCTGGCAGCTCTGCTCATTGGCTTCTTGCTGATCGATCGATTTGAAATCGTTCGCCGCTGCGTGGTAATCGGCGGTGCCGCGTGGACGACTACGCTGGCGATCGGGGCCATGGCGCTTGGCGGTATTGGCGGGCCCGTGTTCTTTAATGCCGCCTTTGTGTTCAACATGCTCGGCTTTGTGCTGGCACTCGCCGTGTGTGTCCTGTTCTTTTGCGGGCGTGCCCTGTATTACCAGGGTTATGAGCAAGGCGAGCAGCGTGCCGACCGCGTGATCGCCGCCCGTATTCAGGACCGTCTGATCGACAACCCCGACACGTGGGATACCATCGACGGCGACTTTCTCGAGGTCGAGGGTGCGCTCAACCGGGCGCGCGATTGCGAGCGTAAGGTTCAACAGGCCTTGCGCGACGAATCGCATCGCAAAGATGACCTGGTTACGTACCTGGCGCACGACCTGCGCACGCCGCTTGCCAGCGTGGTGGGCTATCTTTCGCTCCTGCAGGAGGCTCCCGATTTGCCGCTTGAGCAGCGTGCACGCTTTACGGGCGTGGCGCTCGACAAAGCCCATCGGCTCGACGCGCTCATCGAGGAGTTTTTCGACATCACGCGTTTTGATTTCCACGATATCGTGCTCACCCGCGCTTACGTCGATTTGGGGCTATTGCTGGCGCAGGTGGCCGACGAGTTCTATCCCATTCTCAACGAACAGCGCAAGGAAGCCCAGGTTGATATCTGCGAGGACCTGACGGTGCTCGTGGACGGCGACAAGATGGCTCGCGTATTCAATAACATCATGAAAAACGCCGTTGCCTATAGCTATGAAGGCTCGACAATTACGATCGAGGCCAGGCGTTTGGGCGACGGTGGCGTACGCGTACGATTTGTGAACCAGGGCGATCCGATCCCCGAGCCAAAGCTCAAGGTGATTTTTGAGAAGTTCTATCGCCTGGATACAGCGCGTGCGACCAATCGCGGCGGTGCTGGGCTGGGGCTTGCCATCGCCAAGGAGATTGTTGGGGCACATGGCGGTACCATCGCGTGCGAATCGACACCCGAGCATACCGTCTTTACCATCGAGCTGCCCGCCGCGTAGCGTAGGCGCCTTTACAAACACCTGACAATGCGCTCACGTGCGTATGAGTCGCGATTTCTACTATCGATACTGCTGAATTGATATCGATGTGGAGGTGTGCGGTATGACGGCTGCTGCGGCTGTGGAGCCCACGGAGCTCGAGGAGCTAATGGAGGCGCAAGCCGAGGCTGCGCACGAGCGCGAAGTCGGGGACGCGACTCGTCCCACGGCGCAGGATCTTGCCGCCTCGCCGACGCGCATCGACGTCGAGGGCCTCGACCTGTTCTATGGCGACCACCACGCGCTCAAGGACGTGTCCATCAAGATTCGCGACAAGCAGATTACCTCGTATATCGGTCCTTCGGGCTGCGGCAAGTCAACGCTGCTGCGTTGCTTTAACCGCATGAACGACGGCATCAAGGACTGTCGTATCTGTCTCTTATACACATCTCCGAGCCCACGAGACTCCTGAGCATCT
>UROM01000009.1 GCA_900549455.1 uncultured Collinsella sp. | reverse complement strand
GCGATCGTCGGCAGCGTCAGATGTGTATAAGAGACAGCGAGGGCTTCTATCACAACATCGCCGACAACGATCCGGCAGAGTTTGAGCGCGCCTGCATCGATCGTCCCAAGGACGAGACCCTGCCCGACCAGTGGACGAGCCAGATTTTCGCCCGCATCCTGGCACATCACCCTGTGATCATGGTCACCGACCTGTGCGATCACCAGATGATTAAGGATATGCACATGACGCCGGTCAACACCCTCGAGGAGGCGCTCAAGCTCGCCTTTGAAATGAAGGGTGCCGATGCCAAGGTTGCCGTCATTCCCGATGGCCTGGGCGTTGTCGTCGCGCAGCACTAGTGCGTGGCCCAAACGAATCGTTTATAACCGACAAGAAAGATAAGGTTTTATGCTTACCAAACTCCTCTGCGAATTCGGCGCAACGGCCCTCATGATCATCTTTGGCGTGGGCGTGCACTGCGATACCGTGCTCAAGGGCACCAAATATCAGGGCTCCGGCCATATGTTTGCCATCACCACTTGGTCTTTTGGCATCTCGGTCTGCCTGTTTGTCTTTGGCGGTGCCGTGTGCATGAACCCCGCCATGGTGCTTGCCCAGTGCATCGTCGGCCTGGTGCCGTGGAGCAGCTGCATCCCCTTCATGATTGCCGATATGCTCGGCGGCTTTGTGGGTGCCGTAATCGCTTGGCTTATGTATGCCGATGAGTTCAAGGCTTCCGATGGTGTCGTCGATCCCATTGCCCAGCGCAACATCTTCTCGACCAACCCCACCACCGAGGGTACGAACTATGCCCGTAACTTCTTCTGCGAGGCTATCTGCACCTTTGTGTTCATCAGCGCCATCCTTGCTGCCGCTAGCCGCGCCGGCGAGAACGTTTTGATGCTCGCTATCTGCGTCGGCCTGATCGTTTGGGCCGTTGGCATGGGCATGGGCGGCATCACCGGCTTCGCCATGAACCAGGCACGTGACCTTGGTCCTCGTATGGCCTATCAGGTGCTGCCGATCAAGAACAAGGCTGACAACAACTGGAAGTACGGCCTGCTCGTTCCTGGCATCGCTCCGTTTGTCGGTGCCGCTCTGGCTGCACTGTTTGTGCATGGTTTCTTGGGCATGTTCTAGTCCAAGGCTACATAGTTGTCCGCTGGCCGCATGGGGTAACTTCCCAGCGCGTCCTCGGACATGAAAGAGCCCCCGCTGCGCACTTCGTGCGGCGGGGGCTCTTTCGTCCTGCGGAATGCGCTGGGAAGTTACCCCATGCGGCCAGCTGCGGGATCTTTGCTGCGCTCGAGCAAGCAACCCAACATATGAATCTGAATTATGGTGGGAGGGGCTTGTTGCTGATAGGAGCGTTGGGCTGTTGTTGACACTTTGGGATGCGTGGCGTCTTGAGTCGGAGCGGAACTTTGGAATGGAATCCGCACTTTGGGATGGGGCTCCCACTTTGGGAAGGGATAGTTACTTAGCTGAAGAGGGGTTTTATGGCTGATAGGTAATCTTTGGCTACGTCCTCTTTTGGGGCTTGGAAGTTGTGCCAGGCCCACCATTGGACCATTCCTACGAAGCTTGAGGCTATGTGGTGCAGTAGGAAGCTTCGGTCCATGGTGCCGGCGGGGCCTGCGGGGTCGGCGGGGACGGTTTCGGCTGCGCGCGACATGATGGTCTTGCGGAGACAGTCGGCGAAGACGCGTGAACCGGCGCCGGCTACCAGTGCCCGTACACCCTGACGGCGTTCCCAGAGGTTGTTGAGGATATGCTCGACCTGTACGAGCGGGTCGTCGAGGGGTGTGCCGTCATCGTCGAGGGCATGGGTGCAGATATCGCGCACGAGTTCAGCGAGCAGGTCATCTTTGCTTTTGAAGAGGCCGTAGAACGTGGCCCGACCTACGTGGGCGCGAGCGATGATGTCGCCGACGGTGATCTTGCCGTAATCTTCCTCGCACAGGAGTTCGGAGAACGCCGCAACGATGGCGGCACGGCTTTTTGCCTTGCGGGCATCCATGGCTATGCGTCCGCGTGAACGAGCAAGCAGCGGAGCGTGCCGGAGCAACCCTCGTAGGGGCGTTTGCCGGCGCCGTAGCCGACGGCTTCGATGCGGTAGCGTGAGGGCAGTTGATCGGACGTGCGCAGCGCGGTGACGATGGCGGCGCCCGTGGGCGTCACGAGCTCGCCGGCGACCGGTGCAGGCGTGAGGGCGATATTGCCCGCCTGACACAGGTTGACGACAGCGGGGACGGGAATGGGCATGAGGCCGTGGGCGCAACGGATGGTTCCGTGGCCCTCGGAGAGAGACTCGACCACGATATCCTCAATACCCAGATCGTCGAGGCAGATGGCGACAGAGCAGACGTCGACGATGGAGTCGACGGCGCCCACCTCGTGGAACATGACGGTCTCGGGCGTTTTGCCGTGAGCCTTTGCCTCGGCATCAGCGAGTACGGAAAAAATGGCGAGGGCACGACGCTTGGCACCATCGCTTAGCTGTGAGCCATCGATGATGGCGGTGACATCCGCCAAAGAACGGTGGTGATGGTGGGCGTGATGATGGTTCTCATGGCCATGCTCGTGGCAGTGCTCGTGTTCGTGCTCGCCATGGTCATGATGGTGGTGCTCATGCTCATGCTCGTGCGTGTGCTCGGCGGCTGCTTCGTTGCCGTAGAGCCAGGCCATATCGTGATCGTGGTTCTCGAGCTCCTCTGCAAGCTGGACGTCAAAGTCGCAGGCGTCGATGCCATGCTTGTTTACGCGCGTGACGGCGATCGTAAAGCCGTCGACCGGCAGCGTGGCGAGCTGTTCGCGCAGGTGTTCCTCGCTGGCGCCCAGGTCGAGCAGGGCCGCGACGGTCATATCGCCGCTGATGCCCGAGGTGCCGTCGATGATAAGCGTGTGCTGATGGTTGGACATGGAATGCTCCTTAACGGGCGCGGGATGTGCCGGCGCCCAGATGATTGATAAGACTTGCCTGGTAGGCGGCACCAAAGCCGTTGTCGATATTGACGACCGAAACGCCGCTGGCGCAGGAGTTGAGCATGGCGAGCAGCGCGGCTACGCCACCAAAACTCGCGCCGTACCCCACGCTGGTGGGAACGGCAATGACCGGACAGCTCACCAGGCCGCCGATAACGCTCGCCAGCGCGCCTTCCATGCCGGCAATGGCGATGACCACCTGAGCCTGGGCAAGCTCCTCGGCATGTGCGAGCAGGCGGTGCAGGCCGGCGACACCTACGTCGTAGAGGCGGTCGACCTCGTTGCCGTAGAACTCGGCCGTCAACGCGGCTTCCTCGGCGACGGGCAGGTCGCTCGTGCCGGCGCAGGCGACGACGATGCGTCCGTTGCCGGTAGGGGAGGGCTTGCCGCCCACGAGGGCAAGCTGTGTGTCTGGGACATATCCCAAGTCGATGCCGTTGCCGAGGAGCTCCGAGATGCGGTCTGCTTTTTCGGCGTCCAGGCGCGTGACCAGGATGCGCTCCTGGCCGGCAGTGCGCAGTGCTTCGATAATGGCAGTAATCTGCTCGGCGGTTTTACCGGCACCGTAGACAACCTCGCCGGCTCCCTGGCGCACCCCGCGCGAAAGATCGAGCTGCGCAAAACCCAGATCGGCGGTTGGCGCCGTCTGGATGCGTGTGAGGGCGACTGCCGGGGCGACTGCTCCGTCGGCAACGTCGCTCAACAATTGCTCAAGATCTCGCTTATCCATATATGTTCCCTTCGACGGCGCAAAGTCTAGCACTCAAAGGGTATGTTTCCGAACACTAAGACAAAATTGTTCGGAAACTATAGGACAGACTGATTCAATTGTTAGACGGATCGGCTAGTCGCGCAGGATGATGTCCATGGCGAGCATCAGGTTGCGCTCGTCGATGGCAAACGGGGCGGCCTCGCGCGTCTTGGGCTTGGCGCAAAACGCGATGCCCGTGCCCGCGGCCTGAATCATGGGGATGTCGTTGGCGCCGTCGCCGATCGCGACGGTGTGGGCCATGTCGACACCGCACTCAACCGCCCAATCCAGCAGCTGGATGAGCTTGGACTCCTTGGTCACGATGTCTGCCGCCAGCTTACCGGTGAGCTTGCCGCCCACGACCTCCAGGCGGTTAGCGAGGCAAAAGTCGATGCCCGCGGCGGCCACGATCTTGTCGGCGACCTCGTGAAAGCCGCCGCTTACCACGCCGACCTTCCAGCCCTTGCTGTGTGCCGAGCGCACAAGCTCCAGCGCGCCGGGGGTAAACGTCACGCGCTCAAAGGTGCGCTCGAATACGCTCTCATCCAAGCCGGCAAGCAGCCCCACGCGTTCCTCGAGCGCCTGCTTAAAGTCGAGCTCGCCGCGCATGGCGCGCTCGGTGATCTGCGCTACCTGCTCGCCCACGCCGGCCTCCTCGCCCAACAGGTCGATGACCTCCTGGTTGATGAGCGTGGAGTCGATATCCAT
Organism: uncultured Collinsella sp.; assembly: GCA_900549455.1. Lineage (GTDB taxonomy): Bacteria > Actinomycetota > Coriobacteriia > Coriobacteriales > Coriobacteriaceae > Collinsella. Next base: position 30,383 of record UROM01000009.1, on the reverse strand, counting down.
AACGATGAGGCGTGCGGTCATGACGGGCCTTTCCGAGTGCGGTTGTATTGGGGCACATTGTCGCACGTGGCGCGCGTCGGCGACGGCCACGGTGCGTCAATTGTTTCGTCTCCGTCAAGTCTTTGGGCAGGAGCTACTTTTTCGCGGCACATCGACACAGGTGCGATAAGATAGAACGCCATGTCCGGCTGCGCGGTTTACGCAGGCCGGGCGAATCTGTACGACGCCGCCCGGAACGACACGGGGCGGCACAGATCCATAAAGGAGGATCACTGGTATGAGCCAGACCCGTCCCATCGATGAGCATTCCATGCACACCCGTACCTGCGGCGAGCTTCGCTTCGAGAACGTGGGCGAAGAGGTCACCCTCACCGGTTGGGTGAGCCGTCGCCGCGACCACGGCGGCCTTATCTTCTGCGACCTTCGCGACCGCGAGGGCATCACGCAGCTCACCTTCGACCCCGAGCACTCCGATGGCGATGCCTTTAAGATCGCCGAGACCATGCGTCCCGAGTGGCCCATCAAGATCCACGGCGTCGTGCGCGCCCGTGGCGAGGAGACCACCAACACCAAGCTCGCGACCGGCGAGATCGAGGTCCTGACCGACCACGCCGAAGTGCTCAACACGTCCGTCACCCCGCCGTTCCAGATCGAGGACGGCATCGAGACCAGCGAGGACACCCGCCTGCGCTATCGCTATCTGGACCTCCGTCGTCCCGAGATGATGGCTAACCTCAAGCTGCGCTCCGACTTTACCTTTGCCATTCGCGAGGCGCTGCACAACCGTGAGTTCATGGAGGTCGAGACGCCCTCCCTGTTTAAGTCCACGCCCGAGGGCGCCCGCGACTTCATCGTTCCCAGCCGTATCCAGCCGGGCAACTTCTACGCCCTGCCGCAGTCCCCGCAGCTCCTGAAGCAGCTGCTCATGGTCGGTGGCGTCGAGCGCTACTACCAGGTTGCCAAGTGCTTCCGCGACGAGGACCTGCGCGCCGACCGTCAGCCCGAGTTCACCCAGGTCGATATCGAGATGTCCTTCGTGGACCAGAACGATGTCATGAGCGCGCTCGAAGAAGTCCTGTCCGATGCCTTCGGTCGCATGGGTGTCGAGATGCCCACGCCGCTGCGTCGCATGGACTACTGGGAGGCCATGGACACCTATGGCTCCGACAAGCCCGATACCCGCTATGGCATGCACCTGGTCGACCTGACCGACATCTTTGCCAACTCCAAGTTCAAGGTCTTTGCGACCGCCGCAAACGAGGAGGGCTCTGTCGTCAAGGCCATTAACGCCAAGGGCGCCGGTGCCTGGGCACGTGCCAAGATCGATAAGCTTGCCGGCGTGGCCTCCACGTTTGGCGCCAAGGGTCTGGCTTGGATCGCCTTCCGCGAGGATGGCTCTATCAACAGCCCCATCGTCAAGTTCTTCTCGGACGAGGAGATGGCGGCTCTGCGCGAGCGCATGGACGTCGAGCCCGGCGACCTTGTGATGTTCGCTGCCGGCCCGCGCCTGCTCTCTGACGAGATCCTGGGCGGCATGCGTTCTCACATGGCCAACGCACTCGAGATCAAGCGCGAGGGCCACGACTTCCTGTGGGTCGTCAACTTCCCGCTGTTCCATTGGGACGAGGATCGCAAGGCCTATGCTGCCGAGCACCAGCCCTTTACCCTGCCGACCGAGACCGACATCGCCAAGATCGAGGCCGACCCGTTGGCAGCCGGTTCCTGCACCTATGACTTTGTCATGGATGGCTTTGAGGCCGGTGGCGGCGGTATGCGTATCCACAACGCCGAGATGCAGATGTCCATGCTCAAGCTCCTGGGCTTTACCGAGGAGCGTGCCGAGTCGCAGTTCGGCTTCCTCATGGAGGCGCTCAAGTTTGGTGCGCCCCCGATGGGCGGTTTTGCTCTGGGCCTGGACCGCGTGTGCATGCTGCTCACCGGTTCCGACTCCATCCGCGACGTCATGGCGTTCCCCAAGACGGCCAGCGGCTCCGACCTTATGTCGGGTGCTCCGAGTGCCGTTTCCGGCGCCCAGCTCAAGGACGTCAGCCTGCGCCTGATGTAGGCAAGCGGCTACCTATTGCCTGTAACGAGGGAAGGACGCGTGCCTTCCCTCTTTTTTTATGCGCCGAGGTTGCGCCGGTAACGTACAATAACTACCACGTGGCTGGGTTTGCCGGCCGAATGTACGATGTCGTGGGAGGGGACATGGTCGAGTTTACAAAGACGATTAAAGATCCGTTGGGATTGCATGCCCGCCCGGTTGCGCTGCTCTATGACATCATTGCCAAGCACCGTAGCGACGTGTCAGTCAGCATTGGCGATCGCCACACGGATGGTCGCGATGTCATGGGACTCATGGCCCTCTACGGCGAGTGCGGCGAGGACATCATCTTCCGCGTTTCGGGCGTAGATGAGGCCTCCTGCGTTACGTCGATCAGAAACCTCTCGCTTTAAGCATGACAAGGCGCCGCAAAGAGACAGTCTTTGCGGCGCCTTTGTTTCGTATAGGAAACTTTTCCGAAATCTGAATAGGGACCCTTTCCAAAAAGTTAACCACGTGCTAGTTTACTATAGCGAACATAGACGTGGTTAACTTTTAACGCGTCGATGTTGAGGACGAACTGACGTTAGGAGCAACTCATGTCTTGCGGACCGCAGATGCCGGCCATGCCGCTTTCGATGGTAAAAGCGGGCGAAACCGTGCGCGTGTCTCGTGTAAAGGGCAATGAGGATATGAAGCACCACCTCAAGGACCTCGGCTTTGTCGAGGGCAACGAAATCCACGTGGTGAGCTCGAGTGGCGCCAATATCATCGTCACGGTGCTGGGCGCACGCTTTGGTATCGATTCCAAGGTTGCCATGCACATCATGACCGTCGGTTAGTCTGCAGCATTTCATAAAAACCGAAAGGGGGATAAGAGGATGAAGACGTTGGGTGACGTTAAGGTGGGCGAGAGCTCCACCATCGTCAAGCTTCACGGTGAGGGTGCGCTTCGCCGCCACCTTATGGACCTGGGGCTCATCAAGGGCACTTCGTTCAAGGTCGTAAAGGTTGCACCGCTCGGAGATCCGGTCGAGATCAACGTGCGTGGCTACGAGCTCTCCATCCGCAAGGAGGAGGCTGCCGTCGTCGAGGTCCAGTAAGGGCCGGCGGCACATATTTCTGCAGATAAAGTTAGGTTTTTCTAACTTAATGCAGCATCTTTGAAGCACATTATCCAGCCTGCGCGGAGAAAGCAGCGCGGGCACACAAGGAAGAAGGATTGAATGGCGGATTCTCAGATCCATGTCGCGCTGGCGGGTAACCCCAACTGCGGCAAGACCACGCTTTTCAACCTGATCACCGGCGCCAACGGCTACGTTGGCAACTGGCCCGGCGTCACGGTTGAGAAAAAGGAAGCCAAGCTCCTAAGCGACAAGAACGTCACGATTACGGACCTCCCCGGCATCTACTCGCTTTCCCCCTACAGCCCCGAGGAGCAGTGCTCGCGCGACTACCTCATGAGCGGCGAGCCCGATGTCGTCGTCCAGGTGGTCGATGCCACCAACCTCGAGCGCAACCTGTACCTGGCGCTTCAGGTTATCGAGACCGGCCTGCCCGTGGTCGTCGCCCTCAACATGGCCGACTTGGTCGAGAAGAACGGCGATAAGATCGACACGGACAAGCTCTCCAAGAAGCTCGGCTGCCCGGTCATGATGATCTCGGCTCTTAAGAACAAGGGCATCACGGAGCTGTTCGAGCAGGTCAAGAAGTCCGCTGCTTCCAAGGGCCAGGTGCCGGAGCACAAGTTCGATTCCTCCATCGAGGACGTTCTGGACCACATCGAGAACAACCTGCCGGCGAGCGTTCCCGCCAACAAGCGTCGCTACTACGCGGTCAAGCTGTTCGAGCGCGACGCGGACGCCTGCAAGCTCATCAACCTCACTAAGGAGAAGGCCGCTCGCGTGGAGCAGCTGGTCGCCCAGTGCGAACAGGACTGCGACGACGACGCCGAGTCCATCATCACCGGCGAGCGCTACGGCGTGATTGCCCACATCATCGACGAGTGCCTCACCAAGGCTCCGGCCAAGATGAGCACTTCCGAGAAGATCGACCGTGTGGTTACCAACCGCATCCTGGGCCTGCCGATCTTTGTGGTCATCATGTTCTGCGTGTACTACATCGCCGTTTCTACCCTCGGCGGCACGGTGACCGACTTCACCAACGACCAACTCTTCGGCACCGACGGCTGGTACGTGCTCGGTCAGGGTCGCGACGCCTATGACGCAGCTGTTGAGGCTGCGGGCGACAACGCCGACTCGGTCGACCCGGCGCAGTACGGCCCCTATGTCCCGGGTATCACCACCGTGGTGCACGACGCCCTTGTGGCGGGCGGCACCGAGGACGGTGGCCTGGTCGATTCGCTGGTCTGCGACGGCATCGTCGCCGGCCTGGGCGCCATCTTCGGCTTTGTGCCGCAGATGTTCCTGCTCTTTGTGATGCTGTCCTTCCTGGAGGACTGCGGCTATATGGCCCGTGTCGCCTTCATCATGGACCGCGTGTTTCGCCGCTTTGGCCTGTCCGGTAAGTCCTTTATCCCCATGCTCGTGTCCTCGGGCTGCGGTGTCCCCGGCGTCATGGCCACCAAGACCATCGAGAACGAGAAGGACCGCCGCATGACGGTCATGACCACCACGTTCATTCCCTGTGGCGCCAAGCTGCCGATCATTGCCCTGCTCATGGGCTCCATCATCGGCGATTCTTCCACCACCGCGAAGTGGATCAGCCCGCTCTTCTACTTCCTGGGCGTCTTTGCCGTCATCGCCTCGGGCCTCATGCTCAAAAAGACCAAGCTTTTCGCCGGTCGCCCGACGCCGTTCGTTATGGAGCTCCCTGCCTACCACTTCCCGGCGATCCGCTCTTGGGCGCTGCACGTGTGGGAACGCTGCTGGGCCTTTATCAAGAAGGCCGGCACGATTATCTTCGCGTCCACCGTCGTCGTTTGGTTCCTCTCCAACTTTGGTAGCTATAACGGTGCCTTTGGCTTCCTGCCTGCGATGGACGGCATCCCCGAGGAGTATATGGACTACTCCGTGCTCGCCATGCTGGGCAACCTGGTTGCCTGGATCTTCGCCCCGCTCGGCTTTAGCACCTGGCAGGCAGCTGCGCTGACTTTCTCTGGCCTTGTCGCTAAGGAGAACGTCGTTGCCACCGCCGGCTCGCTGCTGTCCGTCGCCGATGCGGGCGAGACCGACCCGAGCCTGTGGACCGCGTTTGCCGCTATGTTCCCCACCATGGGCGCCTGCGTCGCCTTTGGCGCGTTCAACCTGCTGTGCGCTCCGTGCTTTGCCGCCATTGGTACCATCCGCAACCAGATGGACTCCGGCAAATGGACCGCGATTGCCCTCGGCTACGAGTGCGCCTTTGCTTGGGTCATCGGCCTGTTCATTAACCAGTTCTATAACCTGCTTGTTCTTGGACAGTTTGGTATCTGGACGATTGTCGCCATCGTGCTGCTGGTTGCGATGCTCTTCCAGATCTTCCGTCCCATGCCCAAGCATGCATGGACCGACGAGGACGAGACCAACACAGCTTCCGCCGCAGTTTCCGCTTAAGTCCGAATAAGGACCAGCCCCTTTCCACGAGCCCGGGTGTCCCAGCGACACTCGGGCTTTTTGGTGGGGGAGATGTGACGTTTCCGCAGATAAAACCGACCAAAATAAACCTGTCCCTTTTTGGTAGGTGGAGAATGGGGTAAAGTAAGTGGTGGTTAACTAGAGGAGGCTTGCTATGGCACCTATCGATATTGTTGTACTGGCTGTTATCGGCGTTGCGTTTGTCGCGGTATGCGTGCGCATCTACCGCAAGGGCACCTGCGCCGACTGCGCTCAGGGTGGCGTTTGTACGGGGCATTGCTCCAACAAAAAGACGTGCGCTGCACTTAAGGGCGTAGACAAAATCGCCGAAGACTTGGGCCGCGGTATTCATTAGCCGACCGGCGTTTGGGTATGTTTGGCCGCGGATACGGCGGTTGGTGATACGATAAGTACGTTAGCAACTGCCGCCGAGCGGCTTAAACGAAAGGAACCCTGTATGGAGTCCTCCGCCTATCCGATGCTCTTTAGCCCGATCAAGGTCGGTACGACCGAGGTCAAGAACCGCGTCTTTATGCCGCCGGTGTCCACCAACCTGGCCGATCATGGCTATGTGACCGACGATTTGGTCGATCATTACCGTGCCCGTGCCAAGGGCGGCGTGGGCCTCATCATCACCGAGGTCGTGACGGTCGAGCCCACCTATACCTATCTGCCGGGCGACATGTGCTGCTACGACGACACGTTTATCCCCGGCTGGGAAAAGCTCGCCGCCGCCGTGCATGAGTACGGCTGCAAGATTATGCCGCAGCTCTTCCACCCTGCCTACATGGCTTTTAACGTTCCGGGCACGCCGCGCTTGATCGCTCCGTCCTTTGTGGGCCCGTCTTACGCCCGCGAGGCACCGCGCCCCATCACGGTCGATGAGATTCACGAGCTCACGCACCAGTTTGGCGACGCTGCCGTGCGTATGCAGAAGGCTGGCGTCGATGGCGTCGAGGTCCATGCGGCGCACGCCCACGGTATGCTCGGCGGCTTTTTGACTCCGCTCTACAACAAGCGCACCGACGAGTACGGCGGCTCGCTCGACGCCCGCATGCGCTTCTTGCTCGAGGTCATCGCCGAGATTCGCGAGCGCTGCGGCAAGGACTTTATCATCGACGTCCGCATCTCGGGCGATGAGTACACCGATGGCGGCCTGACCCTCAACGACATGATCTACGTCTCGCGTCGTCTGGAGAAGGCTGGCGTCGACATGATCCACGTGTCGGGCGGCACTACCATCAAGCGCGGCTCCGCAATTCCCGCCGCCGGCACGCAGCAGGCCTCGCACGCCGCTTGCTCGCGTGAGATTAAGAAGCACGTGAACATTCCCGTTGCCACGGTCGGCCGCATCAACGAGGCCTGGATCGCCGAGGAGCTGATCGAGGACGGCGCTGCCGACATCTGCATGATGGGCCGCGCCAATCTGTGCGATGCCGAGTTCTGCAATAAGGCCGCTGCCGGCAACGCCGACGACATCCGCCCCTGCATTGGCTGCCTGCGCTGCCTGAACGGCATTATGTTCGGCAAGCGCATCTCCTGCACCGTCAACCCGGACGTGGAGCGCGACGAGGCTGGCTACGAGCCTGCCGCCGAGGCCAAGAACGTACTGGTTGTGGGTGCCGGTCCCGCGGGCATGGAGGCGGCGTTCATTGCCGCCAAGCGCGGTCACAACGTGGTGCTCGTGGACAAGCAGGACGAACCGGGCGGCGAGATGCGCATCGCGGCCGTTCCGCCGGCAAAGCAGGAACTCACCCGCGTGATCAAGTATCAGTATCGTCGCCTGGCCGAGGCCGGCGTGAAGTGCGTATTTGGCACCGAGCTTACTGCCGAGGACATTCAGCGTGACTACGCCGGCTACGAGGTCGTCCTAGCTTATGGCGCCGAGCCCATCGCTCCGGCCTTCATGCAGGGCTTTAAGCAGGTTATGACGGCTGACGACCTGCTGGGTGGCAAGGCTTTCCCGGGCAAGAAGATCGTTATCGTGGGCGGCGGCACCGTTGGCTGCGAGACGGCCGATTACTTGGCCCCGTTGGTCAATGACCTCTCGCCGGCCAATCGCGATGTCACCGTTATCGAGATGACCAAGACGCTCGCCGCCAACGAGGGCGGCGCCGGTCGCGCGGTGCTCATCACGCGCATGCTCTCCAAGGGCGTTCACGTGCTGACCGAGGCCAAGGTGACCGAGATCACCGAGGACACCATCAGTTACGAGAAGGACGGCGAGGTCCGCACCATCACCGGTGCCGATACGCTGGTGCTTGCCATGGGCTATCGTCCCAATACCAAGCTGGCCGACGACCTTGCCGCTGCTGGCGTTGCTGCCCACGTACTGGGCGATGCCCAGAAGTGCGGCAACATCCGCGACGCCATCGGCGACGGCTACAAGATTGCCTGCGAGCTCTAGTCAACCCCTTGGTGCATGAGGAGGGGCGTCTCTGCGCCATCCGATAGCAAAATAGCGGTGGTGTCCCGGGTTTCGGGATGCCACCGCTTGCTCTTGCGGTGCTGGCGACGTGAGCACTCCCTCTTTCACCGCAATTGAGGGGATGGGGGATGCGATAGTATTACGTGGTGATATTCGACAAACCGTGAGCTTCATTCGAGGGCTTTATGGAACAACACCAGCATTATCAGAGCCTGCAAGATCAGGCATACAACGCATTGCGCTCCAAGATCATCTATGCCGAGCTCAAGCCCGGCACGCGCCTTTCGGCGATTGGTCTGGAAAAGGAGACGGGAATCGGGCGCACGCCCATTCGCGAGTCCTTTGTGCGTCTGCGTGAGCAGGAGCTAGTGGAAACGCGTCCCAAAAGCGGCACCTATGTCTCAAAAATCAGCATGGAGCGCGCCGAGAACGCCTGTTTCTTGCGCGAGAAACTCGAAAGAAGCGTACTCATTAAATGCTGCTCGGCAGCCACGTCCGAGCAGAAGCATCGGCTTGAGCAGATTCTTGCCGAGTCCGAATCGCTCGACCATCGCGAAACGCGTCGCTTTTTCGACTTGGATAACCTGTTTCATGAGACGTGTTTTGTGATTGCCGGCCGTCACATGTTGTGGGATTGGATGAAGAGCATCAATACGCATTTTGAGCGATACAACTGGTTGCGTATGGTGTCGCAGGATCTGGATTGGGAGCCGATTCGTCGACAACATCGTCGGATTCTCGAGGCCATTAAGAGGGGCGATACCGACACGGCGAGCTATCTTGCCGAGACGCACTTGCACCTGATGCCCGAGGAGCAGGGCCCGGTTATCGCCTTGCATCCCGACTATTTCGAGCTTTCCAAAGACTCGTCTATCTAGCCCATCACCGCATCTGCTCGAGACGCAAAAACGATGCTGCTCACCTACAACGTTTTGCAAGCGAGTTTTTTAAAAATGCCTAAAATGGCTCAGACTGCCGACAATTGGGGAACGGGGTGCGCTATGGCGCAGATGAGGATTAAGGACATTGCCGCCGAGGCGGGCGTGAGCCCGGCCACGGTTTCGCGCTATCTCAACAACCGCCCCGGGCAGATGACCGAGGAAACTCGCGCGCGCATCGCGGCGGTTATCGAGCGCACTGGCTATCGCCCACGTGCCGCCGCGCGCAACCTGCGCAGCTCGCGCACCAACCTCATCGGCGTGATCCTGGCCGACATCGCTAACCCGTTCTCCAGCGCCATGCTCGAAGGGCTTTCCGCCATCGCCGCCGCGCGCGGCTGCTCGCTCATGACGGCCATTAGCGGCAACGAACCCGCCAAGGAGGCAGAGTCGCTCACCAGACTTATCGATGCCGGCGTGGACGGCCTGGTCGTCAACACCTGTGGCGGCAACGACGGGGCCATCGCCGCGGCTGCGGGACGCCTGCCTGTCGTGCTGCTCGACCGCGATGTTGCCGACGGCGGTGTCGATCTGGTGACCTCCAACAACCGTGAGCTGGTCGCCGGCCTGGTAGACGCCTTAGCCTCTGCGGGCAGCGAGCGCCTGTGCCTGCTCACCGAGGCAAGCGACGACAGCCCCGTGCGTCGCGAACGCGCCGAGGCGTTTGCTGACGAGCTCTCGCGCCGCGGCCTGGCCGGCGAGGTCGTCACCTTGGCGGACGGTGGCGTCGAGGGTGTCAGTCGCCTGGACGAGACCATCCGCGGCTATGCGGGTAAAAAGCTCGGCCTCATTGCCGTCAACGGCCTGGTTTTCCTGCGTCTGACCGAGGCGCTGGCCCAGCTCGGCCCCTCGTTGCCGGCTGGCCTCAAGATCGCGACGTTTGACGATTACCCCTGGAACCACGTGCTTTTTGGCGGTGTGACCACGGCCGCGCAAGACACCCTTACCATTGCCGAGCGCGTAGTCGAGCGCCTGTCCGAGCGCATCGACGTCGTTACCACTACGGTGGGCGATGCCGCAAAGCTCGCCCCCAAGCGCATCGAGGTCCCCGGCCACATCGAACACCGCGCTTCGACCTCGCGCTAGCCTGTGTGATATTATATAGACAATGTCATACAGGAGGTACCCATGGCTGCGTCTGTGCTGAGTGTGCGAGTGGACTCGTCAATTAAAGATTCATTTGCCGAGCTGTGCGAAGAACTTGGCATGACTTCGTCTGTTGCGGTCAATATGTTTATGAGACAGATGCTGCGCGAGCGCTCGCTGCCGTTTGTTCCTTCACTCGGTAAAAGCTCTGCGAGCGAAAGCGCTGCGGCGGGCATTTTGGATACTGCTCAGATTGAGTCAGCCGTCCGTGAGGCGGCCAGCCCGATTCCCGCCATCAAAACCGTGATTCTATTTGGCTCGTATGCCCGTGGCGAAGCGCGTGCCGATAGCGATATCGACTTACGTCTCGAAGTCGATCGCGATCAGGGCTTTGGTCTTTTCGCGTTGTCGGCATTCGGCGAGGCGGTGCGCAAAGAAACTGGGAGGCAGGTTGACCTCGTCTCGAGCGACCATCTTGATGGCGATCTTGCCGCGGTAATCGAGCGCGAAGGAGTGATCCTTTATGATCGCGCGTAAGTCAGACGGCCTGTTCGCGCACGTTTTTTGAGCGCTTGATACGCTTTAACCCTGCGGAAACATTTTTCTGCGATAGTATCTGCGATATAGACCAGTCGAAACCCGCCCGAAAGAAAGGGGAGCGACATGAACCAGCAGAACATCGATTACGTACTCCGCTCCGTAGAGCAGCGTGACATCCGCTTTGTGCGTCTGTGGTTTGTCGACATTCTCGGCCGCCTCAAGAACTTTGCCATTAGCCCCGAGGACCTCGAGGTCGCTTTTGAGGAGGGTATTGGCTTTGACGGCTCCGCTATCGAGGGCTTTGCCACGCCCGAGGAAGCCGACATGCTCGCATTCCCTGATGCTTCGACCTTCCAAATCCTGCCGTGGCGCCCGAGCCACAACGGCGTCGCCCGCGTGTTCTGCGACGTGTGTACTCCCGATCGCAAGCCGTTTGCCGGCGACCCGCGCGATGCCCTGCGCCGCATGTTCCGCAAGGCCGAGAAGGCCGGCTATCTGCTCAACGTGGGCGCCGAGCTGGAGTATTACTACTTCCCCGACGAGCATACCCCCGAGCCGCTTGACAACGTGGGCTACTTCGATCTTTCGGTGAGCGATGCCGCCCGCGACCTGCGTCGCAACACGGTCCTCACGCTCGAGAAGATGTCCGTGCCCGTGGAGTACACCTTCCACGCCGCCGGCCGCTCGCAACACGGCATGAGCCTGCGCCACGCCGAGGCCCTGAGTATGTCCGACGCCATCACTACGGCCAAACTCATCATTAAGCAGCAGGCCTACGAGAGCGGTTGCCACGCCTCCTTTATGCCCAAGCCGTTGGCGGGCGAGGACGGCAGCGCCATGTTCTTGTGCCAGTCGCTGTTCGACCACGACGGCAACAACGTCTTTTGGGGTGAGGACGACGAGAAGTACCATCTCTCCGATATCGCCAAGCACTATATGGCCGGCATCCTGGCGCACGCCCGCGAGATCAGCGCCATCACCAACCCCACGGTCAACTCGTATAAGCGCATCACCACGGGTGGCGACTCCGTGCCGCAGTACGCCACGTGGGGCCTGCGCAACCGCGCGAGTATGGTCCGCATCCCGGTCTACAAGCCCGGCAAGCAGCTGTCCACGCGCATCGAGCTTCGTAGCCCCGACCCCATGGCCAACCCGTACCTGGTCAACGCCGTCACGCTGGCGGCTGGTCTGGACGGCATCGAGCGCAAGCTGGAGCTCCCGCCCGAGGCCACGGCCGAGACGCTCAAGCTTACCGACCGTCAGATGGTCGAGGCCGGCTACGCGCCGCTGCCGCGCTCGCTCAAAGAGGCGCTCGACGTCTTTGAGGACTCACAGTTTATGAAGGATGCCCTCGGCGAGCACATCCACAGCTTTTTCCTCAAAAAGAAGCGCGATGAGTGGCATAAGTTTGAGTCTACGATCACCGAGTGGGAGATCAAGCACTACCTGGCGAACTCCTAATCGCGCTGGCTTGTTCCAGTACGATTGAGCTCATTTCTTTGGAGGCCGATATGTCCGAAAAGAGTGCCCTGTTCATGGCGCGCACGACGCGCTTCCACGAGTTTGCCCGCAGCCTGACGACCACCCTGGGTGTCGAGGTGAGCCTGGCAACCCCCGATTCGCCAACTGCGGCGCACGACTTTGACCTGCTGATCCTCGATTCCGACGGCATCCGCAGCGACCGCATCGATCAGATTGCCAAGTGGCTTGACGCTCGCGGCGCCGTCCCCATGTTGGTGATCGTCGACGACGAGGCGCTCGGCACCCTGCGCCTGCCGAATCACGCGCATGCCGACTTTGTATGCCCCACGGCGACGCCCAACGAACTCAAGGCTCGCGCACAGCGCCTGATGGGCGAGGAGGAGACCGTCGCCGCCGACGATGTGCTCAACATCGATAACCTCGAGATTAACCTTGCCACCTACCAGGTGACGCTCGACGATGAGCCCATCGACCTGACGCTGATGGAGTACTCGCTGCTGAGCTTTTTGGCGACGCACCCCAACCGCGCCTACAGCCGCGAAGTGCTGCTGCACCGCGTGTGGGGCTTTGAGTACTGCGGCGGCACGCGCACCGTCGACGTGCACATTCGACGCATCCGTTCCAAGGTGGGCCCGCAGATCGCGGCACACATCACCACCGTCCGCGGCGTGGGCTATCTGTTTAAGGACTAGATTTCCACCGCAAGGGGGACAGGCGCCTTTGCGGTGGTTTTGCCGCAGGTGCGGGTTCCTTTCGAGTTTGCAGTAGAACTTAAGCCTTCCTAAAAGATTGCGTTCTCATACACGTGCACCCGCATATTGGGGTACAACTCATCGTGAACAATGATGGCCCGCCACGTGTTTGGCGGGCCTTTGGTTATTTGACGAAAGGATTGCAGCTATGAGCGAGAACGATTCCCAGCGTCCCCAGGATGCGGGCCACGCCGGCGAGACTCAGCAGCAACCGCGCGTACAGGTGGAGTCGACGCCTGCCGACGGCAACATTCCCTACGTGCAGGCCTACGACACGCAGACCGGCAAGCCGCTGGGCGGCCAGCAGGTTGTAAACAAGCACACGGTGGTCAAGACCAAAACCAAAAAGCTGCCGATCTTTATTACGGCACTCGCCGGCTGTGCCTGCGGCGCCCTGCTGGTCATTGCGCTCATTATGAGCGGCACGCTCGATATCGGCGGCGGCAGGAACGCCGTGACGGCGGGTGCTTCGGGTTCATCGACGCAAAAGATCACCATCGACTCCGAGGACACCACGCTGGCCGAGGCCGTCTCTGCCAAGGCCCTGCCCTCCGTCGTTTCCATCACCGCTACTTCGAGTGGCAGCCAGAATGGCTCGCTTTCGCAGTCTGCCGACGAGTCGGATAGTTCGGGCAGCGTCGGTTCGGGCGTTGTGCTCGATACCGAGGGCCACATCCTCACCAACAACCACGTGGTCGATGGTTACGACCAGTACGTGGTGACCATGGACGACGGAACCACGTACGAGGCCGAGTTCGTGGGCAACGATGCTTCGAGCGACCTGGCTGTCATCAAGCTCAAGGATGCTGACGCCTCCAAGCTCACGCCGATTGAGATTGGTGATTCCTCCAAGCTCAACGTGGGCGAGTGGGTCATGGCGATCGGCTCGCCGTTCGGCAATGAGCAGTCTGTCTCCACGGGCATTGTGTCGGCGCTGTATCGCTCCACGGCCATGAGCTCTACCAACGGTAACACCATCTATGCCAACATGATCCAGACCGATGCCGCCATCAACCCGGGCAACTCCGGCGGCGCGCTCGTCAACGACAATGGTGAGCTGGTGGGCATTAATTCGCTTATCGAGAGCTATTCGGGCTCCAGCTCGGGCGTGGGCTTTGCCATTCCGGTTAACTACGCCAAGAACATTGCCGACCAGATCATCGACGGTAAGACGCCGGTGCACCCGTACCTGGGCGCCACGCTTTCGAGCGTCAACGCGCTCAACGCCCGCACCAACAAGCTGAGCACCGATAGCGGCGCGTATGTGGCGAGCGTCGTTGAGGATGGCCCTGCTGCCAAGGCCGGCATCCAGGAGGGCGATGTCATTACCAAGCTGGGCGACGACGAGATTACGAGTGCCGATGGCCTGATCATCGCCCTGCGCAGCCACGAGGTGGGCGAGAAGGTCGAGATCACGCTCATGCGCGGCAAGGAAGAGAAGAAGGTCACCGTCGAGCTGGGCTCCGATGAGGAGCTGCAGAACCAGCAGCAGGATAACAGCGCGACCGACACCGGCAACGGCGGTATTACCGACGAGCAGCTGCGCCAGTATCTGGAGGAGCTGTTGGGCCAGCAGGGCCAGGGTCAAGGCTACGGTCAGGGCTACTAGCGAGCCGTATCGCGTATATCGAGGCCAGAGGGGGCTGTCCCATCAACGTGGGGCAGTCCCCTCTTTTCTTATTGATCCGTTGGGGACGGAGGAAAATGGATCATTTAGAGTTGATAAGAGCATGGTTTAATCGCGCAATCCATCCCGGTGCGTCGACTGCCGATTCGATGCGGTTCGAAAGGGTTATTCGGCGCCATGGTGACCGGTGGTACTCTAGTATCCGTTTGAAATCGAGCGAAGGAGTGCCGCTATGGAGCAATCGAGCCTGTTTGGTGACGGTGTGGACATCGATACCGAAACGCCCGCGAGTGCGGATGTCGCTGCACCGGCCGACGCCCGTGCCCAGGCGGCAGCGCGTGCGGCCGAGCTGCGCCACGAGCTCGATTACCACGCCTATCGCTACTACATGCTCGACGCGCCCGAGATCACAGACGCCGCCTTTGACAAAATGCTCGTTGAGCTGCAGGAAATCGAGGCGACCTACCCCGATTTGGTGACGCCCGACAGCTATACCCAGCGCGTGGGCGGCTACGTGAGCGAGCAGTTTACGCCGGTTACGCACATGGCACGCATGTATTCCATGGACGATGCCATGGACCTGGACGAGCTCGACGCTTGGCTCCAGCGCACCGAGGATGCGCTCGGTGCCGGTAGCGTCACCTATACCTGTGAGCTTAAGATCGACGGTCTGGGCGTGGCGCTTACTTACCAAAACGGCACCTTTGTGCGCGCCGCCACGCGCGGCGACGGCACCACGGGCGAGGACGTGTCGCTCAATGTCCGTACCATCAAGGATGTGCCCATGCACCTGTCCGAGCCGGCGCTCGCCCACATGGGCGCCGACCGCGAGCGTACCATCGAAGTGCGCGGCGAGGTGTACATGCCCAAGGGCAGCTTTGTGCGTCTGAACGACGAGGCCGATGCCGAGGGTCGCGACCCCTTCGCCAACCCGCGCAACGCCGCCGCCGGCAGCTTGCGCCAAAAGGATCCCAAGGTCACAGCGCGCCGCGACCTGGCCACCTTTATCTATGCCATCGCCGATACCGATCCGCTGCACGTCCACAGCCAGCGTGAATTTCTCGACTGGCTGCGCAGCGCCGGCTTTAGCGTCAACCCCAACGTGGCACGCTGCGCCACACCCGCCGAGGTTCACGAGTTCTGTGCCCAGGCGCTCGAGCACCGCGGCGACCTCGATTACGACATCGACGGCGTGGTCGTAAAGGTTGACAGCTTCCAGCAGCAGCTCGACCTGGGCTTTACCGCCCGCGCACCACGCTGGGCTATTGCCTTTAAGTTCCCGCCCGAGGAAAAACGGACCGTCCTGCGCGAGATTCGCATCCAGGTGGGCCGCACCGGTGTGCTCACGCCGGTCGCCGAGTTCGACCCGGTGACGGTCGCCGGCTCCACCATCGCGCGCGCCACGCTGCACAACATCGACGAAATCCGTCGCAAAAACGTGCGCGAGGGCGACACTATCATCGTGCACAAGGCAGGCGACGTAATCCCCGAGGTCGTGGGTCCGGTGCTCGACAAGCGCCCGGCTGATTCGGTCGACTGGCACATGCCCGAGGTCTGCCCCGTGTGCGGCAGCCCCGTGGTTCACGAGGATGGCGAGGTCGCTTACCGCTGTGTCTCCATCGACTGCCCCGCGCAGCTCAAGGAGCGCCTGCTCCACTGGGTGAGCCGCGGCTGCATGGACGTCGACGGCCTGGGCGACGAGATCGTCGACAAGATGATCGCCGCCGGGCTGATTCACGACGTCGCGGACTTCTATCAGCTCACGGTCGACGACATCGCAGGCCTGGACACGGGGCGCGTGGTAAAAGGAGGACATCGCAAGGGCGACCCCATGCTCGACAAGCATGGAAAGCCGATGCTCAACGCGGATGGTACTCCAAGGCTTTACAAAGCCGATCGAATTGTTAAAAATGCGGGCGAGCCCATACCGGTGGGTGTTAAGACGGCTGAAAAGATAGTCGATGAGCTCAATAAATCTCGCCAGCTGCCGCTCTCAAGGGTTCTATTTGCTTTGGGGATTCGCTTGGTGGGAAAGAACGTTGCCGAGCTTATAGCGCGGCGTTACCTTTCAATTGATGCGCTCGTTGTAGCTGACGCGGAAGATATGGCCCAGATTGAAGGAGTCGGACCGGAAATTGCAAAAAGCATAAAGGAGTTCCTCTCTATTCCGGAAAACCTCGATGTTCTCCAACGACTTCGTGAATATGGTCTCTCTCTCGAGGAAGACCTTATGGGCGAGATGCAAACAAAGTCTGAGCAAGCTGGCATTTCCGTTGATCTCGCTTCGGGGCAACCGCTAACTGGATTGACTTTTGTGCTGACCGGTACGCTCGAGAAGCGCACACGTTCCGAGGCGGGAGAAGCGCTCAAGCTTCTCGGCGCAAAGGTTGCAGGTTCGGTATCAAAGAAGACATCGTTTGTTGTGGCTGGCCCGAATGCCGGTTCCAAGCTTTCAAAAGCTGAATCGCTCGGAGTGCCGGTGTTAAACGAGGAAGAGCTTGAAGAGATCCTGCGGACCGGTGCTGTCCCGGAGTGATAGGAGATTCATATGGATCTAACATTTTTTGATGTCGAGACCCCTAATAAGAAAAACGATCGGATAAGTTCGATCGGGCTTATCCGGGCGACTTCGGAAGGCGAAATAATCGACCGTGTTCAGTTCACGGTTAATCCTGAAGAACCTTTTGATGACTTCAACATGCGCCTAACGGGCTTATCTCCTGTTGCGGTAAAAGACAGTCCTTGCTTTCGTTCTCTTTGGGAAGACGAACTGTCGGATAGAATCGAGGGATCGATTCTCGTTGCCCACAATGCGCCCTTTGACCTATCTGTATTAAGCAAGTCTTTGCTTGGCTATGGTTATGAAAAGCCGGATTTTGTTTACGCGTGCACTCTGGAAATGGCCAAAAGGTTGCATCCTGAATACAAGAATTACAAGCTTCCGACTGTCTGTAGCAACTTAGACATTTCCATGGGACGCCATCATAATGCTATGGACGATGTTGACGCCTGTTTTGAAATATATTGGAAGCTATGTGAGGAAGAGCGTTCGGAAGAGCGCTTTAAGCCATTTAGCCTAGGCAGTCTGGGGCGTCGTGAAAGGCGCGCTTGCCATGAAAGGCATTACTCATCGCGAACGGAGGGTCTGCGCGGTCTTATCACGCTGAGCCATGAAGCTATCTCAGACGGTTCTGTATCCTTTGATGAAGCAATGAACATCATGGCTTTTATCGAGGACCACGTTGATCTCAGGGAAGATGCTACAGTTTCACATATCTATGAATTGATGGCTGAGACGCTTATCGATGGCGATATCGATTCTGAGGAATCGGATGGCCTTATTGAGCTGTTCGGAAGGCTTGAGGATCCTGTGGCCCATGGGTCTGGTAAAGAAGTCTTCTTTGAAGGGCGTAATTTCTGTTTGAGTGGCAACTTTGAGCATGGCTCTAAGGGTGTAATCGCTTCTTACATCGAGAAAATGGGTGGCAGCTGCATCAAAAGCGTAACCAAGAAATGCAACTATGTGGTTGTGGGCGGCTGCGGAAACGAAATGTGGTCAACCGGAAAATACGGATTGAAAGTCAAAAAGGCTATGGACTGGCAAAGCAAAGGGGTTTCCATCGAAATAATCGGGGAAAATGAGCTGGGGATGTAGGTAGCGCCGTCGCATTCTCAAGATAAACATTAACATTAACGTGTATACTGAGCAGTGAAGATACATGTTGAGAGGAGCCGTTATGGTTACCGTCGCATTTTCGGAGCTGCGCCAAAACCTTACGCAGGTGGCCGAAAGGGTTGCCAATGAGGGCGAGGAGGTTGTGGTCTTCAAGCGGAGCAAGCCGTTGTTCAAGATTGTGCCACTCGACTATCAAGGCCCGGTTGCGGTGGAATATGACGCTGCTCAGGAGCGTGGGGGCGCAAAACCGGCGTGCGGCACGGACAAGCCCAAGCGCGACGTTGGTACGATGTGGCATCCCAAGATCACCTGGAAGGAGATTCGCGAGATACTCGCGGAGGATGAGGACTATCAGGAGTATCTCGAACTCGTAGCCAAAATGCCCAAGGGAACGCCGCTCGATACGATGACGGTTGAAGATGAAAAGCGCATCGCGAGGGAGCGCTACCTATGAGGGCATTTCTCGATACCAATTTTCTGCTCGATTGCGTGCTTCCGGGTCGGCCGGAGCATGGGGCGGCGCAAACCATCAAGGGGCTTGTTGACGTGGGACTTATCGAGGGCGTTGTTTCGGCCTGCTCTCTCAAGGACGCGTATTACATTCTCACTAAACAGGCCGGCGAGGCGCGCGCCCGCGAGGTAGTGCGCGACTGCCTTAAGAGCTACTCGGTAGAGCCTCTCGACCAAGAAGTTTGTTTTACCTCCGCCTATTCCGATGAGCCGGACTTCGAGGACGGTTGTATCCGTGCGATGGCAGAGCGCGCCGGTGTGGACTTTATCATTACGCGCGATCGCGCTGCCTTTGTGCGCTCGACCATCAAGACCTTCTCGCCCGCAGAGTTCATCCGTGCGTTTCCGATTCCGGAGGAGTAAAACCGCCATATCGGGGACTGTCCCCGGCGCGATGGTTCTCCTGTAGCCGACGCTCGTTAGTTGAGCTACGCTTCATACCTGCCCGGGAGGTTCTTAATCGAGCACAGTAACGGGCACCGTGATCTGCGTCACGTAGGTTGTGGGGTCGTCGCTGATGATGTCGTCGATGAGGGCAATCTCGCGCGATGGACCGGCGGGCGTCAGGTTATGTTCGCGCATATAGCCGAGCAGCTGCTCATAGCGCGGGCCCGCTTGCCCGTGCGTGCCGCGGAAGCTTATGGTCAGGCAGCGCGCGGCGGGTCGTGTCTCGACGTCGCCCAAGTACTCATCGGTGTCATCGAGCAGCAGAAAGACCTCGTCGTAGCCATCAAAGTCGCCGCCGGCCAGGCGCTCGGCGCTAATCCCAACGCCCAAGTTGCCCAGGAAGACAAAGGTCTCGTGCTGGCCCTTCTGCAGCTGACGAATTTGCCACTCCAGCGCATAGGCATCGGTAGGGTTGACGCGTTCGCGCAACACGGCGCAGCGGAGCTCGGGCGCATCGATTGTGCAGATGGTATCGAGCTCGGTGTTCAGGGCATCATGCAGCAGCGCAAGCCGGTTATCGATCTTGCGCGACACACGCTCCAACTCGCGGCGCTTGCGCTCGATGAGCTCCTGTTGCTGCGCTAGCTGCCGCTGCATGAGGTCCACATCGCGCGTGGTCACAAACTCACGGATTTGTGCGAGCGGCAAGTCGAGAACACGCAGGTGACTGATGGTGTTGAGGGTGGAGAGCTGCCGCGATCCGTAGTAGCGGTACCCACTCGTCGGATCGATGTGTGCCGGGTCCAGCAAGCCCATCTGCTCGTAATGGCGCAGCGTGCCCACACTCAGGTTAAACAGGCGCGCCACCTCGCCAATGCGGAGCAGACCCTCAGTATGTTCAGTTGGCGAGTCGGTCATGGGACCGCTCCTTTCGGTGAAAAGCAGGGGAGAGGTGCCAGGCTCGCGTCGCCCCGCTACGCCACCAGCTTGTCAAAATCTCCGCGGCGGTTGAGCACGGTAAATGCCATCACGCAAATAACCGCCGATAGAATTGACCCGCACGGCGAAGCGATGCCCATGGGAAACAGCGTGTCGGAATAGGCGTTCGACAGCAGCCACGCGCCCGGCACGCGAATGAGCGCCACGGCCAGCACGTTGTGCGCAAAGCCGATATAGCTCTTGCCATACGCGGCGAAAAAGCCGCTAAAGCAAATGTGGATGCCGGCAAAGATTGCATCGAAAATATAACTGTGCATATAGCCGGTACCGGCCGCGACCACCGCGGGGTCCTTGGCAAAAAAGCCAATAAACGCCGGCGCCACCAGCCACATCAGCACCGTGATCAGGCAGCCGTACACCACCGAGATCGTCATGGCGTCCTTGAGCACCTGACGCGCGCGATCGCCCTTGCCCGCGCCGGCGTTTTGCGCCGTGAGTGCGCTGACGGTGGCGCCCATGGAACTCGGAACAATGAACAAAAAGCTGATCATCTTCTCGACTAGGCCTACGGCGGCGGCGTCGACGAGCCCTCGGTGGTTGGCGATGACGGTGATAAACATAAACGCCACCTGGATGCAGCCGTCCTGTACAGCCACAGGCACGCCGATCTTAAGAATGCTGCCGAGCACCTCGGGCTGGGGGCGCAGGTCGCTGCGCTTAACGTGGATGTTCGTGCGGCGGCTCTTGAGCCACACGAGCGCGAGGGCAACGCTGGCCGTCTGGGCGGTTACCGTGCCGAGCGCCGCGCCCACGGGGCCGAGCCCCATGTGGCCTATAAATAGAAAGTCGAGCGCGATGTTGATGATGCATGCCACGCCAATCACGTACATAGGCGAGCGCGAATCGCCCAGCCCGCGAAAGATGGCCGAGAGAATGTTGTATGCGGCGATAAACGGAATGCCGACAAAGCAGATACGCAGGTAGGCGGCGGTGCCTTCGACCGCCTCGGGCGGCGTGCCAATGAGCGCCACAACCTGCGGGCAAAGTGCAAACAAGATGACGGCCAGTACTACCGAGACGCCCATAAACAGCGTGATGGTATTGCCGATGGCGGTCTCGGCGCGGTCGAAGCGGCGCGAGCCCACGGCGTGGCCGACGATGACCGTCGTTCCCATGGCCAGGCCCACGAGCGTCACGGTAATGATATAGAGCGTCTGCGCGCCATTGCCCACAGCGGTGATGCCGGCGGCGCCGCTAAACTGCCCCATCATATACAGGTCGGCCATGCCGTAGAGCATCTGCAAAAAGTACGAGAGCATATAGGGCAGGGCAAAGACCGCGATGGTCTTAAGGACATTGCCGCGTGTGAGGTCGTGTTCCATGAGCGGGGGCACTTTCTGGCTGGGTTTGTTTATGTACCAGTGTAGTGAAAACCCTACAACGATTGTAGAGTCAAGGTTTGTGTTGGGTGCCGGGCGAAAAAAGTCACGCGCACCATTATTCCGAGTGAATATGGACACACGTCACGAGAACTCGCCGCCGGCGTTAACCTTGCAGAAAACGATTTCGGAATACTTGACACCATTATTCGGCGCGCAATAATACGTGCGTTTGCGAACAACGTTTGATGGGGGTTGAACCTGCGTGCGCAATCTCAAAATACTGTTTTCTTATCTAGGGGCATACCGTCGCGATGCCATTCTCGGCGTGTTCTTTGTGTCGGTCGAGACGGTGCTCGAGCTGTTTATCCCGGTCATCATGGCCAACATCATCGATGTGGGCGTGCCTGCGGGTGATATCAACTACATGCTGCTGCAGGGCGCGTACATGTTGGTGTGCGCTGCGCTTTCGCTGGTACTGGGCTTGGGTTATGCACACACGTCCGCCCGCGTTGCCTCGGGCCTAGGCGCTAACCTGCGCGAGGCCGAGTACAAAAAGATTCAGACGCTCGCTTTTGGTAACCTGGACAACTACGACGCCAGCTCGCTCGTCACTCGCATGACCACGGACATCACCGTTATCCAAAATGCTGTGAGCAACGGCTTTCGCCCTACGGTGCGCGGCCCGGTGACGCTTATCGTCGGCCTTATCTACGCGCTGATGCTGTCGCGCCCGCTCGCCACCGTCTTTGCGATCATCTTGCCCGTGCTGGCAATCGTGCTGGGTGTCATCACCTATCGCGTCAGTCCGCTCTACCGCCAACTCCAGACCTCGATGGACCACCTTAACGGCGTGGTGCAAGAGGACCTTACCGCCGTGCGCGCAGTGAAGGCTTACGTGCGCGCCGAGCACGAGTGCGACAAGTTTGACACCGTCAATACCGAGCTCGCCGGCACGGCGACCAAGACCTTCGGCACCGCCGTGCTCAACCTGCCGGTGTTTCAGCTGTCGATGTACGTGGCTGCGCTCTCCATCCTGTGGATTGGCGGCCGCATGATTCTCGCCGGCAAGCTGGGCGTGGGCTCTCTCACGGGCTTTATGAGCTACGTGCTGCTGATCATGAACTCGCTCATGATGATTTCCAACGTGTTTTTGCTGCTCACGCGCGCTCTCACGAGTGTGGGCCGTATCGCAGAGGTGCTCGATGAAGAGCCCTTTATCGCCAACCCTGTGGGAGACCTCGCGACTGCGGCGCCAGCGGACGGCGGTATCGAGTTTCGCGACGTGTCATTTAAATACCGTGCGGATGCAGTCGAGGATGTGCTCGAGCATATCGACCTTCGCATCGAGAGCGGCTCGACGGTGGGCATCCTCGGCGGCACGGGTTCGGGCAAGAGTTCGCTTGTGCAGCTGATTGCGCGCCTGTACGACGCCACCGAGGGCGCCGTGCTTGTGGGCGGACATGACGTGCGTGACTACGACCTGGCTACCTTGCGCGACGCGGTGGGCATTGTGCTGCAGAAGAATGTGCTGTTCACGGGCACCGTGCGTGAGAACCTGCAGTGGGGCAATCCGCAGGCGTCGGACGATGAGCTCCTCGCGGCTTGCCGCGCGGCGTGCGTGGACGAGTTCCTTGATCGCATCGGCGGGCTGGACGGCGAGTTGGGCCAAGGCGGCGCCGGTGTTTCGGGTGGCCAGAAGCAACGCCTGTGCATTGCGCGCACGCTGCTCAAGCATCCGAGCGTGCTCATTTTTGATGACTCCACCAGCGCGGTCGATATGGCGACCGACGCTAAGATTCGCGAGCACATCGCTCGGATTCCCAATACGACCGTGCTCATCATCGCCCAGCGCATTGCGAGCGTCATGGATGCCGATCGCATTGTGGTGTTGGACGACGGTCGTGTCCACGGCGTGGGCACGCACGAGGAACTGCTGGCGGGCGACAACATCTACCAGGAGATTTATGCCTCGCAGATGGAGTTTGCGGGGAACGCAGACACCGGCGACGGCTGCGACGATGGCTGCGCGAACGATCCGTTTTCCTCCGTCCCCAGCGAATCGCCCTTGGAAGGGGGTGAGCGCCATGCCTAAGACCGCAGCCCAAGCACGCCCGGCCGACCTCAAGCGCACGGTGCGCCGCTTGCTCTCCTACATGGGGCATGCCAAGTTCTCGTTGCTCGCGGTGGGTGTGCTCGCCTCCGTCGCCGCCATCGCGAGCCTCGCCGGCACCTACATGGTGCGCCCCATCGTTAACGGTTTGGCCATGGGCGGGGAGGGACTGCTCGCCAGGCAGGTCGTCCTGACGGCGATCATCTACGCCGCGGGCGTGCTCTCGGCCCTGGGCTACTCACAGATCATGGTGCGCGCGGCCCAACGCGTGGTGTCCGATATTCGCCGCGACCTGTTCGCGCACATCCAGACGCTGCCGCTCAGTTATTTTGACAGCACGCGCTCGGGTGACATCATGAGCTTTTTCACCAACGACGTCGACACCGTCTCCGAGGCGCTCAACAACAGCTTTGCCAACGTGATTCAGGCCGCCATTCAGGTTGTGGGCACCACGGCCATGCTCATCATCCTTAACTGGCAGCTCACGATTATCACGCTCGTGTGCGATGCGGCCATTGTACTGTATGCGCGCTACTCGGGCGCGCGCTCTAAGCGCTTCTTTGCCGCCCAGCAAGCATCGCTTGGCGACCTGGACGGATATATCGAAGAGATGGTCTCGGGCCAAAAGGTCATCAAGGTCTTTAACCGCGAGGCGGCGAATGTCGCCGGCTTCACCTGCCGCAACGACGAGCTTCGCCGCACCGGCACCGCCGCCGTGAACTATGCCAACTCGATGGTGCCCATGACCGTCGTGATTGGCTACGTCAACTATGCCATCGTCGCCGTGGCGGGCGGCATGCTCTGCATCAAGGGGCTCGCCGACGTGGGCGCGCTCGCGAGCTATCTGGTCTTTGTACGCCAGGCGGCCATGCCCATCAACCAGTTTACGCAGCTGGGCAACTTTTTGCTCAACGCGCTGGCCGGCGCCGAGCGCCTGTTTGCCGCCATGGACCTTAAGCCCGAGGTGGACGAGGGCTGCGTGGAGCTGGTGCAGACGGGCGACGCCGCGTGGGCATGGAAGATTCCCGAGGGCCAGGGCGTGGGCGCGTACGGGCACCTGCATGACGTGGCAACCGTTGATGAGTCGGGCCACGCGGTGTCTGCCGACGGTACCGAGCTCACGTGCGGCTTGGTCCCGCTCGCCGGCGACGTGTGCTTCCATGCCGTGGACTTTTCCTACGTGCCGGGCACCCGTGTGCTCACGGACCTCAACCTGTTTGCCAAGCCGGGGCAAAAGATCGCGTTTGTGGGCTCGACGGGCGCCGGAAAGACGACCATCACCAACCTCATCAACCGCTTCTACGAGGTCGATGACGGCGAGATTACCTACGACGGCATCGACGTCAAGCACATTGCCAAGGCCAGCCTGCGCGGGTCGCTCGGCATTGTGCTGCAAGACACGCACCTGTTTAGCGGCACCATTGCGCAGAACATCCGCTTTGGCAAGCTCGACGCGACCGACGAGGAGGTGCGCGCCGCTGCCGAGGCCGCCTGCGCGGATTCGTTTATCCGCCGCTTGCCGCAAGGTTACGACACGCTCGTGACCGCGGACGGTGCCAACCTGTCGCAGGGCCAGCGCCAGCTGCTCGCCATCGCGCGCGTGGCCGTCGCCGACCCGCCGGTGCTCATCCTGGACGAGGCCACGAGCTCCATTGACACGCGCACCGAAAAGCTCATCGAGCGCGGTATGGACCGCATCATGCGCGGACGCACCACGTTTATGATCGCGCACCGCCTGTCCACCGTCCGCGACGCCGACGCCATCATGGTCCTCGAACACGGCCGCATCATCGAACGCGGCACCCACGAAGAGCTGCTCGCCCAGCACGGCGAGTACTGGCAGCTGGCGCATGGCTTAAAAGAGTTGGATTAACCCGTTCGAGCACGATGCTTTGGTCCCTCCATGCTCCTCACCTCGCCTCAAACCATCACAACATTCGACGTTTTTTGCCAAAATCGGGAAAAGCATCGAATGTTGTGATGGTTTTTCTGCCACTCAATCGGGTGGAATCGCTTTCTTGCGCACGAAGGTGTGCGGACCCGTGGGCAGGGGAATAAGGTTGGTTATCCGACCCATTGGAGAGCTCATGGACTTGCCGATCGTCCTGTCCCATAAGACTGCCTGGCTGTACCACAACGTGGCGCGCCCGTTAGAGCCGCTCTCACGGGCAAGCAGCCTATACGACGAAGGCTCATTTGCTGGCGAGGTGGAGCCGACTGCGAGCCTCCCCAAATTGGGGCTCGATGCCAAGGGATTGAGGATATCTGCAGCGGTCGAGATTGTCGCCGACTATCTGGTCTCACTTGGTATTCCTCAAGAGGAACTCGGTCGTATTGATACACTGGTTAGCTTCGATTTTGAACGCTCTCGGCCGGCGGGTCTCCGACGCCATGTGTTTGGGGCGCCCATACCTTCGGATCATCTTATCGAGGTGGCAGAGGGTCTTCTGGTGGTTGATGAGGCCATGTGCCTTGTCCAGGCGGGCTCGTGGATGAGCGAGCTCGAGCAGCTTGAGTACGGATTTGAAGTGTGTGCTCGGTATTACCTTAACCATCTGTCGAGCGATGATTATGTTGAGGCCTCGCAACGATATGCCGTCGCCGACCTGCGTGCTTTTTGCGAGCAGAATCCTTCGCGTCGAGGCGTGAAACGCGCGGCCTCGTTGCTCAAGCGTGTAAAGGACGCTGCTCGTTCGCCTATGGAGACGGCCACCTCAATCATGGTCGTAGCAAAACGTTCCCAGGGAGGGCTGGGATACGCCAAGATCGAGCTCAACCATCGGGTCGATGTTCCCAGCGAGTTCAAGTATCTCGCTAAGGCCGGGTATTTCGAGATTGACGTATATGCGCCTGCGAGCGGTACGGGAATTGAATACAACGGTTCGGACCATCTTGATAAACATCGCAGCGCGTCGGATGCGGAGCGTATGACCGTGCTGAGCGCGCTGGGCTTTAGGATGATCGTCCTCACCGGGACTCAGTTTGCCCATCAGCTGCAATTGCACCGGGCGATGAACGCCATCGCGCTTGCTATGGGCCTCAGGTGCGACCGAAGCGAAGCGTTCCAGAAACGTCAGAATGACCTGCGAGAATTCGTGATTCGACACTGGGACGGCGGCCTTTAGGGGCGCTTCGGCCCTTCTACGGGGTGCTGCGGGCAGGCAAACCATCACAACATTCGACGTTTTTTGCCAAAAACAGGAAAAGCATCGAATGCTGTGATGGTCTGTGTTGAGGATGGGCTTGGGAAGTCCGTTTTGTTCGAAGCGACCTGTCCTGTCGTACGGGTGTCGGCATGATTCTCCCGTGGGGTATTATGTTTTCCGAAGAATAAAACGCCGTGTGAGGGGAGGGCTGCGTGGACGGGCGCGTGCAACATGACGGCTTTGGCCGCGATATCAACTACCTGCGCATTGCCGTTACCGACAAGTGCAATTTTCGCTGCATTTACTGCATGCCGGCAGACGGCGTGACGCCCCGCGCGCACGATGAGCTACTCAGTGCCGAGGAAATCGCCCGCTTTGTGCGCTTGGTGGCGGGGGAGGGCATTCGCCGCGTGCGCCTGACGGGTGGCGAGCCGCTGGTCAGCCGCCGTATCATCCCGCTCATTCGCGACATCCGCGCGATTCCGCAGATCGAGGATATCTCGCTTACCACCAACGGCGCCCTGCTGCCCAAGCTGGCACCGCAGCTCAAGGACGCGGGGCTTAACCGCGTCAACATTTCGCTCGACACACTAGACCCTACGCTCTTTAGAAAGATCACGCGCCTGGGTCGGCTCGAGCAGACCATGGCTGGCATCGACGCGGCGTTGGCTTGGGGCTTTGAGCCCGTTAAGGTCAACTGCGTTGTGGTGCGCCGGCTCAACCAGGATGTGGCGGCCCTCGCGCGGCTCACGCTCGACCGCCCCATCCACCTGCGCTTTATCGAATACATGCCCATCGGCGACGAGCGTACGAGTTCGCATTGTGCCGTGGACCCGCATGCGCCCGCGCTTAATCCCGAGCTGTGGGACGCGAGCGATACCGTGCCGAGCGACGAGCTGCGGGCGCGCATCAATGCCGGGGCCGCCGCGGTGGGTCTGGGCGAGCTCGAGCCGCTCGACATCAACGACGCCCCTGCCGGCGCGGGCCCTGCGCGCTATTGGCACTTTCCGGGCGCGGCGGGAACGGTTGGCTTTATTAGCGCCATGTCCAACCATTTTTGTGCGAATTGCAACCGTCTGCGCCTGACAGCAGACGGCAACGTGCGTTCGTGTCTGTTCAGCGATGCCGAGTATTCGGTGCGTGACGCGCTGCGCCGTGGTGATGATATGCAGGTGCTTTCGATTTGGCGCGATGCCGTGGCCCACAAACCGCAGGAACACGCGATAATTGAGGGCACGCAACGATTTATGTCCCAAATCGGAGGATGATCATATGGCCAAGAGCAGGTACGCCGATGCCACCAAGGCCGCTCGAAGGGCCGCGATGTCTGCCCACAAAGCCACGGCTGCGGCTGGCGATGCTGTCACTGCCGCACAGCCGACTGCCAGCGCTGTTGCCGAGCCCGCCCGCGACGCCGGTCGCGACGAGCTGACGCATGTGGACGCCAAGGGCGAGGTGCGCATGGTCGACGTGTCCGACAAGGCCGAGACGCATCGCATCGCCATTGCCGAGGGCACCGTTCTCATGCATCCCGAGACGCAGGCCATGGTGCTGCAGGACCGCGCCAAGAAGGGCGACGTGCTTGCCTGCGCGCGCGTGGCGGGCATCATGGCTATCAAGCGCACGAGCGACATCATCCCCATGTGCCATCCGCTGCTCATTACCAAGAGCAAGTGCGACATTGCGCCCATCGCTCCGGCGGGAACGCCGGCCGATGACGTGCCCGAGGGCTGGGCGCCGGCGCGCACGGACGGGCAGGTTGGCTTTCACGTGCTGGTTACGGCGGGCGTGACGGGCAAGACGGGTATTGAGATGGAGGCTCTGACCGGCGCGAGCGCTGCGTGCCTAACGATCTACGACATGTGCAAGGCCGTCGACCGCGGCATGGAGATCGTCGACGTGCGCCTGCTGCACAAGGAGGGCGGCCGCTCGGGTGCGTGGGATCGTGCAGAGCGTCAGGCCGCTGCTGTTGAGGCCGTGGCCGCTGACGGTGCCGCACTCGCGAGCACACCCGTCGCCGTCGCGCCCGCGGCTCCGACACCGGCCGTCCCCGCGATCGCGTTTATCGGCTACCAAAACTCGGGCAAGACCACGCTCGTCGAGAAGGTCATTGCCGAGCTCACCCGCCGCGGCCTGCGCGTGGGTTCGCTCAAGCATCATGGGCATCACGGCTTTGATATCGATGTGCCCGCTAAGGACACCTGGCGCCATCACCAGGCCGGATCCAAGCACGTGGGCCTCATCTGCGCCACGCGCTGGGCGGAGTACGCCGACACGCGCGAGGAGGACGAGATGCCCGTGCGCGAGTTGCTGTCGCGTTACAACGATGTCGACGTGGTGATCATCGAGGGCTACAAGACCGAGGGCTTCGACAACATCGTCGTCGCGCGTTCCGGTGTCGACCGTCTGCGCGGCAAGAGCTCGCTCGACCTGGTCGACGGCCGCACGCTGGCCCTTGCCTGCAACGAAGCCCTGGCGCGTCAGGCTTTCGACGCCGGCCTCGCGACCCGAGCCATCAACATCAACGACGCCCGAGCCATCTGCGATCTCATCCAAGACCACCTGACCTAAAACCTGCCAAAAAGGGACGGGTTTATTTTGGCAGGTTTTATCTGGGCAAACGCCATTTCCACCACAAAGGGGCCAGGCACCTTTGTGGTGGTTTTTGCTTTGGTAGATGTGTGGGACATGCCTTACAATCTACCAAGTAGTTCATGACGGGCGAAAAACGGAGAGAAGGGTCCTGATGCGTCCTTAATGTTTCATGCGGATAGATTGATTTGACAGACGGTGGCGAATGCCCACCGCCCGTATTCGTATGAAACAAGGAGTCTCCATGCTCGCATCTCTTTTCTCAAAGCCTCAATCATCGCTGTCCGTGCAGGCCAAGCGGCTGGTGGCGATGCGCTTTCTCATCTACACCGGGTTTCAGACCAGTTATTTTATCGGCGTCATCGGAACGCTCACCTATGCAGACGATGCCTCGGTCGTCGCAACATCGCTGGCCGTCCTTTTTATGAACGTATTCGTGATCCTGGGATCCTTTGCGGGTGGCGCTGCGCTCGACGCCTGGGGTCCGCGCCGCCATTTCTTGCTGAGCATCATCGGCGCTCTCGCAACTGGCACGGCAATCATCGCCTTTGGCAGCGCGACCGGCGTCGTCCTACTCGGCGCGGTGCTCCTGGGCTTTACGATGGGATTCGCCCAGCCCATCGCCACGTCCTATCCGGCCTACCTCACCAACGACCCCGTCGAGCTCAAAGACATCAACTCCGCCATCGCCATGTTTTCAAACGTGAGTATCATCGTTGGCCCCACGCTGGGCGGCTTTGTCGCGGCAGCTGCATCGTCGCGCGCGGTGTTCATGCTTATGATGCTCTTTACCGTGTTGGCACTCATCGCCGGTTGGGGCTTTAGGCCGCAGACCAGCCATGTCGCCGGGCATGCGGATGCCGATTCGGCAGAGGAAGGGGAGTGTGCGGGACAAAGCTCCAACCCTAGCACGTCCGCCCGTGCCACCTTCGCGACCAGCATCAAGACAGTCTTCACCAACAGCGTCCTTGCGCTACTTTTCTGCATCATTTTTCTTTCGAACTTTGGCTACGGTGCCTTCGATCCGCTCGAGTCGTTTTTCTATCGCGATGTCCTACGCGTCGGCGTTGAGTGGATGGGCTGGCTCTCGTCGGCCTCGGGCGTGGGCGCGGTGCTGGGTCTGTCTCTTATACACATCTGACGCTGCCGACGATCGCATAAGTGTAGAT
>UROM01000008.1 GCA_900549455.1 uncultured Collinsella sp. | reverse complement strand
TGCGGCTGATCCGGTCCGACCGGGCCGCGCGGCAAGGAGATATATTGCCAGACCGGAGGGCCCTCGCGGGCGGGAATCACGCACTCCATATTTTGTTCACAAATGAATAGAACCCTCAGTTGCTTCACTAAGGCCATATTCGAAGCAGCAGCTTCTGATATTGGCGATGACCAGCTGGTTTATAGGTGTTAAGGCATCGGTCATCTCTGGAGCGCCACTTTACTCCAAAACCATCAACCATTTGTTTCCCGTCGGTAAAAGGCAGGTTTTGTTCGCCAAGCGTTCTTATATATAGAGAAGTTCGGGTTCGAACCCATGCCGCGGCAACAAAAAAGCGACCAACCGGAGTCGATCGCTTTCTATTCTATGGTGGAGCATCCAGAGGATGCTTCCGAACTCGTTTTCTCGGTGCCATTCATGCTTTCGAAGCATCGTTCGACCTTCGCAGCCTCATGTTTTGAGGATCTGCCGTGTTTATCACTGTTATTAATGAGTGTGCGGAAGTGATCCTCATACAGATACGTGCGATCCGCCAGAGAACTGAGAAGCATCTTTCTGCAGCCCTCGTTGTCTATCCTCGCATCTCTCAGGTCTTCCGGAAATTCACAAGCAGTCTTAGGGTCAGTTTGTTTCTGCTTTCAGAGACTTGTTTGAGAGTTATTAAAGACAGTTCAAAACAATAAGTGAGACACCATAAAGCAGAGCAAGATGTGCCGGATAGAAAATGTAGAAGAAGTATTTCAGCTTCAGCCCTCGCTTGCCATTATAAAGATTGATAAGCAGCAACGAAACGACCGCGGCAGCAACATCAGGATTAAATACATTAGCTGTAGCAAACTCAAATCCGCCGCCAACTATATGGCATGACGAAAGGAGCACTGCGCATACTGCAGCAAAGAACATCTTGGCCTTGCTGTCGTGGAATAAATAGAATGCAGCCACAAGCAGAATGCCATACACGCCGCCATCTAGTTTAGTGTATTCAGCTGCCAGTGCTGTCAAAACAATCAGAGCAATTTCTGCGATGTGCCTCTTCCATTTTGAAAGACTTTGTATCTTTTCCAGAATAATCAAAAAGACCAAGGAAAGCAGGAGCTCGCACATAACATTTTGTTGCCGAAGGTCAAAGAGTTGCCCGGTTTGAACGAAATCGTATATGGGCTCCGCAATGATTGCGAAGACAAGCATATTTCGCAGGTACTTCTTTATGTCATGAGTATGCAAAAATCCCTCAACTATCAAAAAGCAAAATAAGGGAAATGCAATTCTGCCAAGAACATGAAGCACATCCGAAGCCTCGCTTAGAATCGCCCACTGCTCGTCTGATATCTGATTGTACGATGCGTGAGTCATGATTCCATTGGTCAGGACGATCCTGCTTACATGATCGAGAACCATCGAAATGGCCGCTATTATCTTTAACGTGCTGCCGCTAATTCCGTATCTATCTGTTTTCATTTCGTTTTCCTTTCTTTGGGTGGGCCGTCAGGGGTTCAGCCTGCTCCGCAGGCGGCCGCTGCGGCGCTTCGCGCCTTGCGCGCTGCGCTGGCAAACGCTCACGCGTTTACTCAGCTCCGCGCCCCGACGGGTTCGAACCCATGCCTTGGCAACAAAAAAGCGACCAACCGGAGTCGATCGCTTTCTATTCTATGGTGGGCCGTCAGGGGTTCGAACCCTGGACCTTGGGATTAAAAGTCCCCTGCTCTGCCAGCTGAGCTAACGGCCCGCGGGTGGCATTGTACCACGGTCTGGGACTATTCCCAACTCCATTGGCCGTTCTGGAAAATCACAACTTCACGTCCATCAGGCGTAATGCCCGTAATATCGATGTCGTCCGTGCCGATCATAAAATCGACGTGCGTGCTCGAGACGTTAACGCCATGCTCCAGGAGCTCTTCCTTGGACATGTCGTACCCGCCTTCGATGCATTCAGGGAATCCAACACCCAACGCAAGGTGACAGCTGGCGTTCTCGTCATAGAGTGTGTCATAGAACAGAACACCACTTTCGCGAATTGGCGTGTTCTTGGAAATAAGCGCGACCTCACCCAGATGAGCAGCACCTTCATCGGTGTCAATAATGCTCGCAAGTGTTGCCTTGCCCACGCGAGCGTCGTAGTCCACCACGCGGCCACCCTCGAACTTAATCCAAAAATCGTCGACCTTATTGCCGTGGTGGATGAGCGGCATGGCCGAGTACACGATACCGTCGGCGCGCATGCGATCGGGCGAAGTGAAGACTTCCTCGGTGGGAATGTTGGGGAAGAAGGGGTGCCCATCGGGCGTCTTGCCCTTGCCACCGGCCCACTCGTGACCCTTCGTCATGCCAATCGTCAGATCGGTTCCATTTGCCGAGGTGTAATGCAGCCGGTCAAAACGATTGTCGTTCAGGAAGCGCAAGTTCTTTTCGAACGCTGCGTCATGAAGCTCCCAGTCGCTCTCCGGGTCCTGGCCATCGGCACGAGCGGTGTGCAGAATCGCATTCCACAGCTTATAGATTGCAACCTCATCGGCGTCTCCCGGGAACACCTCGCGCGCCCATGCCACGACCGGAGCGCCAGCGATGCACCACGGGTTGATGTTGTAGTCCAGTCCACGGCGGAAAACTTTGCACTGCGTATTCCTCGCCTTGGATGCCGCGGCCGGCTTGGCTGGATCGATGCCCTTGAGGGCCGCAGGATCCGCACCCTCGATAAAGATAAAGCAGGCACCGTCCTGGGCCAGGGAATCCAGTTGCAGGCGCTTCCACTCGGGCGTCTGCTCAAAATAGCTTTTCTCGACATGCTCGTACGTGAGCCTCGTCACGGCATCATCGGCCCAAATGACCGTCACGTGGCCAGCGCCGGCGGCATAAGCCTCCGCAACCACCACGCGGGCAAAGGGCGCGCACTCGACCGGAGACTGAACGACAACCTCCTGGCCGGGCTTGACGTTTACGCCCTTGCGGACAACCAGGCGCGCATAGTTTTTAATCTTGGGCTCCAGGGCCTTCATGCCCTCCAGAGCTTCTTCGACCGTCAGGGCAGCTCGAATCATGTGCCACTCCATCTATCTATAGAACAGTAAAAAGGCGCGCCGCTAAAACGACGCGCCTTATATCTTAGCGATATGTATGAATACAAACGCTACTTCTTCTTGGAGTCCTTCTTGTCCTCCTCGGCAGCCGCGCGCTCGATAAGAGCGTTGAGCTTGTTCTCGGACATGCCCTCGGCCTGCGTGCGGTACATGTTGCGCAGGGGACGAATACGAACGAAGTCGTAGATAAAGTCACCCAGAATGATGACATAGGACAAAACGATGCCGACCATCTGGACGGGACTGGACACCGTGCCGCCGGGAGCGAAGTAGAGCGAAGCCCAAATTGCCACGACGAGTACCATGCCGATGGCGAGCACGGCCCACCAGATACGGCGGCGCTTGGTGTAGTCCTCATCCTGCTTAAGGAGGATATTCGACACCGTATAGATACGATCCTCGCGAGCACGCTGCTTGGCCTTGCGGGCGCGCTTCTCCTCCTTGGAAAGGCCTTCCAGGTTTTCACCCTTCTCGAGCTCTTTGCGGCGTGCCTTAGACGAAGCCGGCACGACGCGAACGGAGCTCGCTGCCTGGCGAGCGGGCTTAGCAGATGCGGCGGACTTGCGCGCAACCCCGGTAACTTCGTGGGATTGCGTGCGCTTGTTCGTGGCGCTACGGGTACTCACTTATGCGTTCTCCTTCATGCTTGTGAACTGGGAGCCCGTGATGATCTGGAAGGCCTCGCGATAGCGCTCGGACGTGCCATCGATGACCTCGGCGGGCAGATGCGGGGTCTCCCCCGTCATATCCCAGTTGGCTTTGAGCCAATTGCGGACGAATTGTTTGTCGTAGCTAGGCTGAATCTTGCCCTCCTCGTAGCTGGCGGCGGGCCAGAAACGGCTGGAGTCGGGCGTTAGGCACTCGTCGATCAGCGTAACCTTGCCATCGATGACACCGAACTCGAACTTGGTGTCGGCGATGATGATGCCTCGAGTCGCGGCATACTCGGCAGCGGCCTTGTAAATCTTGAGGGACAGGTCGCGAATCTGCGTGGCGATATCCTCACCCACGATCTCGCAGCAACGCTCGAACGAAATATTCTCGTCGTGGTCGCCGATTTCGGCCTTCGTGGACGGCGTGAACAGCGGCTCGGGGAGCTTGGAGGCCTCGGTTAGGCCCTCAGGCAGCTGAATGCCGCAGACGGTTCCGTTCTCGTCGTAGGTCTTCTTACCCGAACCGGTCAGATAACCGCGGACGATGCACTCGATAGGAATCGTCTGGGCCTTCTTAACCAGCATGGCGCGGCCTGCGAGATAGTCACGATACTCGGCAAACTCCTCGGGAAAATCCGCCGGATCGATGGAAACGAGGTGATTAGGAACAATGTCGGCAAACTTGTCGAACCAGAACGCCGAGATGCGATTGAGCACCTCTCCCTTAAACGGAATCTCGTCGGGAAGAATAAAGTCGAACGCAGAAATGCGATCGGTGGCGACCATTAACAGGTTTTCGCCGGCATCGTAGATATCACGAACCTTGCCACGGGAATCCGGACGACGCTCCATCGTTGTCACGTGAGTCACTCCTTACCTAAATACGACAGAAATGCGGGTTTTTCCCGCACGTTTTCGCAAACGCGGAGCGGCAGGGACGAGGCCCCTCCTTCACCGAATAGCGAAAAGCTAGTGCTCCATTGTAGTAGATGCCGCGTCCGCCGTGTGCTCGCGGGGCAGATGAATCGTAAAAGTCGTACCCTTTCCAAGCTCCGACTCCACGGATATGTAGCCATGGTGACGCTCGACGATCTGCTTGGTCACGGCGAGGCCAACACCCAGGCCGCCGGCTTCGCGGGCGCGACTGGCATCGGCGCGCCAAAATCGTCCGAAGATGCGCGACAGATCGTCCTTGGCAATGCCGATACCGGTATCCGAAACGGCAATACTGACATGTTTGCGGTCACTGAGTACCGACACCACAACCCAACCGCCCTCGGGGGTGTAGCGCATGGCGTTGCTCATGAGGTTGATGACGCATTGCGTAATCATGTCGGGATCGGCCTCGACGACATCGTCGTGCCCCTGGGTTTCATCTGCAAAGCGAAGACGAAGGTCGCGGTCGGCAAACAGACGCTCCTGGCCGTTCACAATCGAACGCACAAACGGCACCATGTCCACCGGCTCAAGATTGAGCGGCGCGGTGCTGTTTTCCATACGCGACAGATCCAGCATCTGCTGCACCAGACGGGCCAGGCGACGCGTCTCGGAAGCGACCGTCTCCAGATGCTCGTCGTCGGTAGGATACACGCCGTCTTGCATGGCCTCGACCGTTGCAAGCATGGCCATGAGCGGTGTACGAAGCTCGTGTGCGACATCCGAAGTCAGGCGCTTTTCGTGCTTCATATCTTTCTCGAGCGAGGTGGCCATCTCGTCAAAGGTCTCACCCAGCTGATCGATTTCGTCATCGCCGCGCAAGCCCGTACGAGCGGACAGGTCGCCGTCGCGAATTTGCTTGGCCGTGCTGGTAATACGGTGAATCGGCTTGGTGAGCATGCGCGACACGAGTGACCCGATAACGACCGAAATACAAACTGCAACAACCGCGGCAAGAGCCATGGCGTTAAAGGTCTTCTCCCTAAACGCAGAATCTGCCTTGGTGAGCAGGGCGTCGGAACCGATGGCCCATAGCTTTACCTGTCCGACATGCTCGCCAGAGGACGTAACGATTTCGACGTTGGCAACGCTATCGGAGTCGGTGGGCGCTGACGAGACCGGGCTATGCGAGGCCTTTTTACCGCTCGGGCTGCTCGACGCCGATTCGCTCTCGCGCACATCGGCGGTCGCACTTGCCGAAGGCCATGAGTCGTCATAAACGACAACGCCCTTTTTGTTGACGACCTGCATACTCAGGTCGTCGGACACCAAGCTCGATGTCGCGACCGTGCGCAGCTCGCCCGCAGTCCAGCTGCCGTTTTCCTCATACGACGTCGCAAGCTTTTCGGCGGCAGAATTGGCAATCTCGACGATATTGGAGCGCGTGTAATCCGAAAAGACGGTACCCCACACAACGGAGACAACGCCCACCAGCACCAATACCGTCATGAGCGAGGTCAGGGCAAAAGCCAATGCCATACGCGAGGGATAGCTCATCGCTGGCCGCGAATCGGAACGAGGCGTGTTCCAACTTGCCTTGGAACCCGCCTCGTTCTCCTGCTTGTGCTTTTGTCCGATTTCAAAGCGCGCAGGTGTCATATGTGATTTCCCTATTTCTCGTCCGACTTATCGGTCTTGGCCGGAGCCTCAAAGCGATAGCCGACGCCGTGAACGGTGTAGAGCCACTTAGGCTTCTTGGGGTCGTCGCCCAGTTTGGCGCGAAGGTTCTTCACGTGGCTGTCGATGGTGCGCTCATAGCCCTCAAAGTCGTAGCCGAGCACCTTCTCGACCAGCTCCATACGGTTGTAGACGCGGCCGGGATGACGGGCAAGCGTGGTGAGCAGCTTAAACTCGGAGGCAGTCAGGTCTACTTCCTTGTCCTCGACCAAGATCTTGTGGCCCGAGATATCGATGACCAGATCGCCAAAGTCGAGCACCTCAACGGCGGGCTCATCTGCCTGGTGAGCACGACGGAACAGGGCGCGGACGCGGGCGACGAGCTCGCGCGGCGAGAACGGCTTAATCAGATAGTCGTCGGCACCAAGCTCGAGGCCGATGATGCGATCCTCGATCTCGCCCTTGGCGGTGAGCATGATGATGGGCACATCCGAGGTATCGCGAATAGTGCGGCAAACGCGCTCGCCGGGAATCTTGGGGAGCATAAGGTCGAGCACAACCAGGTCGAACTGGTGCTTCTCGAACTCCTCGATCGCAGACTGGCCGTCGCCAACGCCAACAACCCAGTAGCCCTCGCGCTCGAGATAGGCAGCGACAGCGTCACGGATTGCCTTCTCGTCCTCGACCAGCAGAATCTTTTTTGCATCTGAAGCCATAACACGGCCCCCCTGTCTCAATTAACTAAGAACAAGCCCATTTTAACGCACCTATGCCCACCGAGCACCGCTACAGTGCGGCGGCTCGGCGGGCGGTACTCGCAATTACAACGCGCTTATTCCCCCGTTGACGCCTTTTTAACCCCTCGGCGCTAAAGAGAGAACAGGCGGGCGGTAACCGTCTCGGGAATTCCTTGACTATTACGCACCGTGGCATAGGTTAAAAACGTATTCGATTTACCCGCAGTAGCTGGATAATCGCCATATTCGAGAGCGCGGTCGGGCGACAGCAGCGAGCCATAGGTTTTGGCGGAGGTATCAATCAGAAAATGCGATGCCTGGACCTTAACCAAGTATTTGCTCTTTCTGCCGGCAGCGCACGCAAGCGGCTCACGCGACAGGAATAGGAACGTCCCATTCTCGTTTCCGATATAGGTGCCCATGTTGCCAAGTCCCCCCACGCCGCTATAGGTGGCCTCGATGGAGAACACAAACGTGTCACCCATATATACGGCCTCGAAGGGTGACACCGATGAGGGAAGAACCAGCTGAGCCCTCTTGGTATTGTTGCCGTCCGTCAGGTCGATCGCCGTCATGCCGTAGTAGACGCCCTCGTCGTTGCGCACACGCGGGGAGATGGTCAAGATGCCGTCGCTCACACGCGGGGCGGATGCAAAGCGGCCCGTTGACTTCCAAATGGCCTCGGCCTTTGCCTCGTCGAGCGAGCGGCGGTAGCAATACGAGTCGTGACTCGTCTTATTGCCGCCCGCCGAAGGCATCTTGTACCAAATGACAGACGATCCGAATGCCGTAAACAGCGGCGGATCGTAGTCCTTGCCGCCTCGGTCGAGCTCGACCGCATCGCCGACAAGCGACGCACCTGCCGTATTTTGCGCATAGAGCTTCCACGATGCGTTTGCAAAGTTCATTTCGACCCAAGCAAATACGCCATCGCCGGCGCGGACATCGTAAAACGAATACCCTGCACCTTCCACGGGATCCTCGACGAGCGTCGTGAGTGAGCCGTCGCCCAGGTTGAGCACACCGAGCGTATTGGCATGCCGCGCCGATGCGGGTGCCATCATCGCCGCGGCGTAATCACCGTCGCAGTAGTACAGCAGCGTACCCAGGGGCAATGTCCATGAAGCCGCAGGCTCGAGGTCGATGTCAATAGCCTCGTACTCATCCGTGATCGAGACAATCTTTGAATCGTCCTTGATAACCTGCGGCTCGCCGGCGGCATCGTCGCTGGCGCCCGTTTTTTTCGAGCATCCGGCAAGCACCGTGGCAGCGCCCGCGGCAGCCCCACCGAGTACAAAACTGCGGCGCGATATTCCTTTCTTGATGTGGTCGGCGATACCCATTAGGCGATCTCGGCGCGAGCGGCCTCGATAGCGCGTGTAAGCTGGTCGGCGCAGGAGGTCTTTTTCATACCGCAGGTATTACCGGCGAGAACCTCGATTACGCGATCGGCAGGAGCACCCTCGACCAGCTTGGAGATAGCCTTGAGATTGCCGTCGCAGCCGCCGGTAAACTCAACGCCCACCACCTTGTTGCCGTCATCGGAAAGGTCAAGGTGGATATTGCGAGAACATACACCCTGAGGCTTGTAGTCAAAACTAATCATTGAGATCCCCTCTCAGAAAGAAATTTCAGACGTCTATTATCCCCGCCTGGGCCGACTTATTATCGCAAGCACCGATTCAACATCCTACGATGCATGGACTGGTGGGGGCAAGATTAGCAGTCCGCACCCTGTGCGTGGACCATGCGCTTCTCCCGATACATATTGTGGTCGGCGACACGATATACATCGGCCAGCGTATTTCCAGCCGTCTCGACGGTCGCCACGCCAATCGATGCGCTGACCGTCAGGGTCTCATCGCTTACCGCGGCAAGACCGAGACAAAGATCCTGTTCCAGCCCGAGTGCAGACTCGTTGTCAGTATGGGGACAAACCAGCAAAAACTCGTCGCCGCCAACGCGCATCGGCAGGTAATCCGCACCAGCCACCCGCCGCAGCACGGACGCCGTCCGTCGCAGCAGTTCATCCCCCATTTCGTGACCATAGATGTCGTTGGTCCGCTTGAGATAATTGCAGTCCAGCATAATCACGCTCACGGGCAAGTCCTCGTTTACCAGGCTATCTCCACGCGATTCTAGATAGTTGCGGTTACGAAGCCCCGTCAGTTTATCTTGGTATGACAGCTCCTCGGCATGCTT
The DNA here is from genome assembly GCA_900549455.1 of uncultured Collinsella sp. Taxonomy (GTDB): domain Bacteria; phylum Actinomycetota; class Coriobacteriia; order Coriobacteriales; family Coriobacteriaceae; genus Collinsella. The sequence continues at coordinate 25,930 of UROM01000008.1, read as the reverse complement.
GACCATCGATATGTTGTGCGTCGCCACGACGACCGACTCCAGCCGGCCTTGCTCATCGCGATGCTGGGGGACAACCTGTAGCGAGTACCAAGCGCCTCGACAATCTCGCACCTCGGCAGCCAAGTACGGTACGCCCTCCATACGTTCACGAAGCGTACTTATATCTACGAGCCCCACAACCGCTTCGCGGCTTTCGGGGCTCACGATATCCCGGCAGACTGTGTCCATAAAGTCATATGCCTCGTTGTGCTCGGCAAATATCTTCGCTATCGCCGGCGACATATTGATTCCCTCGATCTCGAGGGTGTCGAGATGCAAAAGGAAAGTCGAATCGTAGATGGCGCTTATGGCATTGATAATGCCGAGCTGTTTATCCTTTTCGACCAAAATGCGGTGGTCAACGATATTTCGAGCCAACAGTACCACGACCCAAAACGCAAGGCACACCAAGACGCCGACGGCGACAAATGAAATCCTGTCAGACATGACCTCGGATTTGGGATACAGCGCAAACAGGCGGTAGTCCTTATATGCCGCACGCACCGCGTACCATTTGTCTCCTCGATATTCGATGCGCGTTAGGCCATCGTCTTTCCACTCAACCCCTGCGCTGGTGAGGAATCGGGCGAGCGACACGTCAGCATCGGCGCTGTTGGATGAGACAATCTCCGCATCCTCCATAACAAGCACCGTGGGGCCCTGGTGGAAGGTGCTGTTCGAAAGCACGTCGGCTATGGCATATGAATAGTCGTCCGCTGGATCGGAAACAAATGAGCGGTATGCCAAGGCAACGCCGTCGCCATACGGGACAGCACAGACGGCAAAAACGACACCACGGCGCTCGACGACAGTTGAGTAGGTCACTTTGGAACCTTGATACATCGATGCGACCGGCGCACAGGCCAGCTCCTCTCGCCACAACATGAGCGGATCGCGACCATCGATGTCGTAGTGGGCAGCCATATGGCCATCGGAGTCCATGACCATCAGCCCCGAAAGGTTCTCGGCATGGACAAATTGCTCGATAAGATCGTCGTTAACCTCAACGCGATCAGAGGACAGGAACGTCGCAAACGATTCGACCGCGGCGAGCAAATCGTGCGTCTCTTCGGTTTTTCTCCCCTGTTCGTAGCGGTCATATTTTTCGCAAGCGTTTTCCAAAAACGCCATGGTTTCTTGGCCAAACCCAAGCGTTTTTTCGAGGCAGCGATGGGTTCCAACCGTATACAACAGGCCTAACAAGACAGCGCTGACAATAACGCCGACAGCTATGACGGTCAGAGTCTTTCGACGCAAGCGGTGCTCATCATTTGTCATGGATTTGCTCCTTGCCCGCCCGTCGTCGCTCCTGTCTTGTAATTGCCCACAATACGGTCGATCGTGCCATCTCGGTCCATGGCAAACAATGCGGTATTGAGATCCTTTACGATCGGTCCTTCATAGCTGTCATCAAACGCGACGCCCAGATCAACCGTCATAACGTTGTCAGCGAACACGCGGTAAAGGCCGGGATACCGGGCGACAAGTCGGTCAAGCGGCTGAACGTCCGCCATCCAACAGTCGACATACCCTTTGGCGAGGGCGGCTTTGCAGAGTTCGGCAGAACCATACGATTTGATTTGCACGTTCGGCGAGATTTCCAGATCCCCTGCGAGCAATCGGCGTTCACTCACCGAGCCCGCAATTACCGCGATGGTCTTGCTTCCATCGAGATGCGCCAAGGACTTGATGCCACTCGTTTTCTTGGCGGCAACCGAGACCGTCACGGTTAGATACGGCTCGGTCCAGTAATACTTATCCTCGCGATAACAGGGAGAATAATCACACCACAGGCAATCGATATCACCGTTTTCGAGCAGCCGGTCGCGATCGTTCCAGTCAATATCGACAAACTGTGGCTTGAGCCCCGCACGCTCACACGCCTCGCGGGCGATGTCGATATCGATACCGGCGTAATCGCCCGTGGTATCGACATACACATAGGGGTCGTTATCCGTAACGCCGATTTTGAGTACCGGGAGATCTTTGTCGGCTTCATTCGAGGAGGAAGAACTGCTTCGAACGGTATACGTCAGGGCGGCCACACAGGCGGCAACAAGGAGCATGAGCGCAAACGAGACGATGGCGGCTCGCTTGATACGTCCGGGCACAAGCCTCCCTTCATCGAAACAGCAGTCGGATTTCATTGTATACCTGGGGCTGATGCGGCGATAAAAAAGCGCCTCACCCAAGATGGGCAAGGCGCCAAAGGTTGGAATGCATCCGCAAACGGCCGAATTAGGTTAACCCTACTCGAAGCTCAGCTGCTCCAGGCGACCGAAGACCGTGTCGATGCGGGTGAGGAAGTCCCACGGATCAAAGATCTCGTCGAGCTTCTCCTGGCTGACGGTGCAGCGCGGATCGGCCTCGAGACGCTCCTTAAAGGTGGGACCGGAGACACAATCCTGCACTTCGTGCCAGGTGGCCATGGCGTTTTCCTGCACGATAGCGTAGGCGTCCTCGCGGGTGATGCCAGTGTCGACGAGGGCCAACAGCACCTTGGAGGAGAAGATAAGGCCGCGGGTCTTGTTGAGGTTGGCCATCATGCGAGCCGGATACAGCTGCAAGCCGTCGATAACGCGGATGAGGCACTGGAACATGTGGTCAAGCGCGATGAAACTATCGGCCTGGGCGACACGCTCGGCAGAGGAGTGCGAAATATCGCGCTCGTGCCACAGGGCGACGTTGTCGAAGGCGACCTGGGCGTTGGACTTCACGATGCGCGACAGGCCACAGACCTTCTCCATGGTGATCGGGTTGCGCTTGTGCGGCATGGCGGAACTGCCCTTTTGACCCTTGCGGAACGGCTCCTCGGCCTCGAGCGTATCGGTCTTCTGCAGATTGCGAACCTCGGTAGCGATGCGCTCGCAGGTGGCCGCCGTGGTGGCAAGGACGCCGGCGAGGTAGGCGTGATGGTCGCGGCTGATGACCTGCGTGGACAGCGGGTCGTGCACCAGGCCCAAGTGCTCGCAGACGTACTCCTCGACGAACGGCTCGATGGAGCTGTAGGTGCCGACAGCACCCGAAATGGCACCGAAGGCAACGTTCTTGCGGGCATCCTCGAGACGGTCCAGATCGCGCTTGAGCTCCCAGGCCCAAGAGCCAAACTTCATACCGAAGGTCATCGGCTCGGCGTGGATGCCATGAGTACGGCCGGCACAGAGTGTGTTGCGCTCCTCGAAGGCACGACGCTTGCAGATCTCGCCGAGCTTCTTGACGTCCTCGATGATCAGGTCACAGGCCTGGGTGAGCTGGTAGCACAGAGCCGTATCGCCCAGGTCGGAACTGGTCATGCCGTAGTGGACCCAGCGGCTGGGCTTGGGGTCGCCCTCAGGAACATCGGCGTCGATGTACTCCTTCATGTTGGTCAGGAAAGCAATAACGTCGTGGCGCGTGACTTCCTCGATCTCATCGACCTTTGCCTTCTCAAAGTTAGCGTGATCGCGGATCCACTGGGCTTCGTCTTTAGAAATACCGATCTTGCCGAGCTCCGCCTGGGCCTCGCAGGCCAAGACCTCGATCTCCTGCCAAATGGCGTACTTGTTTTCGAGGGAGAAGATATGTCCCATCTCCGGGCGGGTATAGCGATCGATCATAGCGGCTCCTTTTTGGTTATTGGCACGTTGGTCGTAACTCAACCATTGTACCGTGCGCAGGTGCAAGTATGGGCAGCAGGCATTAACCTAACATTTTGCCGCAAGAGCGGCCATGGGGACGTCCGCGTATTTGCTTCGCAAATCCGCACCGGCTGCGGTCGCCTGCCGGATTCGCGGAGACGGTGGGGAAAACTTTGTTGAATTGGCCGTCCCCGCGTCTCTCGTGCCCGGTGGAGCGGGCAACGGGACGTCCGCGTATTTGCTTCGCAAATACGCACCGGCTTTAGGCGCCTGCCGGCGCCTTCGCCTGCTCGCTGCAAACGCTTCGCGTTTGCTTTACGCTCACACCCTGGCGGGTTCGAGTCCCGGCACTTTATTGAAAAAAGCACGGCACCGTAATGGTGCCGTGCTTGTGCTTTTAACTGGAGCGGGCAACGGGACTCGAACCCGCGAGTGTCAGCTTGGGAAGCTGATGCCTTACCACTTGGCGATGCCCGCATATGTGGGGGATAGTATAACGCGGTTGTCTTGTTCGATACAAGGGTGACGATACTTGTTTTAGCTATGGAGAATCCTCCTAAAAATAGGCCAATTGTGTAGATGAGGACCTGTAGGCTCTTTTATTTACCATTGTCTACCTGCAGATTTATTCCATTGTCTTTCGTAGGCGCCATTTGTCAGATATCGGGCAAGCTTTTGGTCAGCTTCTGGTACTTACCCGCATGAACCATGGCGGTAGCCTCATCCTACGCGCCGCAGCCTCCCCGTGCGGCGCACGAGGGATAAGGAGCAGCCATGTCCAACGCACCCACGCACTCTGTCCACAGCGCAATCGCAACAGGTCCGCTGCTCCTGCTCCTCTTTTTTCTGATCGGCTGCCTAGCCCCAGGGACCGCGCTCGCCGTCGATGGGAGTGACGCCCTTAATTTCCGTACCATAAGCGACGCTTGTGGTCCCTTTGGTGTCGGCAAATACGAAGCACAGGACGCTTCGATTTCATACTGTATGAACCAAGATTGCCCCGCCCCCAGCAAACCGGGAGGATCTTGGCGCGCATATAACCAAGGTTGGACGTGGCTCGATGACGAGTTTGCCGCCATCGTCTGCCACGGATACCCCTCAAATACATCCTTTGGCGGTCACAATCTGTCGCCGGACCTCGCTCGTGCCGCCACCCAAATTGCCGTATGGATGCTCAGCGGAACCACACGCCCCGACGGCACCTATTCGTATACAAATAGCCAGGGAGTTGCCAGGAGCGGCAGATTTTACGAAAACACCGAGGCCGTAGCGGCAGCACGTTGGCTCTACGACAGCGCCAAGTCTGGATCCATTAAGGCAGCTCCGCATCGGGCCAGGCGCTATCACGGCCCGGTCTCGAGCGAGGGCCGACATCAGGACATGCTCTACGTTTTGCCCGCCGTCTCCGTATCGTTCCAAAAACAGTCGTCCAAAGCCGACATCACCGCCGGAAACGGCATCTACAAGCTCGATGGCGCGACCTTCGATATCTTTGAAAATGCAGGCGACACACGCGTTGCTACCATCAAGATGGACAGCAGCGGTCGCGCACAGGCGACACTTTTGCCCAACACGGCATATTATCTGGTCGAAACCAAAGCTCCGGCGGGTTATATCCCCAGGAGTGACCGCATCGCCTTTTCCACCAGCAATGATGGCGGGAATGTCGTCATCGATGAGCAACCCGGTACCATTACCCTGCGCATCGCAAAGGTCGATGCCGCGACAGGGGCAGGTCCTCAAGTCGGCGCGTCACTTGCCGGCGCTGAGTTCACCTGCGTCTCACAGTCTACCCCGGGCTGGACGCACACCCTCACGACGGATGAGGACGGCTGGGCAATACTTACCGACATCCCCCTGGGCACCTTTACCATCTATGAGTCGAGAGCTCCCGAGGGCTATCTGCCCTCCGATGAAACCTGGAGCTACACCATCGGGGCCGACCAGCTCGGAGACGTAGGCGTCGTTGAGCTCGAGCGCCGCATCCCCAACACCCCTATCGCTTTTGACCTTGAGATTTCAAAGTTCAAGGACTACGGCAATAGCGATGGGTCTGGTATAGAGCAGCCGGCGGAAGGCGTGGTCTTTGAAGTGGTAAGCAACACTTCGCAGCAGGTTGTTGGAACGCTGACCACCAATATCTACGGCTTCGCATCGACCAAAGACCAGGCTGGAGCATGGTTTGGCGCAGGAGGGCGCCCCGATGGCGTCAGCGGAACCATACCGTATGACCGTGCCGGCTACACCGTTCGTGAGGTTGCCGGCACCGTGCCCGACGGCTTTAAGCAGGCAGGGGAATGGACCATCACGGCAGAGCAGATCTCGGACGGCGCAGAACTTCAGTACATCGTAGACAACCACGCCCTGTCGACACATCTTCAAATCGTGAAGCGCGATGCTCAGACTGGATCCGCCGTACCACTCGCCGGGTTCACCTTTCAGCTGCTCAATGGTAACCGTGAGCCCATCTCGCAAACATCCTGGCATCCCGCCCATACCGTTATGAATACCTTTACGTCCGATGAAACCGGCACCGTCACCCTACCCGAATCGCTTAACCCGGGCACGTATTACATACGAGAGATTTCCGCCAAGGAACCGTATCTTGTTGGAGAAGATCTGGAGATAACGATTCCCGCCGACATGAACTTAACGCCCGTCGCGGTCGCCTCGTTTAACGACGACGCGGCAACAGGAAGCATCGAGATCGTTAAGAACGATACCGTAGACGGACACGCCCTTGCCGGCGCTGTTTTTGATATCCGCGCCGCGGGCGATATCGTGCGCCCCGACGGCAGCATTGTTGCCCTGGACGGCGAAACCGTCACCACCATCACGACCGACGAGCGGGGATTTGCGTGCGCAAATCATCTTTCACTGGGGTGCGGAACAGCCAACTATGAGGTTATCGAGGCGCAGGCACCCGAAGGATACCTGCTCGACCAAAGCACCCACGCCGTCAAGCTGTCATATACCGACCAGGAAACACCCGTGATCAATGTGCACCTCGACGTTTCTAACGACTACACCAAAATCGACATCTCCAAAGTCGATCTGACGGGCAACCAAGAAGTGGAAGGCGCCAGGCTCTCCCTCCACGATGCTGACGGAACCGAAATTGACGCTTGGACCTCTTCTGACAAGCCGCATCGCATCGAGCATCTTTCACCCGGCACCTACATCCTGCGCGAAATGATGTCCCCGCGCACCTACGACCTCGCTCAAGACATGACGTTTGAAATTAAAGCGACGGGAGAAGTGCAGGCGGCGTCCATGAAGGACACACCCATCGAGGTCGAGGGCAGAGTCGACAAGCGGCAAGAGATCGCCCGCCCTATCGGTAAGGGTCTCGTCGCCAATGGTGATGGCAAAAACCGAGCGGTGACACAATCCGATACGGACGGCTCCTTCTCCTATACGCTCGATGCTAAAAATGAGTCGAGTACCTGGGTTGATGAATTCACCATCACAGACGATCTCGAGTGTGCCAAAGATGGCGCAGCGAAACTTGTTGCCATTGAAACCCTTATTGCCGCCGGAGATTTCGACGGTCTTTGCAACGTGTGGTATCGAACGTCGCCAGCGGGAGGCACCGATACGGGCGAACAGGTCAACGCAACGCTCAGCGACGGGCATGACAACCCCTGGCTCGAAACGGATGAAGTCAAAAATCTCCTAGGCGACGATTTGCGCATAGTCGATTACAGCAATTGGCATCTTTGGAAAGCAGATATTCCAACAACGAAATCAGTCACCCTCGAGGCAAAAGAACTCGCTCTTTTGGGCGGCACCACCATCACAGGCGTTCGTCTTGAGTACGGGGCAGTATCGGCCGATTTCACGACAAGAGACACTGCAGAATCTTGGACCCGCGAGGACCTCAAAAACGAGCATGACGACCTTGATGATGTGAACGCCGTCCTTGACTCGGATATTCACGGCGCCGTCATCCATATGCAGGCCGCATCGTCTTACACACCCCAGACCGCACTCGCCAACAGCGCTCGCGTTGACCTCTGTCGCAATGGCGGCGGTAGCAACCTTGAATCACATGACGAGGATCGCATCATCCAGCGATGCGCCAGACCGCAAGATTTACCTGCAACGGGGTCCCTTCCCATCGTCGCCTGCCTCACCGCCTTCATGACCTCCGGCGCCGCGGCAATCTGGTTTGCCCATCTAAAGCTGGCGTCGAAACGTCGCTGACGCAATAAAAAGAGGCGAGCCCGTCTCCCGGCTCGCCTCTTTTTCGTGCATGGCGAAATGGCTATTCCCCAGATGCAGACCCACCGTCGATGAGCGCTTGTTCGGACTCGGAGATGCCATCGGCTCCCAAACTCTGCTCGTGCTCCACTTCTTCGCTAATCGTGGACTCGGGCGTTGAGCCTTTAACACCCACGATATACGCGGCCCCAAAACCAAGGGCAATGGCGATCAGGGCCAAGATGAGATAGATGGGCCAGTGGCGCTTGATGTACGAAAACACGCAGACTCCTTAGAGGTCAACCTACGAACGACGAATGACCTCGGTCACGACCTCGGACACCGTAGCGATATTTGTCGGATTGACGTTGTGCGGCAGATCGTCCTCGGTGTAAGCGCACGCCAGACGCGGACCGTCAACGCCGGCAATGGTAAGGGCGCGTCGGCTTGCCTCGAGCGCAGCATAGGCGTCGGTCTTGGCATAGGGCATCTCAAATGCACCGCAATCGACATGGAACGACTTGCACACTTTATTGACCAGGTTCATGATGCGTCGGTCACCCTTGAGCAACTGCTGCTCGCCCTCGACCGTCACGACCGAAAGCCTGCCGGCACCAATGGACTCAAGGTTGATAAAGAACACGCCGCGGAGCTTGTCGCGATGTTCGGCCAGGAACGCCTTCATGCCGGCGCCGTCGCAATCGGAAGCGCCTGTAGCCACAAACCAGATGTCGTGGCCAAGCAGCTCGTCATCGCCCATGGAGGCAACGGCAGCGAGCATATCCTCGGCGGAAGCTCCATCGGAAGACGTGGCGCCACCCTTCCAGCCGTCGTCATCATCCTCGAAGTTATCCCACGAGCCGATGCCGCGACCAGACTTTTTGGCGTCGTAATCATCCTCGACGCCAAGCCAATCGCTCATGCTGCCCTGCTCGTTTTTCTTTTTGCGACCAAACAGACCTCCCAAGCCGCGCTTTTGCGGCTTAGCGCTCGAAGCGGCAGGAGCCGAGATAGTCTCAAACGGCTGAACATCCGTGGTGGCCGGCATGGGAGGAACAACCGGAGCCGATGTGGGCTCGGGACCCTGTGCCGTCGCGAAGGGATCGTTGACCTGAGCCGAAGGGTCGGGAAGGTCGAACAGCGAGGTGCGCGAGGCGACATTGGCCTGCTGCATCGAAGGCATCGAAGGATCGGGGACCGAGGCCAGCGGAGACGCAGAGGGCATGGGAGCCGGCGCGGATGCCGGGTCGGGAACGTTCATGTTCGGGCGCGGCGACGCCTGAGACGAAATCTGAGCCATCAGAGCATCGACCGTCTCGGTCTGCGACGGAACAGCGTTGGCAACCGTGGCGCTGGGATCGCTCGGTGCGGGCATGGTAAAGATCTGCGTAGAGTAGGGCCTCGACTCATCCGTCTGCGGAGCTTCGGGGACCACGGGCTCAGGCTCTTGCTCGGAGCTGTCCGCAGCGACCTGTTCCGCCGCGGATTGATTCTCGACCGTATCGGGCGCAGCAGGCTCGTCCTCGACAGGAGCGGAAAGGGGCTCGGCGATAGCGGTGCCCTGCTTCTCAAACGTCATCGTGGTATCGAACGACACAGTACTGTCGATCGGCTGTTGGGTTTCGAAGGTCGTCGTCTCCTCGGCAGCATCCGCGGACGAAGGCTGCGGCGCCTCGAAAGACGTCGTGGCGTCGGCAACATCAACGGATACCGGCTGTTCAGCGTCGTTTTGCTCAAATTCCTGTGCAGCGCGCTCACGCTCGGCCTCGGCCGCCTGTTGTTGGGCCACAGCCTCGCGCTCGGCCGCCTCGCGAGCAACAGCGCGCTTTTCCTCAAAGTCGTCGACGAGCTTCTTGCCCTTTTCGAATGCCCCCTTAAAGAAATGGGAGGCACTGGCACCGAACGAAGAAAACGCGGAAGCGATGTCGGCATGGTGCGTCGTCACCGGAAGCTCGGCAGAGAAATCGGTGTCGCTCTCATAGGACACGCGCTGCGGATATGCATCGTAATCGTCCTCGGTATTATCGAGCTCCTCGGGCGCCGGGGCAGGCGCCATGACGTCCAGACCGGCTGCGGAATCGATAGTGGGCTCTGCGTCGGTCTCCGCCTCGATGCCGTTGGCATCATCGGGCTGAGCAGCCACGACCGGATTGGGCTGGGGCACAGGCTCAAACGTCGGCTCCTCGCCCTCTTCGTAATCGAGTGTGCAGGACTCGGGGAGCATGCCCAGGGCACGGATGGCATCCGAACCAAATCGGATGTTACCGGCGGCATTGCGATAAAGCTTGGGCTCGGGCTCGGCCTGCTCAGCCGCGGCAGGCTCCTCTGTTGACTCGGCAGCGGACTCGTCCGCGACGGGCTCTTCGGCTGGAACATCTTGGACCTGAGCCTCGGGTGCGATGATGCCAATCGAGGTCTCGTCAGCAGGGGCACCTTCGAATTCCTCAATTTGCTCATTAAAAGCCTCGCCCTGCTCGCCCTCGGGAGCGACCGGCTGGCCAAACTCGTCCTCGGTATAGGAAGGCTCTTCGTATTCGACAGTATTGCCGTAGTCGTTTTGCTGCTGGGCCGCGGCATACTCGGCCGCCGCGCGCGCCATTTCCTCGGCGCGACGCTTCTGCTCGCCAAAATAGGTATCGAATGGAATGTCGTCGGGGAACTCGTTTTCGCCCTGATAGGGGGCAACGTTGTCCATGACACCGAGCATGGCGGCAACAGAGGACTTGTTGCACACCGCGCCAGACGTGTAGGGAAGCGCAAAACGGTTGGAGATGATATTGGCGGCGTTGGCCAGTGCCACAAGGGAGGCCAAAATCGCGACAACCCACAGCAGCACCTTGAGCACGCCGGGGAGCGGCAGGATACGCAGGATGGCAACAGCTGCGGGCACGATCGTGGCGACAGGCAGGAACTTGGCGATGAGCGCGCGATACGGAGCGTAGGGCTCGCGAGCAAGGAGCTCGGCACGGGGGGAATCATAGTGGGCCACCACGACGACCGGACGGTTGCGCGGAGACGCAAGCGGGCCCGAGGCCTTGTGATAGGCGATGACATTTTGGCTCACACCGGTCTTTCCCAGGCGCGAGATCACGGGACGACCGGTTCGCTCGAGCACATAGAGCACGGCTCCGACAACGGCCAACAGGGTGCCGACTAAACCGATACCGCCGCCAATGCCCATAAGTAGGGCACCAGCAAATGTCAGAATGCCCGTAACGGCAAACGCCATCCTGCTCGGCGCGGGAGCATTAAACTCCTGCACCTCGGGATCAAAGCCGTGGTTGCGGAAAATTTGAGCGATATCTTCGGCAGCCAAGCGCTCTTCTTCGCTACACGCCGGCGTAATGCCGGTGTTCTGCAGCAGGTGGTTAATATAGTTCTGGGTGTTCGCCATGTGCGCTCCACATCCATAATCCGACAAATAGGCCCAATGCATGCACATTAGAACCGTATATAGTCGAAAGTATACCCCGAGCGAGCGCAAACGACCGAATTCGGGCCATCTTAACGCCGCGAGCGGACAAGGATATAGCCTAATCTCCATATCGGACTAAAATCATGGCATCAAACACCTTCCCATGCGAGGATTCTATGATGGCAAGCGCTACAACCGGAACAAATAAAAAGGGGGTGCCGGGGCCTGGTTTCGACAAGACCGCCCAGCGCATCCTCAATCTGTTCTTTGTCCTTAACAGCTCTCCCGAGCCATTGACCACAGAGCAAATCGTCCTGGATTCCGACCTTGGCTACGGGTCGGGCAATATCGACTCGGACAAGCGCAAGTTTCGCCGCGATCGCGAAAAACTCCTCGAACGCGGAATCACGATCAAGGAAGTCCGCGCAGCGGGCGCTCAAGAAACCGAAGAAAGCGCGTGGACCATCGATCGCGAGCACACGTTTGCGGCCGGCGGCCTCATCACTGCAGACGACGCGGACATCTTGCTCGACGCTATCGACCAGACCCTTGCGACCGGCTCGGCCGCGTTTGCCACGCCGCTTGCAGACATACGCTCCAAGATCGCCTACCTCACCGGCGCATCGACCGCAGAAGAGCCTCCCGCCCGTCGCTCGCCCGCCGTCGATGCGGTGTGGAGCGCTTTTGCCGAACGCTGCGCGCTGCGCTTTTTGTATCAAAACGGGCACGGGGAGCAAAAAGAGCGCACCGTCTGCGTATACGGTATGTTCGAGCACGAGGGCGTGGCGTATTTTTGCGGACTCGACAACGCCACCGACGAAATCAGGACGTTTCGCTGCGACCGTATCGTTCGCGCATGGCGTCCCTCGAAGGCCTACTCCATCCCCGCCGACTTCAACCTGAACGATCGCCTGTTCTTTGAGTTTGATTTTGCCGATTGCAAGCCCGTTATGGCGACCTTTTCGTTTGCCCTGCAAGCCCAGGCCGACATGGTCAGCGGCCTTACGCGCGGTCGCGGGGAGCTCACACGCACCGAAGAGGGTTGGACTTGGACCGTCGGCGTGCGCGACCTTAACGCCGCTGCCACGTTTTGCATGGAGCACGCCATGGACGGCATGAGACCCGTTGCCCCCGATGCACTCAAACTGGCGTGGAACCACCTCATCGAAAGGACGGTGCACGAGCATGCCCGCGCGTAAACTCACCAGCGAGCAAAGGCTCTCGCGTGCGATTGACATCATGGAGGCCCTCTACGCTGCCGGCGAGACAGGTATGACACGAGGGGATATCTGCAGCCGTTTTGATATCACGGGTGCGGCGCTCGATGAAATTATCGATATCGTCTCGACCCTCGCTGACCGTGAGTCGGGCGCACGCATCATCTGCGAACGCCACGGCGAGCGCATCGTCCTGACAGGCGATGCGGGTCGCGTGCTACCTTTGCGCCTGAGTGCCGCTGAAGGCGCCGTACTCAACCACGAACTCGAATCGATGGGAATCGACTCTCGGGCAGCAGAGCGTATCCGTCATGCCCTCCTACCCGAGGAGCTCGGCTACAACCAGCGCGTCGTCGATACCGTTGCCCGAGGATCGCACTGGCAACAGCTGAGCTGCGCGATTCAAGACGGCGTTCGATGCCGCATCACCTACCGCTCGATGGACGACGCGCGGCCGCGCGAGCGTCTCATCGACCCCCTGCGCATCGCGACGCATGGCGACCAAACATATCTGATTGCCTGGGATGTCGAAGTTGATGAGCAGCGCTCCTACCGCATGGACAAAATCGAAGGCCTTGCCCTTACCGACGATTCCGTGGAGCGCCACATGCCCGCGTCCGCGTCCCTCCACGAATCCCTTTCCCGAGCGGAGCAGAGCGCAAAGCTCCTCATGCCGCTCGACATGGCAGAACGCCTAGACTGGGCCGGCATCATGTCGATAGAGCCAAACGGGGCAGACATGGCAACGGTGACCGTGCGTTATGGGTCAGAGCACTGGCTGTTCTGCCAGGTAATCGCAGCGGGCGGAGCCATCCGCATACTGGATGACCCCGCCCAGGCATTGCGTCTATGCGATATGGCGAAGAGTTTGATCTGTCCGCTTTAACGGCGTCGTTCGTGGCGTGCGCGCCACAGCTGTAAATAATGACCGATCTGTGCCGACTCGATACGCTGATAGGAGCTCGTGGGCAGCGACGTTAAGAATTTCTTGCCGTAGCCCTTCGTCACCAGGCGCGGGTCGGCCAAGATGAGTACGCCGCAATCGGTCGATGAGCGAATGAGGCGACCGGCCGCCTGCTTGACCTCGAGCACGGCCTCGGGCAGCGAATAGCGCGCCCAAGCGCGGTCTTCACGCAGATTGCGCTCGCATGAGAGCGGGTCTGTGGGGCTCGAGAACGGCAGCTTGGGGATGATGACGCAGCGCAGCGTCTCGCCGCTGGCGTCAAACCCTTCCCAAAAGGCCTTAAGCGCAAAGAGCGACGAGGTCGGTTCGTTGATAAAGCGATCGCGCAGGCGGCGAGGAGACGAGTTGCGCTGCTGGCAGTTGAGTTCCAGACCCGCACGAGCCATCTTGGACTCGACGCGATCGTACAGCTCCTCCATGTCACGCCTGTTGGTGAACAGCGTGAGCACCGAGCCGCCCATGGCAAGATGAGCGTCGACCAGTACGCGCTCGAGCGCCGAAAGATAGCCTTCACGGTCGCGCGGATCGGGAATATCCCCAGCCACGACCACGGCCATATTCGAATCGAAGTCGTAGCTCGAATCCAAGTGCAGCGACGATGATGTCGAGGCACCGATGCGATCGAGCCCGACGGCGTGGTTAAAGTGCTCAAAGCTCTTGGAAACCGTCATGGTCGCCGATGCAAAGATAGCCGTGTGGACCTCGGGCAGCCACTCGGTTGCCAAGGCCTCGCCAATATCGATGCGCTCTGCGGTCATCGACTCGCCGCCGGCGCGCAGGCGGCGATTGACTTGCAACGAGTACACGTAGTGTTCGTCGGTACCGTCAATGATGAGTTTGAGGTTCTCGGCCAGCTCGTGCAGGCGGCGCGAGATATCACCCAGGTCGACAACGACCTCGGGCTTGTCGGCGGCAACGGCCTGTACCAGTGCGTCGACGCTCTTGTCAGCTTGTTCCAATGCGTCGATGGCAGTGTAGGCCGACTGTAAGAAATCATGCCAGTCGTCAGATTCGCGCAGCTCGGGGCCAATCCATAGGTTCGCATTGTCATAGCCCCCGCGAGCACGGCGGCCAAGCTCGCGAACGCCGTCAAACACATCAGCAATCGCCATGCTCGCACGCACAACTGTCGACGTCGCCTTGGCGGTAAGACCCAGGTAGAGCGTAGAGCCCTCCGAGGTTGCCAAATCGCGGGAAACCTGGCTCAGCGCACCGGTGCTCGAGCCGCCCAAACGCTCAAACAGAACGCGCGATTCATCCGCCGACACCACGCGCGCCCATTGACGGCGCGCCTCGCGCTCGATGGAGTGGGCCTCATCGATCACCCAGTGACGAATCGGAGGCAAGATTCTGCCCTCGGCCGCAACATTGCGGAACAACAGGGAATGGTTGGTGACCACCACATCGGCATGCGCCGCGCGACGGCGGGCGCCGTGGACCAGGCATTTATCGGGGAAAAACGGGCATAGGCGACGGGCGCACTCGCGCGACGCCGTCGTAAAGTCGGGACGGTTGACGCTGCGCCAGCGAATGCCGAGCGAGTCGAGGTCACCATCGGCCGACTGACACACGTACGCCATGATGACCGCGACTGCCGTAAGCGTGTCGGCAGGATCACGCTTAGTCGTAATTTCGACTTGGCTACGGCTCATGCGCTCAAGCTTGCGCAGGCACGGATAGTGGTCATAGCCCTTGAGGGCGCAAAACGATAGGCCTCCGTCCAGCTGCTCGGCAAGTTTGGGCAGCTCGTGATACATGAGCTGGTCGGCAAGATTATTCGATTTAGTCGCGATACCAACCGTGATGTTGTTGCGGCGCGCGGCCTCGGCAAAAGGCACCAGATAAGCCATCGATTTGCCGACGCCCGTCCCCGCCTCAATCACGCGATGCGTTCCCGTAACGAGTGCGTCACGAACCTCGAGCGCCATCGCAATCTGCTCATCGCGCGGCTCGTAGGTGGGATACATGCGATTGACCAGGCCGCCCGGGGCATAGTCCGCCTCGATTTCCTCGCGGCTCGGCATCTTAAGGACCGGCAATTCGTCGGCGTCCACCCGATCATCGGCGCGATCGGCCTTGAGTACGTCGGCGCGGGCGGCGCTGAGAGAGAAGATGGAACCGGGGTTCCGCCCCGCCAAGAACGAGAAGATGGGACGATAGGACCAGGGTACGTCAGGGTGCATGTCGGCCAGGCGCGCCATCAAGCCCTGAGGCAAGTCGGTGAGCGCCACGAGCAACACGCGCCACACACCACACAAGGCGTCGACATCGGCGTTGGCGCGGTGCGACACCGAGTCGCAGCCAAACAGGTCCGCCATGAAAGACAGCTTATGCGAGGCCAGGCGCGGAAGCGCGATGCGCGACAGTGCCAGCGAATCGATCCAGATGTCGCTGACGTTGACGCCGCCCTTGACCGACTCGATAAACGAACGGTCGAAGGTGGCGTTATGTGCGATTACCGGGCAGCCGCCGACAAAATCGGCGAGAGCGGCGACAGCCTCAACG
Source organism: uncultured Collinsella sp. (assembly GCA_900549455.1). Taxonomy (GTDB): domain Bacteria; phylum Actinomycetota; class Coriobacteriia; order Coriobacteriales; family Coriobacteriaceae; genus Collinsella. The sequence continues at coordinate 9,970 of UROM01000008.1, read as the reverse complement.
GCCGACGGGGCATCTGCCACATCGGCGTTTGTAATGCTCGTGAGCTCAGTAATCTCGGCGGGAATCAGCTGCTTGGGATGCACGAAGGTATCGAAGCGATCGACAACCTCGCGGCCCGAAAGGCGAGCCGCCGATATCTCGATAAGCTCGTTGTCCTGCACCGAAAGACCCGTGGTCTCGGTATCGAGGACGATAACATCTTCTTCGATGAGACCAAACGCTTGGGTTTTGGCGCGCTCGGCAAGCGTGGCATAAGAATCGATGACAAACTGCGGCGTTCCCGACGAAACAGCGTCCTCGATTAGCATGCAACGCCCGCTCGACGAAGCCCCATGCGAATTAGGCTGTCACAGACCTGCGGGAACGTCATGTCATCGGTGTGGCGAATCTCATCCGGATACAGCGACGTATCGGTCATGCCGGGAATCGTGTTGGTCTCGAGGATAACGGGGCCGTCCTCGCTCACGATAAAGTCGCTGCGCGAGATACCCAGGCAGCCGAGTGCCCTATGGGCAGCACAAGCAAGCTCCTGGGCACGAGCGTAGTTCTCGGGCGAAATCTGCGCCGGAATGCGATGGATGTCCGTAGGATCGACATACTTCACGTCCAGATCGTAGAACTCGCAGTCCTCGGGCTTACGGATCTCGACAATCGGCAGGGCGCGCACGTCATCCTCGCCGTATACGCCGACGGTGATCTCGGTACCCTCGATGCACTTCTCGACCAGTACTTTGTCGCCAAACTCAAACGCCTTGGCGATGGCCGCGGGCAGCTCGGAGGGCTCGTGGACCAGGGAGATGCCATAGCTGGAGCCGTTAACGGCCGGCTTCACAAAGCAGCGCTCGCCACAAACCTCGACAATGTGATCGATATCGACTTCATCGCCCACTTCGAGCGCAAGGCCGGGGGCAATGGGAATGCCCGCCTTGGCGTACAGGAGCTTAGAGACCTCCTTGTCGGCACCGCAGGCGCTCGCGAGCACGCCCGAGGCCGTGTAGGGGATACCCAGGGTCTCCATGGCACCCTGCATGGCACCATCCTCACCGCCGGCGCCGTGCATGGCGATAAATGCCACGTCGAAACCACCGGTCGCCATGGTTACCATAAAATTATCGGCAGCCGCGTCGAGCAGCTTCACCGAAGTGTAGCCGGCCTCCTTCAGGGCCGCCACGACGTTCTTTCCCGAATTGAGCGAAATCTCGCGTTCGGCGGAATGGCCGCCCGCCAAGACCGCTACATGCATGTTCTCTAGGCTTTTACCCGGCATGGGCAGACTCCTCCTCTATAATTCCTGCAGCTGATACCATATTGTAGCGATACCCTCAACGTTTCCCCAAAATCGAAAGGCTTCCATGAATCCCAGGACTAAATCTCAGGACATTCGCGACTTGAGCCAAAACGATATTCGCGAGCTCGTGGCAGAACTCGGCCAGCCCGCTTTCCGCGCGAAGCAGCTCATCGAATGGGTCTTTGAGAAGAACGTTTGTTCGTTTGATGATATGACTAACCTTCCCAAGGCTTTCCGCGAGCAGCTTAAAGAGGCTTTTGCCTTTGACACGCCGACCGAGCTCACCAAGCAGGTTTCCAAAGATGGCTCTCGCAAGTATCTGCTCGAGTACCACGACGGCATTTCCGTCGAGACTGTCGGTATGCCCCGTCGTAACAAGCTTTCCGTCTGCGTTTCCACCCAGGCAGGCTGTGGCATGGGCTGTGCCTTTTGCGCCACCGGCCTTAACGGCCTCAAGCGCTCGCTGACAGCTCAGGAGATCGTCGACCAGGTGCTTCATGTATCCAACGACTTTGGCGAGCGTGCCACGAGCGTTGTGTTCATGGGCCAGGGCGAGCCGTTTGCCAACTACGACGAGGTTCTCAAGGCGTTGCGAATCCTCAACGACCCCGATGGCATCGGTATCGGCGCCCGTCACCTTACCGTCTCTACCAGCGGCGTTATTCCTGGAATTCGCAAATTTGCCGACATCCCCGAGCAGTTCACGCTTGCCGTGTCGCTGCATTCCGCCATCCAGTCGACGCGCAATAAGCTTATGCCCGGTGTTAAGAAGTACACGCTGCTCCGCCTGCACGAGGCGCTTCAGCTCTACACCGAGAAGACTGGCCGCCGCCCGACCTATGAGTATGCCATGATCGAAGGCGTCAACGATACGAATCCCGAGATGCAGGCACTCTGCGACTTCTGCGAGGGAACGCTGTGCCACGTTAACCTGATTCAGCTTAACGACATCGAGGGCAGCCTGCTCAAGCCGTCTCCGATTCATAAGGTTGAGGATCTTCAGCGCCGCCTTGAGTCTCGTGGCATCGAGACCACGATCCGTAATTCTCGCGGCAATGATATTGATGCCGCCTGCGGTCAGCTGAAGCAACGTTTCAAGGTACAGAAGAACGCATAGGGGAGTCTGTGCCCCATCACGTTTCATGTGAAACATCCGACAGCCCCGGTTGCAGATAATGCAACCGGGGCTGTTTCATTTGTTTTCATACTAATGGATTTGATTTACGTAAGCTTAGTTTTTAGCCAAAATAAGGGGTCCTTGTCTCGTGTATCAGACAAGGGCCCCTTCAAAACAGGCAAGTAATTGTTAGGTACCTAATAACCAACATTTTCCCACTGATGGTTAACCCAGTCTTGGTTAATCTTGGGATTCTTAGTCACCTGAGCAGTGCGCATAGCGACATCTTCGGTCATCACATCCATTTTCTTTTTAGATGTATCGACGATATCCTGAGCTCCGCGCAGCAGTCGACCGCGCAGTTCATCATCTGTTGCAAGCTTATACCCCGCAAAAGCACCAGCCGCAACGGTGGTTGCCAACGCAATGGCCGCGAGAATCTTATTCTTCATCCTGATCCTCCTGCCCAAATTGAATCATTTCGCCAAGAATACGGGAGAGCTCTTCTTCGTCTTTGAACTCGATTTCAATTTTGTTCTTGCCGCGCGAACTCTTCACGCGTACGTTCGTGTTAAATACTTGACGAAGTACTCGAGCAGCCTTTTTAAATGACTGAGGTGTTGCTGGTCTCGGAGTCCTTGGCGTCTCTCCGGCAGAAAACAACGGAGCAAGATTTTCTGTCGCTCTAACGGAAAGACCCTCCGCGACAACTTTCTCAGCAAGTCGAATCCTGGCATCTTCATATGGAACTGCGAGAATTGCTCTCGCATGGCCCGCAGTAAGTTTGCCTTCGAAAATCATCTGCTGTACGACTTCTGGAAGATCTAACAAACGAAGTGAATTTGTAATTGCAGAACGAGACTTACTGACAGCCTTTGATAATGCCTCCTGCGTCATGCCGCTGGCATCAATGAGCTGACGATAACCCTTCGCCTCTTCGACGGGATTCAAATCAGAACGCTGAAGATTTTCGATAAGAGCAAGAGCGAGCATTTCCTCATCATTAACTTCTTTAATGATGACAGGCAGTTCTTCAAGACCAGCAAGCTTTGACGCCTGGTAACGACGCTCACCCGCGATGATCTCATAGCCGTTTCCATGTTTGCGAACCAAAAGCGGCTGCAAAACGCCGTGTTCTTGGATCGACTCGCTCAACTCGCGAAGTTCAGTTTCGTTAAAGTGTATTCGAGGCTGATTAGGGTTGGGAACGATATCCTCAATGGGCAGTTTTGTTTCAGAAGCGGCTTTTGAAGCCGATGCAGCCGAACCACCAGTCTCATACTCGGCCTCTGAGACCAAAGCATTGAGTCCACGTCCCAATCCGCCACGTTTCTTTGCACTAGGCACGCTTGATCACCTCTTTTGCAAGGTTCATATACGCTTTTGCACCCTTATTTTGAGGCGCATAGGTAATTACCGGTTCTCCAAAAGACGGAGCTTCGGAAATTTTAACCGTACGAGGGATCAGAGTCTTAAACGCCTTATCACCAAAGTACGATTGAACCTCCTCAACAACCTGATTTGACAGGGAAGTACGCGAGTCATACATGGTCATAAGCACGCCATAGGTGTCTAAGCCCTTGTTCAGACGTGATTTGACCATCTTCATTGACTCAAGCAACTTCGTAACTCCTTCGAGTGCGTAATACTCACACTGGATCGGAATCAAAACGCTGTCTGCTGCGGTCAAAGCGTTGATTGTAAGCAGGCCGAGCGAAGGAGGGCAGTCAATGAAAATAAAATCGAACTCGTCCTGAATCGGTTCAAGCAAATCTTTAAGGCGAGTTTCACGAGCAATTGCGCTTACGAGCTCAATTTCAGCGCCTGCAAGCTGAATTGTAGCCGGAATAACGAATACCTTTTTGCAATTTGTATCAAGAACAAGCGATTCTGCCGGCACATCATTCAACAACGCATCATAGATGCAGTGTTCAAGGTCTTCCTTTTCAATTCCAAATCCACTGGTGCTATTTCCCTGCGGATCAAAATCAACAATTAGTGCCTTGCGACCCTGCTCACCCAGTGCTGCTGCAAGGTTTACAGCCGTCGTTGACTTACCGACACCGCCTTTTTGGTTGATGATTGCAATGATACGCGTGTCTTTCGCGTTCTTCGAACGCTTAACGTCGCGAAATCCCACGGTCCCTCCTGGTGTGTATTAAAGCTGTCAAACGGAGGATGTTTCACGTGAAACATTCCGATTCGATATCAACCGCCATGTTTCACGTGAAACACTGCAAGTTGCTAGTATCCATTATGTTTCACGTGAAACATCTAAGCAAGCGGATTCTTCTTTGCCATGCCATTTGCACGAGGCAATGAAACGGATGCTGGATGACTCTTCTTAAGAACAATGAACTCCCTGTGGCCCAAGCCCTCAGGCAAATCGATTGCGTCATTCAGAAGCAAAGTGAAGCCGCAGATCTTAGCTGCTGACATGCCGGAAGCAAGCTCCTTATCCGATGGATTGCCCTTCGTAATAACAAATAACCCTCCATCCTTGAGATACGGAGCCGCATACTCAACAAGAATTGGTAGAGGGGCCAGTGCGCGGGCGGTTACGACAGAGAACTGCTTCTTATGGCTTCGAGCATATTCTTCAAGGCGATCATGAACTGCATGACCACATTTCAATCCAAGAGCATGAACAAAAGAATTTACAGCATCAACCTTCTTGCCAACAGAGTCAATATAAGTAGCTTTACGATGCGTGGTTATCGTTAATGGAATACCAGGGAAGCCTGCACCTGTTCCCATATCAAGCAAAGGTCCCTCAGGAGCCTTATTGATATAAGGGAGCAAGACAAGTGAGTCGAGGATATGAAGTACCGCAGCATCTTCTACGTTAAGAATACGGGTGAGATTGGTGTTCATATTTGTTTCCAAAACCAAATCCAAATGCTGGATACATTTCCTTAGCTCAGCATCAGTTACGCTCAAGGAATACTCTTTGCAATAGGAAGTTAGACGACTCAGCATCTCGTCTGCCTGCTGATCGGTAAGTACAAACAACAGAAGCTCCTTTCTGACAAAAATCAGTGTATCGAGAACTTTTGACAAAAAAAGGGGACGTGGAAACCACGCCCCCTTAGCATAAGCTTGAGTAGATTATCGAGCAACAATCACCACATGGCGATCAGGGTCAGAACCTTCAGAATGGGTATCGACGGCATCATTGCCACGAAGTGCAATATGAACCAGTCGGCGCTCATAAGCATTCATGGGCGGAAGCGAAACACTTTTATGAGTACGGATGGCACGCTCGGCGGCAGACTGAGCCATAGAGGCAACCTTGTCCTGACGACGGCTCTTGTAACCCTCGACGTCAACCACAACAGGATACCTAAAGCCAAGCTTGCGGCTCACCAGCAAAGAGAACATAACCTGAAGGGCATCAAGGGTACGACCATGACGGCCAATGAGAACAGCAAGATCAGGAGCCGTAACATCCAAAATCAGCTCACCCTCGTCGCCCTCGTACTCATCAATAGGAGAGTTGGCAGCATCGAAGTGCGAAAGGATGGAACGCAGAATGGAAATCGCAACATCGGCAATGGTGTCGAGCTCCTCATCGGTCAGCTCTTCACCGGCCTTGTAGCGCTGTGCAATCTCGGGATAATCGCCCGCAATCTGCGGGGCAACCTCCTCAAGCATATCCTCGATGATCTCTTCAGACATAACGTACTCCAAAAGTTAGGTACCTAAATAAGATTGATGTCCCCACTACTTCTTCTTGTGCGGACGCGGCTTCTTCTCGCGACGGGTAACCTCGACCTGCAGCGGAGCGTTCTTGAGGCGCTCCTCCTCATCGGCCTTAGCTTTGTCGATAACCTTCTGCGTCACGAAGATCTGCTGGATAACCTGCCAGGCAGAGGACACGTCGTAGTACAGCAGAACGCCGACGGGCAGGCTCCAGCCCATCCAAAGCATCATGACGGTCATGACGACGGCCATCATGCGCATGCTCTGGGCCTGCTGACCGGTCTGATTACGCGACATATAGAGCTGCGGAATCAGGGTCAAGACAGCGAACAGAATCAGGCAAACCAGCGCAGGCAGTGCGACCATAAAGCCATCGGCAAAGGAAGCGCTCGGCGTGGTGGTCAGGTCGGGCAGGATGTTGAAGAACGAGAACGTGCCGTCGCTAAAGTAGTTCGGCAGGTTACGCAGCAGCGTAAATAGGGCGAACAGGACAGGCATCTGGATCAACAGCGGCAGACAACCAGCCATGGGGTTGAACTTGTTCTCGCTGTAGAACTTCTGCATCTCCTCGGCCTGACGCTGAGGATCGTCGGCGTAACGCTCCTGGATCTCGAGCATCTTGGGCTGCAGCACCTGCATGCGAGCCGTCGACTTGGTCGACTTGAGCATAAGCGGCGTCAGCAGCAGACGGATGATGACCACCAAGATGATGATGGACAGGCCCCAGTCGACCGCAAAGGTCTGAATGAGCTTGAGCAGCTCAAAAAGGATGTTAACGATCCAATCCCACATGTAAGTTTTCCTCCGATAGCGAGTGCCCGCTAGGGCACAGGGTCATAACCGCCGACGTGCAGGGGATTGCAGCGAGCGATGCGCCTCACGGCAAGCCAGCAGCCTCTCAAAACACCGTACTTCTCAATCGCCTGTATAGCGTATTGCGAGCACGTTGGGTAATAAATGCAGGCGTCAGGTAATAAGGGCGAAATAACCTGTTGATATATGCGAATAGGAGCGATGGCAACACGTCGCAAAACGTGATTGCTCATCGCTCCTCCCCGGCAACGCCGGCGCGTTTCATAAGCGAACGCAATGCCTTGTCCATCTCCTGCGGCGAGGAAACCCTCGTCTTGGGAGTCGCGAACAAGATGATGTCATAACCCGCAACGGGAAATCCACAGCTGCGGGCGGCCTCGCGCATCACACGCTTAGATCGGTTGCGCACAACAGCACAACCGAGTCGTTTAGCACCAACGAAGGCGACCCTTCCGGAGTCGCCTTCGCCAACCGATTCACATATGGTCATTCGAATCAGAGGGTGATTGAAACGACGCCCCTGACTGAACACATGCTCGAAATCTTGCCGAGACTTAATAGTCTTCATGCGAGATGTGTGTATCGCTGCTAGACAGTGAGACGCTTGCGGCCCTTGGCGCGACGACGGGCGAGCACGGCACGACCACCCTTAGTGGCCATACGGGCACGGAAGCCATGGGTCTTGGCACGCTTACGCTTATTAGGCTGATACGTACGCTTCATCTTAAGTTCCTCCTGCTGCATTTCGAGTGTCCGCGGGGGCGCGGACGCAGATATAGACACGTGAGCTTGAAAATTGTAGGGAAATCAATGTTCAAATGTCAAGAAATCAAAGGTAAAAGGTTGCAAAGAGTACACGGTTCCCCCATAAGCAGAACCGGCATATGAGGCAGCGGGCAACTTTTCACGAAATTTCATCGAGTTTTCAACAGGTCGTGTTGGAAATGTTGAGAACTTTTCGTCCGTTTTCCAAAGTTTTCAACAGGTTTTGAAAACTTGTCGAAAGATGAGAAACATTGCGCGGTGAGCTACTATTTGTTCAAAACCTTTTGAAAGATTGCGAGCGGCATGTCTGACGACTTCTACACCATGGTCGATTCCGGTGATCCGGCACCCGACAACGAGCACATCACCGGCGTGCGCGAAAAACGCAACGAGGGTGAGCAGGTCACCGCACAAGCACCAAAGGCCATGTATGCAGCGCGCATCGCGGTCTACGATGACATGTTGTCGACACCGCGCGTCATCGTCATCGAACCGCAAGACGTCCGCACCTACTTGGAAGAGACAACCAACACCGTCTACCAGTGCATGAAAGAGCAGGGAGGACGCATCTCGCTGATGGTTATCCGCGAGATTGTCGAAAACTTTATCCACGCGCATTTTGCAGAGCCCATCATCTCGATTCTCGACGGTGGCGACACCATCCGCTTTGCCGATCAGGGTCCGGGCATCGACGACAAAGAGCGTGCCTTCGATTTTGGCGTAACCAGCGCAAACAGCAACATGAAGCGATACATCCGCGGCACCGGCGCCGGGTTTCCCATGGTACAGGAGTACTTGGAAAACGCCGGCGGCGCCGTCTCCATCGAGGACAACATGGGCAACGGCACCGTCGTGACGGTAAGTCTGAACCCCAAGCGCGTGCAGGAAATCGAGCGTGCCGGCGGGCGTGGGGCAGCCGTGCGACCCGTAACAGAGCAGCAGGCATATCCCATGCCGGGCTCCTTTACGCAGCAGCCCGCAGCGATGCAACAGGTGCAACAGCAAATGGCCCCCATGCAGCAGCCTGGCATGGCCCCCATGCAAGAGCCTCAGGCACCCTCGGGCGCGACTCCCCAGAACATACCCGATGCAATTCCAGCGATGGGCCCGGATGTGGGAGCCCCGCAGCAGATGGCGGGCGCATCGACTGCACAGCAGATGTCCTATCAACCGAACCCGCAAGGGTATCCGGCTCAATACGCGCCGCAAACGGGATATGCACAGGTATATCCCCAGCAATACCCGCTGGGGCACCAGCAGCCGTACCAACAAATGCCCCAGGCGCAGTACAACCCATGGGCCCAGCAGATGCCTCCGCAGCCTTACCAACAGTGGCGGCAAAGTTTTCAACAGCAGCCGCTGCCCATGCAGAGTTCTCAACAACCAGCAGCTCAAATGATGTATCCTAATGCGGCGAATCAATATGCACAGCCGCAGCAAAACGTATTTGTGAGCGAGCGCGGCGAAGCGGCTCTGGGCTATCTGGCCCAAAACCAAGAGTGTGGCGCAACCGACCTGGCACGAGCGTTTGGAAACTCGGCACCCACGTGGTCGCGAACGCTCAACGACTTGGCGCAGGCCGGCTTGGTAATCAAACATGGCCAGAAATATCATCTGACCGAAATAGGCAGCGCTCGCGTGCGGGCCCAAAGTTAAGGAACGGGAGAAACAGTGGACGAGGAAGCAAGCATCATCCTGGGAGATGCCATCGCCTTTTGTCAGCGCGACGGCCAAGATGCACGCCTCATCAATATGCTGGGACAATCGCGCGCCGTGAGCCTGACCGAGGACACTCTGACGATTGAGGCCCCTTCGCGCTTTGCCATCGCTCAGCTCAAAAAGCATCAGCCGACCATCGAGGCCTATCTGGAAGAGATCGCCTTTGCACCGATTGCGCTCAATATCGTGGCACCGCAAGGTGCCTCGGCAAATACGGCCCCGGACACTCACCCGGTAGCGACCGCCACCGCAGTGGCAACGCCGGTGTCCGAGCCTCGACGCGACGATGTTTCCCGTGAAACCATGGCACCGCAGCCGACCGCTTCGTTCGCACCGGCGGTAGAGCCAGCCCCCTCGCCCATCCCGACCGCCACGCATATGCCCGTCGCACACGAGGCGACACCCGGCGAGGAATCGGGCATTGCAATCAAAAACACGTTGTCCGCCGACGATTTCCGCCGCATGATGACCCAAATGAATGGCAGGCCACCGGCGAAAAGCGCGAGTTCGTCCGCAGCTGTCTCTTATACACATCTCCGAGCCCACGAGACTCCTGAGCATCTCGT